>DASXGB010000261.1:0-9797 GCA_036489325.1 Caulobacteraceae bacterium
GGCGATCAACGAGGTCGCCGCCACGTTTGGAGCCTTGCCGGCCAGACCGGAGCGCACGCCGATCGCCGAAAATGGTGATGTGGTCGCCTTCCCGGCTCCGACGGCCGCGCCGATTGTCCTAACCCACAGCGGCCGGGCGGACCAGGCCATGGCGTTCGTCGCCTGGCCCGTCACCGACTTCTACGAAAACACGCTCGACTCGCGCGCGGCCATGCTGGCGGGCGAGGTGCTCGGCAATCGGGTCATCGACCAGGTCCGGATGGCTGAAGGCGCGACCTATAGCCCCGAGGTGCAGGTATCGCTCTCGGAAAGCTTTCCCCGCTATGGCGTCGCCATCGCGGCCGTAGAGATTCCGCCACAAAAGATCACTGGTTTCTACGCCGACGTGGCCGCCATCACCGCCAGGATGCGCCTGTCTGGCGTCACGGCAGACGAGCTTGAGCGGGCGCGAAACCCGCGCGTGGCGGGCCTCAGGAAATCTATGGAGACCAACGAATATTGGCTCCTAAGACTGGAGGGTTCGATCGCGGATCCTAGGCGCCTGGACATCATCCGCACGACGCTTCCCGACTATGCCAAGGTGACGGCCGGGGATGTGCAGGCTGCGGCGCGCCGCTATTTCGTTGATGACCGGGCGTGGAAACTGGAGATCAAGGCGCCCGCCGCGCCATAGCTGGATTTACCGGGCGCGCGGTCCCTGGCGGAAATATTTTAGGAAATCGTTATCCGGCGATAGCACCAATGTGGTTCCCTTCTGGGCGAGCGCGTCCTGGTAGGCTCGCATGGTGCGGTAGAAGGCGGCGAAGCGCGGATCCTTGCCATAGGCTGCGGCGTAAAGCTGCGCGGCCTGGGCGTCGCCGGCGCCGCGCACGGCCGAGGCCTGCTCGTTGGCCTTGGCCAGGGTGATGGTTACCTGCTTGTCGGCGTTGGCGACGATTTCCCGCCGGGAGGCCTCTCCCTCGGCGCGGATCTGCGCAGCCCGCTGCTGAAGGCTGGAGGTCATGCGCTGATAGACGGCCCCGGCGTTCGCCGCCGGAAGGTTGGCGCGCTTGATCCGAAGGTCCACTACCTCGATCCCGAGGTGGGCGGCGGCGGCGCGGGCGCGGATATCGTCCAGCGCCTTCTCCATAAGCGCCGAGCGCTGGCGGGAAATGATGTCGGCGGCGCTCGCCCCGCCAAGCACCTGGCGCAGCGACGAGTTGATCAGGGGTTCCAGACGGTCCCTGGCGGTCGCCTCGTTGATAAGCGTCCGGTAGAAGGCCAGCGGATCGGAGATGCGGTAACGCATGAAGGCGTCGACAACCAGCCGCTGCTGGTCGGACGAGATCACCTCTTCCTGCGCCGCTTCGACCGCCTGGTTGCGCTTGTCGAGCACCACCACTGACTCGGCGAAGGGGAGCTTTACCTTCAGGCCCGGATCAGGGGCGCCCGGCGTATTGATCACACGCACGGGTTCGCCAAGGTTCACCACCACTGCTTGCTGGCGCTGGTCGACGATGAAGAAGGTGTTGGCCAGCACGATCGCCGCCACGCCGAACGCGATCAACCCAATCAGCCAGGGCCGCCTCATGGCTGACCTCCCGGGTTGGCTGATGTGGGCGCCGGGTTCGGAGTCGCCGGCGCGCTTTCCGGCGACTGGAAGGCCTGCGACGGAAGGATGATCGGCGCGGTGGCGCCCTTGGTTCCGATGATCACCGTGTGGGCGTGAGCCAGCACGTCCTGCATGGTCTGGATGTACATCTGCTCGCGCGTGACGGCCGGCGCGCGGCGGTACTGGGCGTAGATCTGGTCGAAGCGCGAGGCCTCGCCATTGGCCTCATGCACCACCTGTTCCTGATAGCCGGCGGCCGCCTGGGTGACCTTGGTCGCTGTGCCCTGGGCTTCGTTGACGGCCTTGTTGGCGTAGGTGTTGGCCGAATTGATCGCCGACTGCGCTTCCTGGCTGGCGCGCGCAATGTCCTGGGAGGCCGGAACCACCTCAGCCGGCGGACTGGCGTTCTGAATCTGTACGGCGTCGATGGAGACGCCCGCGTGATAGCGGTTGAGGATCTGCCGCATCAGCACAAGCGTCTGGGCCTGAACCGCGCTGCGGCCATTGGTCAGGACCGAGGTGAGTTCGCTGTGGCCGATCACCTCTCGCATGGCGCTTTCGGCTACGGCGCGAACCGTGTTTTCCGGATCGCGAACCTGAAACAGCCAGGCCGCCGGATCGGCGACGTGGAACTGAACGGCGAAGCTGAGGTCGATGATGTTCTCATCGCCGGTCAGCATCAGACTTTCGCCCGGCGCCTCAGATCCGCCCTCGGCGCCGATGACCAGCTTTTGCTCGTTGGTGACGTCCACCAGCTCGGCCTGTTCGATCGGAATCGGCAGGTGGTAGCGCAGACCCGGGGTCTCCGCGCGATCATAGGCCCCGAAGCGGGTGACGATCGCCTCCTCGTAGGGCTGGACGACATAGAAACCGGAAAGGATCCAAAGCGCTGCGGCGCCTGCGCCGCCAAGGCCGATGATGCGTCCGGTAAGTCGGTCGGCTCGGCGGTTGCGGGCCAGGCGGCTCCATCCGGCGCGCGCGCGCCGGAATACCTCGCCGAAATCCGGACGCGGCGGCGGCGGCGGCGGCGATGGCGGACGTCGGCCGGGCTGCGGCCGCGGTTCATCCTCGTTACTGCTGGGAGGGGAGCCCCAGGGGCCTGGATTGGCGTTGTCGTTCCAGGGCATGAGGTAGCCTTCGGGATGCTCCCGGTCGCGCCGGGAGCTTGCACTACCGCTCCGGCATCCGGATATGAGACTGAGCGATGCGCAAAGCAATACAGAGGCCCCCCGCGTGAGCCTGCCCGACAAGGCCCAAGTGATCGCCGCCCTCGAAGGCGTGATCGATCCGAAAAGCGGCCAGGGCCTGTGGTCGGCCGGCCTCGTTCAGGGCCTGGTGGTGCAGGAGGCGCGGGCCGGTTTCATGCTCGAGGTGGCGCGCGCAGACGCCGCGCTCTTCGCCCCGGTGCGCGATGAGGCCGAGGCTGCGTTGAAGGGCGTAGCCGGCGTCGAGCGGGCGCAGGTGGTGCTGACGGCTGCGTCCAAGGCCGGCCCTCAGGGAGCGCCGCAACAACCCGGCTCCGTCCGGGTCAGCAAAGGCGCGCGTGTCTCTGCCGACCCTCGCGCTCAGCGAGACGCCATGCCGCCGCCGCAGCGCTTGGCGAATGTCCGCCGGGTGGTCGCCGTGGCCAGCGGCAAGGGAGGGGTCGGCAAATCGACCGTAGCCGTGAACCTAGCCTGCGCTCTGGCCGCCAGGGGCCTCTCGGTGGGCCTGCTCGACGCCGACATCTATGGCCCTTCGGCGCCGCGGATGATGGGAGTGGACGAGCAGCCGAGGTTCGAGGATGGCAAGCTCGAGCCGCTGCAAGCCTGGGGTCTCAAGGTGATGTCCATCGGCTTCATCGTCGATGAGGGCGCGCCGATGATCTGGCGAGGGCCCATGGCCTCCTCGGCCGTACGCCAGATGATCGAGGACGTCCGCTGGGGGACGGAGGCCGAGCCGCTCGACATTCTCGTGGTCGACCTGCCGCCCGGAACCGGCGATATCCACCTGACCCTGGTGCAGAAACTCTGCGTCGATGGGGTGGTGATCGTCTCGACGCCGCAGGAGATCGCCCTCATCGACGCCCGCCGCGCGGCGGCGATGTTCGGCAAGATGAACCCGCCTGTGCCCATCCTGGGCGTGGTCGAGAACATGGCCTGGTTCGTCGACGCGTCCGGCGACCGCGTACCTATCTTCGGCGAGGGCGGCGCGCGGCGAGAGGCGGCCCGGCTGGGCGTTCCATTCCTGGGCGAGGCGCCGCTCGACATTGCGCTGCGTGAAGGCGGCGACTCAGGCCGGCCGGTTGTCGCGTCCCAGCCGGACCATCCTGCGGCCGCCGTCTTTACGGAGATGGCCGCCAGGCTTTCGCCAGATCGTTGACGCTCCGGGCGAAGCGCCGGAGAATCGGACATTCGATCTGGGGGATGCCATGAGCATCGTCGAAACGCCCTCGCCGGCGCGACCGCTCGACCTCTTCTCCATCCGCTGGATCGGCTACGGGCTGACGGCGCTCGGCACGGCCCTCCCGATCTTCATTCTGCTCGTGGGCAAGGGCCCCGCGCAGCTGCTCACCATCGCGGCGATCATCACCCAGCTCGTGCTGCTGGGGCTCATCGAACGGCTACCGCAAGCGTTCCTGATCACCTTGAGGAACTCGACCCAACAGGTCGTAAACTTCATCCTGGTCATTCCAGTCCTGGCCCTGGCCGTAGCCGGAACCGGCGCTCATTTCGTTCGTCCGGAGATCGCCGGCCTGGTCGCCGTGGTGGCGGCGGCGGCCGGCATGCTGGTCGCGGTCTGGATGCCAAGAACCGCTCCCGTGACCAATCCGATCGTCTTTGGCCTCTTCGTCGGCGCCTATGCCGCCGGTCTCGGCTGGGGCGCGATCACTCTGGTCAACCGAGTGTTCGATTCATCGGCCGGACAGGTGTTCGAGACCGTCATTCAGGACAAGAGCATGAGTTGGACAGGGCGCGGCGGCCCTCACTACTACCTGACCCTCGAGCCCTGGGGCCCGATCGATCGGACGGAAAAGATCGGCGTGAGCGGCGGCGCTTATTACAGGGCTTCGATCGGCGGCACGACGTGCATGAAGCTGCATCCAGGCGCCCTCGCGGTCGCCTGGTATCAGGTAGGTTCCTGCTGAAGGCTCTGCTCAGGCCCGCTCGGCCACCGAGGCGTCAGCTGATAGGATGTCCGGGTTAGGCGCGGCCTCGGCGTCGCTCGCCTCCAGCTGGGCGCGGATATCGGCGTGGCGGCGGGCGTCGAGCTTGTAGCCGAAGAAGAGGCCTCCGCCGAGGAACACCAGAACGATCGGCGCGAAGAGGTAGCACATCTCCAGGCCGAAAATGGCGTGTGGCGTGTTCACCGCGCCTTCCCGGGCGTTGTAGCCCACCATGGCCAGGATCGAGAAAGAGAACAGGGTGGTGATCGACAGGCCGATCTTGCTGGTGGTCGTGACCAGCGAGAACAGCAGGCTGGTGATGTCCTGGCCGCCCTCCAGACGCACCTCGTCCACGTAGTCGGCGACCATCGCTCGGATGAGCAACAGGAAGGCGCTGGCGGTGAAGCCGACGGCGAACATCCCCAGAATGGTCGGGACCATGTCCGCCAGATGATAGCCGGGCCAGACCCGCGGCAGGGCCATAAGGGTTGCCTGGGCCACGGCGTAGCAGACGCAGGCGATCTGCAACGTGCGATGCTTGCCGATCGATCTGGCCACGCGTCCCCAGAACGGCGCTCCCAAGAGGGTTGCGCCTATGTAGAAGATGAGCAGGAAGCCGACGTCGGCGATCGAAAAGCCCTTGGCGTCGTGGAAGAAGAAGACATACAGCGGACCGGTGGTGCCCGTGCCGAGCGAAAGCAGCAGGTCGGCCGCAATCAATCTCAGCATGGTCGGGCGGCTGATCGCGCTCCCGTAATCCCTGACGTTGAACCGCGGCCGCGGTCCGGCCGGCCGCTCTGGCGTGAAGAGCACGCAGAGGAGAATCGCGATCGGCGTGGCGACGACCAGGATCATGCCGATGGCCGGCATGCTGGCCGCCTTGCCGAGCGTGATCGCCCCGTGAGTGAACTTGCCCAAGAGGAGCAGGATGTCCGAGCCGATCACGGCCAGGCCCAAGGTCCAGCCATAGACCCGCGAACGCTCATCATAAGTGACGGCCAGCACGCTCGTCCAAGCGGCGGTCCCCAGCGTCAGCATCGAGACACCGAGGTAGCTGACCAGCATCCACAGGATCAGGTAACCGCCGCCGACGTGGCCCTTCGGCAGCAGGACCTTGTAGAGCCCCAGCATCAGAATCGGCGCGCCCAGGATGAGCCACGGCCGATAACGGCCAACCGCTGTCTTGGTGCGATCCATGGCGACGCCGAGGAACGGATCGAAGAACACATCGACCAGGCGCACGACGCCGATCGCGCCGCCCACCACCGCCAGGCTGCCGATCAGGCCCGCGTAGAATCTCGGAACATAGACGCCGTAGACCAACAGCACGCCCGCCAGCAGAACGCCTGGCATGGCGAAGGCAAAGATGGTCGGAAACGGAACGCGGGGTTCGGTGGCGGAGCTCATAGCCGCGCCTCCTGTTTCAGCTCGAATTGGCGACCCGCGTTGCTACGCCATGGTCGCCTCCCAGGCTTTCCAGGATCGGCGCCTGGGTGAGTTCCGCGTCCCGTGATTCCAGCTGGGCCCGAATGTCGGCGTGGCGGCGGAAATCGAGCTTGTAGCCGATGAAACAGGCGCCCCCGAGCATCACGAAGACGATGGGCACAAGGATGTAGACCAACTCCATTCCGTGGATCGCCGCGGCGCTGTTGGCCGCGCCTTCCTTGGCCTGGTAGTCGATGGCGGCCAGAAGCGTGTAGGAAAGGGCTATGCTGAAGCTGCTGGCGAGCTTCTGGGTCGTGGAGATCATTGCGTAGAGCAGGGCCGTGCGCTGCTTGCCCTTCTCCAGCCGCACGGCGTCGCCGACATCGGCCACCATGGCCCGGTCAAGCAGGGGAAAGCCAGAGGCCAGAAAGCCCAGGCAGAACATGGGCACGGCGGCCAGGAGAAAGACTCCTTTTGGCAGCAGCTGAATGGAGATCAGGCCCAGGGAATAGCCGGTGCTGGCGACTTGCAGCGTGCGATGCTTGCCGAGCTTCTGGGCCAGCGCCGCCAAACCCGCCGAACCGAGCACGCCGGCGGCGATATAGATGAAGAGAAGGCCGCTAGCTTCCTTGAGTGTGAATCCGCGGGAGTCGTGGAAGTAGAAAAGATAGAGCGACGACATCCAGCCGGGCCCCAGCGCCAGGCAGAAGTCGGCGATGATGATCCGCCGCATGTCCGGCCGGGACACCATTTCCCAGTAGTCTCGCAGCGTAAAGCGCACGGCGTGGTGATCGCGGGCGATTCGCTCGCGGGTGAAGGCCAGTGCCGTGAAAACGCCGACGGGAATGGCGATAACGATGAAAATCCCCATGGCTGGGACATCGCGTGCGCCGCCGGCGCCGTTCTTCTGGGCCAGCAGGACCGGCACCGCCAGGACCAGGGCCGCGCCCAGAATGCTGACGAACTGGATGGATCCGAAGGTCCGCGACCGCTCGTGGTAGTTCGCCGCGATCACCGACGCCCAGGAGCTGTGCGAGAGCGCGAGGAGCGAAAAGCCAAGGTAATAGACCAGCAGCCAGCCGGCCACGTAGACCACGCTCACCCCGCCCGGCGGGTCGAATAGCATGAAGACGCCCAGCATCAGGACCGGAGCGCCGAGCGCCAGCCAGACCTTGTAGCGGCCAAAGCGTGTGGTCGTGCGGTCCATGGCCACCCCGATCAGCGGGTCCACGAACATGTCGCCGAAACGGATGAGACCGAAGGCCGCGCCGATAGCGGCCAGCGCCAGGCCGTAGTGGGCGGCGTAGTAGTGCGGCAGGTAGACGGTCAGGGCGACGGCGAGGGCGCCGACTGAAAATCCCGGCAGACTGAAAGCGAGAAGGCGGGGAAGGCTGAGGCGGGAGGCAGAAGGCGCCGTGGTCACTAGGGTGGAGGTCCTGGGCTGGGCATTTCCGTTTCACGCCTCCAACGGGCGTTTGAACTAACAGAGACCGCAACCGAGGCAGGCGCAAGCAAAGATTGCGGCGGCGCCGGATGGAAGCGTCTAGGCGGTCGTCATCCGGCGGAAGAACTTCTGGGTCTGCTCGCCGCCGCCGAAATAGGCGGCTTGGCCCTTCTCGTCCGAGATCTGGGCCCAATGGTCGCGCACGCTCTCGACGCTGGCGTGGTCGCCCAGGAAGACGCCTCCGGTCTCGAAGATCCTGGCCATGGCGAAGGCCCCGCCGCCGGCCGTGAGGATGACCCCCGTCGGCGCCTCCTCGGAGCTGAGATAGACCACGCCCGGGGTGACGAACTCGGGCGCCAGGCGTTTGACCATCTCCGGCGGCATCAGGTTCTCGGTCATCCGCGTACCGGCCACCGGGCAGATGGCGTTGACGTGGACGTTGTTCTTCTGACCCTCGAGCTTGAGGGTGTTCATGAACCCCACGACACCGAGCTTGGCGGCGCCATAGTTGGTCTGGCCGAAGTTGCCGTAGAGCCCGGTGGACGAGGTGGTGACCACGATCCGCCCGTAGTTTTGCTGGCGCATGATCTCCCAGACGGCCTTGGCGGGCTTCACCGTGCCCAACAGGTGGACGTCGAGGACGAACTCGAAGTCGGCGATCTCCATCTTGGAGAAGGACTTGTCGCGCAGCACGCCGGCGTTGGCGATCAGGATGTCGATGCGCCCCCAGGCGTCCATGGCCTGGGCGATCATGTGGGCGACGCCGGCATCGTCGGTCACCGACGAGCCGTTGGCGATGGCTTCGCCGCCGGCGGCCTTGATCTCCGCAACCGTGTGAGCCGCAGCTTCCGATGAGCCGCCAGAGCCGTCCACCGCGCCACCCAGGTCATTGACCACCACCTTGGCCCCGCGCCTCGCCAATTCCAGGGCGTGGGCGCGGCCCAGGCCGCCGCCGGCGCCGGTCACGATCGCCACCTTGTCGTCAAACCGGATGTCCGCCATGGGCCGCCGTCCTGTTGATGGGATTGAAGTGCGGCGGTTCTGCGCGAGCGGCCCGCGCCCCGTCAAGGCCGCCCCGTCTTCGCGCCGCTGCGTGACCCGTCAGGCCCTGGCGGCAAACCGAGTTTCTGCGGTTTCCATCAATGTCTGAAAGCGGGGGTCGTCGCGCAGGCGGTCGAGATCCGCGTCTTCCCTGACCCAGGTCACGAGCGCGTTCCCGCCAAGCTCAAAGGCGGCCTCGAGATACTCCAGGGCGTGATCGACGTCGCCGAGGCGGGTCATGGCGCAGGCGAGGTTATAGCGAAGGTTCCCGTCCTTGGGATCGATGAGGATGGCGTGTCTGGACCAGTCCCGAGCGCGATCGATCTCGCCCAGCACAACCAGGGCGCCGACCCCCAACGCCATGAGCGAACCATTGTCGGGCTCCCGGGCGATCGCCCGCTCCAGGCGTTCCACCGCCATGTGCGCGCAAGCCTTTGACCCTTCGTGGTCGCCCAGCGCTTCGTAACACTGCATCGCCATGAAGGGCGAAGAGCCGTCCTGCTCGTCAGCAGCGCTGGCGATTTCGAAGTGGCGAATCGCGTCGGCGAATCGTCGATCCATGATGGCGCACCCCCCGGCGTTGCGATGCGCGTCGCAGGAATCAGGGTCCAGGGCCAGGGCGAGGTCGACTTCTATTTTTGCCTCTGAGAACGCGCCCCGATCGATCAGCACCTTGGCCTTTGCCGCGTGGGCTTCGGCGAGGTTTGGATCAAGCGCCAGCGCCCGCTCGGCCTCCGCCCACCCATCGTCCTCACCCCTGTTGTAGGCGTTCCTCCGTCCCGCCTTGACCATGGCCATCAATGCCCAGGCGTGGGCGTAGGCCGGGTCGAGTTCGATGGCGCCCTGACACAGGCGGATCGTGAGTTCCCAGCGCTTCGCCGATTGGTTCAGGTAGTGCCGACGCGCCATCAGAAAGAGATCATAGGCCTCGACGTTGTCGGTGCCGCGCTTGGCGATCGCCTTCTTCTCTTGCGGAAGAAGCTTCACTTTCAGTGCCGCGACAACGGCCTGGCTGATCTCGTCCTGCAGGGCGAAGATGTCGGTAAGATCCCGATCCCAACGCTCGGCCCAGATTTGGTCACCGCTGACGCCGTCGGCGAGCTGGGCGGAAATCCGGACACGGTTGCCGGCCTTGCGCACGCTGCCTTCGA
>DASXGB010000276.1:0-20940 GCA_036489325.1 Caulobacteraceae bacterium
CACCTTCGCCTGGCTGGTGCGCAACGATTCCACCCTCCACCTTTCGGGAGGGTCGATCCTGATTTCAGTCGCTTTGCTCACCCTCGGCTTCCTGATCTCACTCAGAGTCGCCAAGCCCATCGAAACGCAGGCCGCCGAAGCCTGACGGCAAGGCCGAGCTTGGTGGCGCAAACAAGCTGGCCGGCGCCTTTTTTTCGATCCAGCCGGCCCGGATATATCCGCCTGCAATCATTCGGGATCGACCATGAACGGAAAAGCCGCAGCCCTCGCCTTCGTCATTCTCGGTTGTTCAACGATCGCCCTGGCCCAGGAGCCCCTGCCGGCGCCGAGACGCGTTCCAGCCGACGCCGCGTCGATGCAGCTTTCCTTCGCGCCGATCGTGAAGCGGGTCGCGCCGGCCGTCGTCAACGTCTACTCCAAGCGCGTCGTTCGCCAGGCCGTCGACCCATTTTGGGGAATGTTTGGCCAGACCGGCCAGCGCACAGAGCAATCCCTGGGATCGGGCACCATCATCCGCGCCGACGGCGTCATCCTCACCAATCATCACGTCATCGCCGGCGCGCAGGAGATTATGGTCGTCACCTCGGACCGGCGAGAATGGCCGGCGACGGTCCTGCTCGATGATTCACGTGCGGACCTGGCAGTGCTGAAGATTGAGACCAAGGGTGAGCGCCTGCCCATCATCCCGATCGATGCCGCCGATCAACCGCAGGTCGGCGACCTGGTGCTGGCGATTGGCGATCCATTCGGCGTTGGCCAGACCGTCACCAACGGCATCATTTCGGCGCTCGCCAGATCTGACACGGGGATCAGCAACTATTCCTCGTTCATCCAGACGGATGCGGCGATCAATCCCGGTAATTCGGGCGGCCCCCTGGTCGACATGGCTGGAGACCTGATCGGGGTGAACACCGCGATCATTTCAGCTTCGGGCGCCTCGGCCGGCGTCGGCTTCGCCATTCCCGCGGTTATGGCGAGGCAAGTGGCCGATGCCGCGCTGGGCGGCGGTCACGCCGTGGTCCGCCCCTGGCTTGGACTCAAGGCCCAGGCCTTGACCGGAGAGATGGCGAGAAGCCTCGGCCTCGCCGCTCCGCAGGGGGTGGTGGTGACGGACGTCTGGCCTGGCGGGCCGGCGGCCCACGCCGGGATCGCCCAGGGCGATGTGATCGTCAGCGTCGATGGGCAGGAAGTGGATGACGAAGCCGCGCTCAACTATCGGGTCGGCACCAAGCAGCCGGGCGCGGAGGCTTCATTGGTCGTGCGTCGAAGCGGTGGGCCGTCTCGCACGCTTGAGGCGCAGGCCGAGGCGCCGCCCGCCACGCCGGCGGCTCAACCGCTGGCGGTCTCCGGGCGCAATCCGTTTTCCGGTGCCACCGTGGTCAACCTCTCGCCGGCGGCGGCCCTGGACTACGGGGTCGATCCATTCGCCGGTAGTGGCGTGATGATCGCCAAGATCGATGGCGGCTATGCTCAGACCCTGGGCCTGCGCCCCGGCGATTTTATCCGCCAGATCAACGGCAAGACGATCGCCACGACCGCCGATGTCGCCGCGGCCACCCAGGCGAACGCCACATCATGGACGATTGCCCTTGAGCGCGGCGGGCGCAGGATCACGGCTCAATTCAGCGGCGGATAAGCGCGGCCAAGGTGGCTTGAGCGCGGCTACCTGCTAGATTCGCTCCATGAGCGATCTTTTCGAGGCGGCCGGCCTCGCGCCGGAGGCCCCGGCGCCGCTGGCTGACCGCCTCAGACCCGCGAGCCTCGACGACGTCATCGGCCAGGACCATCTCCTGGGGCCGGACGGCCCGATCCGGCGCATGGCCACGGCTCATCGGCTGGCCTCGATGATCCTCTGGGGCCCGCCGGGATCTGGAAAGACCACCATCGCCCGGCTGCTCGCCACGGAAGCGGGTTACGAGTTCCATCAGATTTCGGCGGTGTTCTCAGGCGTCGCCGATCTCAAGAAGGCCTTCGAAGCGGCGCGTCTGCGACGGCTCTCGGGACGGGCGACTCTGCTGTTCGTTGACGAGATCCACCGCTTCAATCGGGCCCAGCAGGATGGCTTCCTGCCGTTCGTCGAACAAGGCGTCGTGACCCTGGTTGGCGCCACGACGGAAAACCCCTCGTTCGAGCTGAACGGCGCCCTGCTGTCGCGCTGCCAGGTTTTCGTCCTGCGCCGACTCGATCCGGATTCGTTGGAGAAGCTTCTGGAGCGGGCCGAGGCCTTCGAGGGCCGCGCCCTGTCACTCGAGCCGACCGCTCGCGAGGCGCTTGTCGTCATGGCGGACGGCGATGGACGCTATGTGCTGTCGCTCGCTGAAACCCTGTTCAACATCGCGCCAGACCAAGCGCTGACTCCGGCCGACATGAGCCGCATCCTCCAGAAGCGCAGTCCGGCCTACGACAAGGACCGTGAGGAGCACTACAACCTCATCTCAGCCCTTCATAAGTCAGTGCGTGGCTCGGACCCGGACGCCGCGCTCTACTGGCTTGCCAGGATGCTGGCCGGTGGGGAGGACCCGCTGTTCATCGCCCGCCGGCTGGTGCGCATGGCGTCCGAGGACATCGGCGAGGCCGATCCCATGTCGCTGTTGCTGACGGTCGCGGCCAAGGACGCCTACGACTTCCTGGGCTCTCCGGAGGGAGAGCTGGCCCTGGCCCAGGCCACGGTTCATCTCGCGGCCGCGCCCAAATCGGTGGCTGTCTACAAGGCCTTCGGGGCAGCCAGCGCCATGGCGCGCGAGACCGGCTCGCTGATGCCGCCCAAGCACATTCTCAATGCACCCACCCGGCTCATGGAGAAGCTCGGCTACGGCGAAGGCTACAGTTACGACCCGTCGACCGAGGAAGGATTCTCAGGTCAGGACTACTTTCCCGAAGGGATCGAACGGCGGCGGTTCTACGTGCCCAAGGGCGACGGCGCGGAAGCCAGGATCAAGGAGCGTCTCGAACGCTGGGCGGCCCTGCGGTCGGCCAAGCGTGGCTGACCCCAAGGCTCTCACGCCTGACGACGCCGTCTTTGTGCGGGGATTGGTGATCTTCAAGGACGCAGACGTGCTGGCTTTCAACAAGCCCGCCGGTCTCTCCAGCCAGGGCGGTCGGATCGCCACGCCGACCCTCGACGACCTGATGGCGGTGTTTGCCAAGCCCAGCGGCGTGAGGCCAAGGCTAGTCCATCGCCTGGACCGCGACACATCCGGCGTGATCCTCGCCGCCCGTAGCCAGCCGGCCGCCGCCTTCCTGGGTCGAGCGATGATGACCCGGCGTGTGCGCAAGACCTACCTCGCCATTGTTGGTCCGGGGGCGCCGGCGCCTGCCTCAGGCGTGATCGAGGCGGCCTTGGCGCGTCAGGACATGGGTCGCGAGTCTTATGTCCGGGTCGCCAAGCCGGACGCGTTGGACGCCAAGCCGGCTTTCACGCGATACCGCACCCTGGCGTTCGACGACGCGGCGGCCCTTGTGGAACTGTCGCCGCGAACTGGACGCATGCACCAGCTGCGAGTTCACCTCGCCTCGATCGGTCGGCCAATCGTCGGTGACGCGCGCTATGGCGGCCAGCTCATGCTGCACGGCGAGCCGGCGCCGCGGTTGATGTTGCACGCCCTGGCCGTCACCTTTCCTCATCCAGCCGGGGGCGAGCGCACGATAGAGGCCCCGCCACCCACCGATTTCGCCGGCCTCGCCGCGCGCATCGGCGCGTGACGAGCGCCGACGGCGACGCCTATATCGGGACCATGGGCGAGGTGCGGACCTTGACGGTGGACGCAGGCGAAGACGGCGTCAGGCTGGACCGTTGGCTGCGTCGACGCTGGCCGCACCTCGGCCAGACTCAAATCCACAAGCTCGCCCGCAGCGGTCAGTTGCGGGTCGATGGAGGACGCACCAAAGCGGATGTGCGTTTGCAGACTGGCCAGGTCGTGCGCGTACCGCCGCTTCCCGACGCCGCTCCGGAGCGCCCGGAGACGCTATCGAACGACGAGGTCCGCCTCGCCAAATCCCTGGTCCTGTACGAAGACGACCAGGTCCTGGTCCTCAACAAGCCGGCCGGGCTTGCCGTTCAGGGCGGGACCCGAACTCACCGCCACGTCGACCGGCTGCTTTCGGCATGGGGCGAGGGATTAAACCGGCCTCGGCTGACGCACCGGCTGGATCGCGACACGTCCGGCGTCCTGGCGCTCGGCAAGACCCCTAAGGCGGCGGCGATGCTTTCCGGCGCATTCGCGAGGCGGCGAGCCGAGAAGACCTATTGGGCGATCGTATCGGGCAATCCAAAGCCCGCGAACGGGATCATCGACAAGCCGCTGGCCAAGGAGGGCCTCGGCGACCGTGAGCTGATGACCCCGGTCGGTGCGAAGGACGCGCGCGGAGAAGCGGCGGTGAGCCTCTACGCCACGGTCTCCCGAGCGGGGCCGACTGCCGCCTGGCTGGCCCTGCGCCCCGTGACAGGGCGAACGCATCAACTGCGCGCCCACATGCTCGCCATCGATTGCCCGATCCTGGGCGACCCAAAATACAACACGCCCGCTTCGAGATCGGCTTCGGGCGCCCTCAAGCTTCAGCTCCATGCACGACGCCTTGCGATCCCTCATCCGGGCGGCGGCCTGATGGAGATCGAGGCCCCTCTTGGGCCAGAGATCGAGGCCGGTTTCGCGCGGTTCGGTTTCGACCCAAGAGAGGCTGGCGAGATCAACTTTCCCCAGCCCAGGAAATACGAAAATGGCCGCTGACGGTGGGGTGACCGCCCGTGTGCGCGACGACGGCCCGCACAGCCTCAAGGCGCACATCGAGGTCGGTGGCCAGAGATTCCTCGGCGACGAGCCGGTTCCCGCCGGCGGCACGGGCCTGGGCCCATCGCCGCATGACCTCCTTTCAGCCGGGCTCGCCGAATGCACGGCCATCACCCTGCGGCTTTACGCCGACCGCAAGGCATGGCCGCTCGAGGGTGTCGAGGTCGAGGTGCGGCACGAAGTCCAGCCGGAGGCATCGCCGCGTGATCTTTTCCACCGAAGTGTCAAGCTGATCGGGCCGCTCGATGATGATCAGAAAGCGCGTCTCCTGGAGATCGCCGATCGGTGTCCCGTGCACCGGACGCTCACGACCGGCTCTCGGATCGAGACGAAGATTCTCGCTTAGCTCAGGCGTCTTTCGGCGCCCGGCGAGGTGACTGCTTCAGGCCGTGCCGGCGGCTCTCTGCTCGACGAGATCCTCAGTGCGCGGCGGTGTGGGCCTGGGCGGGGTGATCTGAGGCTGGGGCGCTGCGGCGCGCTGCAGGCGGAGCGAGCGGCCCTGGAAGAAGGCGCCGGTCTCGATGGACAATTGCTCGTGGGTGATGTCGCCTTCCACATGGGAGGCGCCGTGGAGCCTCACCTGCTTGGCAGTGATTGAACCGGAAACCCGACCGCGCACTTCGACGGCTTCGGCGAAAACGCCGCCCTCGACATGACCGCCTTCACCGACGGTGACCTTTTCAACCCGCACGTCACCCGTGATCGAGCCGTCAATCTGCACTTCCGAACCGCCTGTGATGCTGCCTTCCAGCTTCAGGTCGCTGGAGATCAGCGAGGTCGTCTTGCGCCCCGGCGCGGACGAACCCGGCGCATCGCTCGACGCCGCACCCGCAGGTGTCGGCGTCGCGGAAGTGGATTGTTGCGGCTTACTGAACATGCGGTGGCCTCGCTGCACTCGAAGGATCGCCGCCCCGACAAAGACTGACGGCGACTAATCCTTAACGTTGTCGTGGGCGCCGCGCCAGTGCGCGCGCATCACCCCAGCTCGCGGGCGGCCGCCAGCACCTCCGCCACGTGGCCGCCAACCCTGACCTTGCGCCAGACGCGGCGAAGCACGCCCTGGCCGTCGATCAGGTAGGTCGATCGGTCGATGCCCATGTATTTCCGGCCGTACATGCTCTTCTCGACCCAGGCGCCATAGCGCTCGACGACATCGTCGTCTTTCGCCGATCCGAGAAGTGGCGTGAGGCCATACTTGGCTTTGAATCTCTGGTGGCTGGCGACGGAGTCCTTGCTGACGCCAACGACCACCGCCCGCGCCTTGGCGAAGTCTGCAGCGGCCGCCGTGAACCCCTGGGCCTCCGCCGTGCAGCCGCTGGTATCGTCCTTGGGGTAGAAATAGAGGACTACGCTCTTTCCCTTGAGCGCCGTGAGGCTGACCGGGCCATCCGCGCCAGGAAGGTTAAAATCGGGGGCCTTGTCGCCCGCCTTTAGCTCGCTGCTCATCGCGCACCTCTCGCTTTTAGGGGACCACTACCAGGCGCTTGCGCGCGTTGCCCTTGCGAAGCTCCGCTGCGCCTGAATCGAGCGCTACCCTGGCGTTGGCGTCAGCTACCTTGATCCCATCGATACGGAAACCGCCTCCGGCGATCTGCCGGCGCGCATCGCCGTTCGATGTGGCGAAGCCAGCCATCACCATCAGCGTGGTGTTGGACATGACCTCCAGGTCTGCGCGGCGTACCTCCAGGGTCGGCAGATCCTCGGAAAGTTGGCCTTGCTCAAAGGCGGCGCGTGAGGCGCGCGATGCGACCTCCGCTTCGTCCGCCCCGTGGAGCAGGGCTGTCGCCTCGTCGGCCAGGACTTTCTTGGCATCGTTGATCTCGGCGCCTCTGAGCGCTTCGAGCCTTGCGATCTCGGCCAGGGGCAGTTCGGTGAAAAGGCGAAGGAAGCGACCGACATCGGCGTCCTCGGTGTTTCGCCAGAACTGCCAGTAGTCGTATGCGCCGAGCCTTTCGGGATTGAGCCACACGGCGCCAGCGACGGTCTTGCCCATCTTGACGCCGGAAGTCGTGGTCACGAGCGGGGCGGTGACGCCAAAGCCCTCCGCGCCGGCCACCCGGCGGATGAGGTCGATGCCGTTGACTATGTTGCCCCACTGCTCCGAGCCGCCGAACTGCAGGGTGCAGCCATGTCGCCTGTGAAGCTCGAGAAAATCCGCCGCCTGCATGAGCATGTAGTTGAATTCGAGAAAGGTCAGCGACTGTTCGCTCTCCAGCCGGTTGCGCACGAACTCAAGACTCAGCATCCGGTTGATCGTGAAATGGACCCCGTAATCACGGAGAAACTCGATGTAGCCGAGCTTGGTGAGCCACTCGGCGTTGTCGAGCATGATCGCATCGGTCGGGCCTTCGCCGAACTTGAGGAACGGTGCGAAGGCGCGGCGGATCCCGGCGATGTTGCCGGCGATGACCTCGTCGGTCAGCAACGGCCGCTGCGAGGTTTTGTCGGAGGGGTCGCCGACTTTGGTAGTGGCCCCGCCCATGAGCACGATCGGCCGATGGCCCGTCTTCTGGAGCCGACGCAGCGTCATGATCTGCACAAGGTTGCCGACGTGCAGGCTTGAGGCGGTGGCGTCAAAGCCGATGTAGGCGCTGATCGGACCCTTGAGCGCGGCCGCGTCCAGGCCGGTGAGATCGGTCGCTTGGTAGATGTGGCCGCGTTCCTGGAGGATACGGACGAGGTCGGATCTTGGCTTGAAGTCGTCGGTCACGAGAGGGCTCCTGGACTTGTGTTAAGGTCGGAGACCGTCTCCTCGAAGATCGAGCCGCCGACTGGCTGGCGGCGGGTGCAAAATAAACCGGCCGCTCCCTAGCAGGAGCGGTAATAGTCAGCGCGGAAGGTGCGGGGCTGGTTCACGGCCGCCTTGCTAATGGTCCATAGGTGGCAGCGTCAAGCCGGCTCGGCTTCCAGGCGCTTATCGAGGTATGCGCCGACGCGCTGCTCAACCTCGATAAGGTTCTCCGTCCAGAAATGCCCGCCGTCTTCCACCAGTTCGTAGTCGATGACGATGCCCTTTTGGGTGCGCAGCTTGGCGACCACCTTCTCCACTTCCGCATAGGGCACGACCGTGTCGGCCGAGCCGTGCAACATGAGACCTGAGGCCGGGCAGGGGGCCAGGAAGCCGAAGTCGTACATATTGGTCGGCGGCGAGACAGAAATGAACCCGTCGGTCTCCGGCCGGCGCATGAGCAGTTGCATGCCGATCCAGGCGCCGAAATCAAAGCCGGCCACCCAGCATTGTGAGGCGGCCGGATGGGTCGACTGCAGCCAGTCCAGGGCCGTCGCCGCGTCGGCCAACTCGCCGATGCCTTGGTCGAATTCCCCCTGGCTACGGCCAACGCCGCGGTAGTTGAACCGCAGCACATTGAAGCCGCGTTTCATGAACAGGTGAAACATCTGGACCGAGACCGGGTGGTTCATATGACCGTTCGCCTTGGGATGTGGCGCGAGAATGAGGGCGATCGGCGCGGTCTCGTCCTTTCGAGGGGAGTAGCGGGCCTCTAGGCGGCCGGCGCTGCCTGGCAGAACCAATTCAGGCAAATGGGAATCCTCTTCCTGGTCAGCGATCGTCGCCGAATAGTTGACTAGCGTGCTTGGTCTTACTAGATGCGCATCAACGGCGATCAGCCGATCTCTCGCGGCGGCGGCTTGTAGCAAGAAGCGACGCCGAAAAGCGAGAAAAACCGCAGCGGACGTAATATGCAGCTGAGCACCAAGGGTAGATACGCGGTCATGGCCATGACCGAGCTGGCCAGCCGCCCGGCCGATAAGGCGACCCCTCTCGCCGCCATCGCCGAGACGCAACAGATTTCAAAGCCCTACCTGGAGCAGCTGTTCGCGCGCCTCAGGCGCCGCGGCCTTGTGCGATCGGTCCGCGGGCCGGGCGGTGGCTATCGCCTGGCCAGGAACGCCGATGCGTTGAGCGTGGCCGAGGTGGTGGCGGCCGTCGATGAGTCCCTCCGGGCCACACGCTGCATGGGTATCGGCCCCGGTTGCATGAAGGGCGGGGCCCGCTGCCTCACTCACGATCTGTGGGCGGAAACAGGACGACAGCTGGAAACCTACCTGGCCGGCGTTTCCCTGGCTGACGTCGTCGCCGGCAGGATCGGCCGCGACCCGCCGGGTCAGGAGCAGGCGGCGTGAGCGTCTATCTCGACTACAACGCGACGGCCCACATCCGGCCCGATGCCCGGGCGGCGGCTCTGGCGGCGCTCGAGATCGGCGCGAATCCCTCATCGACGCATGCGGCCGGTCGCGCGGCCCGCGCCGTTATCGAGCGAGCACGGGCCGACGTTGCCGAAATCGCGGCTGCGCAACCCGCCGCGGTGACGTTTGTGAGCGGCGGCGCCGAAGCCAATGCGCTCGCCATGGAAAGCGCTAAGGCGGTTGGCTTCGATCGAATCATTGTTGGGGCGACGGAGCATGAAACGGTCTGGGCTACGGCCCATGTGCTGGCAGCCGGCCCCGAGATCTGGCCTGTCGATGGCCGCGGGCTGGCCGACCTCGACTGGCTCGAGGATGTGCTCGGGCGGGGCGGCCGCGCCCTCGTCTGCCTGATGGCGGCCAACAACGAGACCGGTGTCCTGCAACCGATTTCGGAAGCCGCAAAACTGGTCCGGAATGCGGGCGGCTGGCTCCACGTCGATGCCGTTCAGGCGGCAGGGAAGGTTTCGTTTGATGTGATCGCTCGGAGTGCGAATACGCTGAGCCTGTCCGGGCACAAGATCGGCGGTCCGCAGGGCGCTGGCGCCCTTATCTCCGGCGAAGGTACGACGATCGCCCGACGGAACCACGGCGGGGGCCAGGAGCGCGGTCGCCGCGCCGGCACCGAGAATGTCTCTGGCATCGCCGGTTTCGGCGCCGCAGCCCAAGCGGCGCTGCATGAACTGGGTTCCGCCGCCGCGGGTTCTTCCTGGCGCGACAGCCTGGCAGCGCGACTTGAGACGGCGGGCGCGACGGTGATGGGGAAGGGCGCGCCGCGCCTGCCCCAAACCCTTTGCGTCGCGACTCCAGGTTTTTCGTCCGAGGCGCAGGTGATGGCGATGGACCTCGCGGGCGTGATGATCAGCGCCGGCGCGGCCTGCTCTTCGGGCAAGGTGAAAGCAAGCCGCGTGGTCGAGGCCATGGGCCGGCCGGATCTGGCTTCGTCCTCGATCCGGATCAGCGGCGGCTGGGCTACCAGCGAAGCCGACTGGCGTCGCTGCGGAGACGCCTGGATGGAAGCTCATGAGCGGCGAGCCGCCCGGCGAAAGGAGCTCGTCTGATGGCCGCGGTCCAGAAGACGGTTGCCGACGTCGCCGAGCTCGAGCGCTACAAGCACGGCTTCGTCAGCGACATCGAGCAGGAGTTCGCCGAAAAGGGCCTCACCGAGGGGACGGTCCGCTTCATCTCAACCAAGAAGGGCGAGCCGGACTGGATGCTCGAATGGCGCCTGGCGGCGTTTGAGCGCTGGCAGGCGATGGACGAGCCGACCTGGGCAAGGGTCCGCTTTCCGGCGATCGACTATCAGGACGCCTACTACTATGCCGCGCCCAAGGAACGGGCCGGCCCCGAGAGTCTCGACGAGGTCGATCCGGAACTCCTAGCGGTCTACGCCAAGCTCGGCATTCCCTTGAAAGAGCAGGAAGTCCTGGCTGGCGTGAAGGGTGCGCCGCGCTACGCCGTCGACGCGGTGTTCGACAGCGTTTCGGTCATCACCACGTTCAAGAAAGAGCTCGCAGAAGCGGGCGTGGTCTTCTGCTCGATGAGCGAGGCGATCCGTGAGCATGGCGAACTCGTGCGCGCCTACCTGGGCTCGGTGGTGCCATCGTCGGACAACTATTTCGCCTGCCTCAACAGCGCGGTCTTTTCGGACGGCAGCTTCGTCTATGTGCCGCCAGGCGTCCGCTGTCCGATGGAGCTCTCGACCTATTTTCGGATGAACGCCGCGGAGTCCGGTCAGTTCGAACGCACCCTGATCATCGCCGACAAAGGGGCTTACGTCTCCTACCTCGAGGGTTGCACCGCGCCGATGCGCGATGAGCACCAGTTGCACGCCGCAGTCGTTGAGCTCGTCGCCCTGGACGACGCTGAGATCAAATATTCTACCGTCCAGAACTGGTATCCCGGCGACAAGGAGGGGAAGGGCGGCATCTACAACTTCGTCACCAAGCGCGCCGACTGCCGCGGGGCCCGATCCAAGGTGAGCTGGACCCAGGTTGAAACCGGCTCGGCGATCACCTGGAAGTATCCCTCATGCGTGCTGCGTGGCGACGATTCCAGCGGTGAGTTCTATTCCATCGCCATCACCAACAACCGCCAGCAGGCGGACACCGGCACCAAGATGATCCACCTGGGCCGCAACACGCGCTCGCGGATCATCTCGAAGGGAATCTCCGCGGGCAACTCGTCGAACACCTATCGGGGGCTCGTCTCAGCCCATCCCAAGGCGACGGGCGCGCGCAACTTCACCCAGTGCGACTCCCTGCTGATCGGCAAGCACAGCGCCGCTCACACAACGCCTTACATCGAGGCGCGCAATTCCACCGTGAAGCTCGAGCACGAGGCCACGACCTCGCGCCTCTCGGAGGACCAGCTGTTCTACGCCATGCAACGCGGCCTCTCCGAGGAGGAGGCGGTCCAGCTACTGGTCAACGGCTTCGTCAAGGAGGTGCTGCAGGAGCTGCCGATGGAGTTCGCCGTCGAAGCGCAGAAACTGGTGGCCATCTCTCTCGAAGGTAGCGTCGGATGACCCTCCACGCCATCGACCACGTCCAGGTAGCCATCCCGAAGGGCGGGGAAGGGGAGGCGCGCCGGTTCTATGCCGCCTTTCTGGGCCTTGCCGAGCAGCCCAAGCCCGCGAACCTCGCCAAGCGAGGCGGTTGCTGGTTCGAGAGCGGCGCGGTGAGGGTTCATTGCGGGGTCGAAGATCCCTTCCAGCCGGCCCGCAAAGCTCACATCGCTTTCAAGGTCGATGACGTAGCGGCCCTGACGGCTCGAGCCCGCACGGCCGGTTTCGAGACAGCGGACGACGAGCCGCTTCCCGGCCATGAGCGCGTCTACATCTACGATCCTTTTGGCAACCGGCTCGAATTCCTCAAACCCAACGGACAGTCCTGAGACCATGCTTTCGATCGAAAACCTGCATGTCCGTGTGGCCGAGGCCGAAATCCTCAAGGGCCTGACGCTGGAGCTCCCCACCGGCGAAGTGCATGCGGTGATGGGCCCCAACGGCGCGGGCAAATCGACCTTGGCCTATGCGTTGGCCGGGCGTCCCGGCTACGAAGTGACGGCGGGATCAGCACGGCTGGATGGGACGGACCTGATCAGTCTTTCGCCGGACGAGCGCGCCGCCAAGGGTGTTTTCCTATCCTTCCAGTATCCGGTCGCCATTCCGGGCGTGCCGGCGCTTACCTTTCTGCGCACGGCGCTCAATGCCCAGCGCAAGGCTCGGGGTGAGGCTGAGCTTTCCGCGCCGGAATTCCTCAAGGCGATCCGCGCCCGCGCCGGTGAATTGAAAATGGAATTCGAAATGCTCCGGCGGGGGCTCAACGTCGACTTCTCAGGTGGCGAGAAGAAGCGAATGGAAATCCTTCAGATGATGATGCTTTCCCCGCGGTTAGCCATCCTCGATGAAACCGATTCCGGTCTCGACATTGACGCTCTGCGTATCGTCGCCGACGGGGTGAACGCCATGCGGGCGGCCGATCGTTCGATGCTGGTCATCACCCACTACCAGCGCCTGCTCGATCACATCCGGCCCGACCAGGTGCACGTGCTGGCGGGTGGCCGGATTGTCCGCACAGGCGGACCGGAGCTGGCGCACGAACTCGAAAAGGCCGGCTATGACCAATATGCGAGCGCCGCATGAGCTTGGCGCGCGCCATTGAGACCGGCGACCTCGCTGAGCTGCCGTCCCGCAGAGATGAGGACTGGCGATGGAGCGACTTCCGCGGACTCGTGCGCTCGATCCCGGCCCATTCGCCAGTCGATCACGATGTGTCGGGGGCGGCGGGACCGTTTGATGAGCTGACGACTTCTCGCATTGACTTCATAAATGGCCATGAAGCTCGGATCGATATCCCTGCCAACGCAGAGGAAACCTGGGCAGTTACCTTCCGATCGACCGCGCGCGCCGGCTCCCACATCAATCGTCTGAATGCGTCGATCGGGCCCGGAGGCTCCCTAGTGCTGCTGGAAGCCTACGTGGGCGAACGCCCTGACTACGTCTGCGCGACCGACATCGAGATCACAATGGGCGAGGGGTCTCGGCTCGAGCGGATCGTTGTCGCCGACGATGGGGAAGAAGCTGTTAGCATTTCATCGGCTCGGATCGACTTGTCGCCGGGCGCGCAACTCGAGCAGACCGTGGTGACATCGGGCGCACGGCGCCAGCGCCTCGGAACCCGCGTCCGTCACCCTGGCGGCGGCGCCAAGGTTCGCTTGGATGGCCTCTATCTGATCGCCGGGCGCCGTCACGGGGACCTGACGACAGTCGTCGTCCATGAGGGCCCTGAAGGACAGACCGACCAGGTAACCAAGGGCGTGGCGATCGATCAGGGCCGAGGCGTGTTCCAGGGGCGGATCGAGGTCCGGCCAGGCGCCGACCGCACGGACGCCCGTATGCAGCATCGTGCACTAGTTCTGTCCGATCGGGCCGAAGTCGATGCCAAGCCAGAACTGGAGATCTACGCCGACGACGTCGCCTGTTCGCATGGCAACTCGGTTGGCGCGCTCGATGAGGAGGCGCTCTTCTATGCCGCGCAGCGGGGAATCCCCGAGGATGTCGCCCGAGCCATGCTGACCAAGGCCTTCCTGGGTGAGGTCATCGAGCGCATCCGCCATGAGGGCGAGCGCAACGCCGTCCGAAAATTTGTGGACGCCCTGACGGAGAAGCTCGCATGAGCTTTGATCCCAATTCAGTGCGCCCCGAGTTCCCGATCCTGTCGCGGACGGTGAACGACCGACCGCTCGTCTACCTCGACAACGCCGCATCGGCGCAGAAGCCGCGGGCGGTGATCGACGCGATGCGGGCGGTCATGGAGCGTTCCTACGCCAACGTGCATCGCGGCCTGCACACGCTCGCCAACGAAACCACCGATGCCTACGAGGCCGCCCGGGAGGCGGCCCGGCGGCTGATCAACGCTCCCTCGGCGTCCGAAATCGTATTCACGAAGGGCGGCACCGAGGCGATCAACCTCGTCGCTTCATCCTTCGGCGCCGAATGGGGCGAAGGAGACGAAGTTGTGGTGACTGAGATGGAGCACCACGCCAACATCGTTCCCTGGCATTTCCTGCGTGAACGACAAGGCGTCCTGCTCCGTTTCGCCCCGATCCTCGACGACGGGCGACTGGATCTCGAAGCGCTCTACCGCCTCATCGGGCCACGTACGCGGATGGTGGCCGTGAGTCACATGTCCAACGTGCTCGGAACCACCAATCCGATTCGGGAGATCGTGGCCGCCGCCCATTCGGTCGGCGCAGCGACGCTGGTCGACGGCTGCCAGGCAATCGTCCATGGCGCGGTCGACGTCACCGACCTCGACGCGGATTTCTATGTTTTCTCCGGCCACAAGCTCTATGGGCCCAGCGGAATCGGGGTCATGTACGGCAAGGCAGCACATCTTGCGGCCATGCGTCCCTATCAGGGCGGCGGCGAGATGATCGACACGGTAACCCAGGACGCCGTCACCTACGCCGACCCTCCCCACCGGTTCGAAGCTGGAACGCCGCCGATCATCGAGGCAATCGGCCTTGGAGCCGCGATCGAGTGGCTGGAAAATCTCGACCGCGCGGCGATCTCCGAACATGAAGCCGCGCTCTACCAGCGGGTCAAGGAAGGTATCAACGGGGCCAACTGGCTGACCGAGATTGGTCAGGCGCCCGATAAGGGTGCGATCTTCGCCTTCAACATGGAGGGGGCGCACGCCCATGATGTGGCCCAGGTGCTCGATCGCTACGGTATCGCCGTGCGCGCCGGCACCCACTGCGCTGAGCCCCTATTGCGTCGCTTCGGTGTCGGGGCCAGCGTGCGGGCGTCATTCGCCCTATATAATACACTCGATGAGGCCGACTCGTTCGTCGAGGCCTTGGAGAAAACGCGGACCCTTTTCGCCTGATGGATGACGCAGTTCAGACCCCTTCCGCTCTCCCACAAGCCGAACTCGACGCGCTGACCGACAAGCTCGTCGAGAAGCTGAAAACCGTCTACGACCCGGAAATTCCCGTCGACATCTATGAGCTCGGCCTGATCTATCGCGTGGATGTCTCGGACGACCGGACGGTGGTCATAGACATGACCCTGACGGCGCCGGGCTGTCCTGTGGCCGGCGATATGCCAGGGTGGGTGCATGACGCGGTGGCCTCCATTCCCGAGGTGACCGCCTGCTCCGTAAATTTGGTCTTTGATCCACCGTGGGATCCCTCTCTGATGTCGGACGAAGCCAAGCTCGAACTGAACATGTTCTGATCTGATGGACACGATCGCCAGACATCGTCGCGAACGACCCAAGGTCGTCACCCTCACCGAGGCGGCCGCCAGCCGCGTGCACGAGATCATGGCGCGCGCTGAAAGGCCTTATGCGGGTCTGCGCGTCGGCGTGAAGAACGGGGGCTGTGCGGGACAGGAATATGTCCTCGAATACGCGGAGGCCGCCAACCCGCTCGATGAGATCGTCGAGGACAAGGGCATCAAGATCCTGATCGAGCCCAAGGCGGTCCTCTTCCTGCTGGGTTCCGAGATCGACTACGAGACCACGCGGCTAGCGGCTAGGTTTGTGTTTCACAATCCCAACGAGACCGACGCCTGCGGTTGCGGGGAAAGCGTCACCATCATTCCGGCGACGGCGGAGTGAGACCAGAGCCGGCTTGACCACGGCCGCCCGCCTGGCGCATCGCTGCCTCAGGAGGACGCCATGGCCGACGACATGCACACCCTGCTGGAACGCCAGAAAGCCGCTCAACTACGCGACGGCGCGCCGAGCGCCGAGCAGCGGATCGAACGCCTCGACCGTTGCATTGGCCTGCTTGTCGATCACCGGCGGGAGATCGAAGAGGCGCTGAACACTGATTTCGGTGCGCGTTCCAGGGAGGCGTCCGCCTTCACCGATGTCGCGTCATCGATCGGGACGCTGAAACACGCCAAGGCCAACTTGAAGGCGTGGATGAAGCCGGAAAAGCGGAAGACGTCGCCGGCGCTGTTGGGCCTCTTCGGCGCCAAAGCGGAAGTCCGGTTTCAGCCCAAGGGCGTGGTAGGGATCATCAGTCCATGGAATTTTCCGGTGAACCTCACCTTTACGCCGCTGGCCGGCGTGCTGGCCGCGGGCAACCGAACGATGATCAAGCCCAGCGAATACACGCCCGCGACTTCCGAACTCATGGCGCAAATGTTCGCATCGGTCTTCTCGCCCGAAGAGATCGCGGTCGTGACCGGTGGGTCAGACGTGGGCCAGGCCTTTGCCGCCCTTCCTTTCGACCATCTCCTGTTCACAGGAGCCACCTCGATCGCCGCCCATGTTATGCGAGCCGCTGCTGAGAACCTGACGCCGATGACACTCGAACTTGGCGGAAAGAGTCCGGTGATCCTGTCGCGAACTGCGGACATGAAGACGGCGGCCGCCAGGATCATGAATGGAAAGACGATGAACGCCGGCCAGATCTGCCTGGCTCCAGACTATGTGTTGGCGCCGGCGGATCGCCTGCCCGAGTTCGTGGCCGAGGCCAAGGCCGCTGTTCAGGCGATGTTCCCGACTATCAAGGACAATCCCGACTATACCGCGGTGATCTCTCAGCGCCACTTTGATCGGATTTCAGGCTACGTCGAAGAGGCGAAGTCAAAAGGCTGCGAGGTCATCGAGATCAAGCCGGAGGACGAGGACCTGTCGCAGCAGGAGCATCGCCGCATTGCGCCGACAATCATTCTCGAACCGTCCGATGACATGAAGGTGATGCGCGAGGAGATTTTCGGACCGGTGCTGCCGGTGAAAAGCTACACGACGATCGCCGAGGCTGTTCACTATGTGAACACCCACGACCGTCCGTTGGGGCTCTACTACTTCGGTGACGATTCAGCGGAGCGGCAGACGGTGCTCAACGAGACCACCTCCGGCGGGGTGACGGTCAACGACGTGATCTTCCATGTTGCCCAGGAAGACCTGCCGTTCGGCGGCGTGGGGCCTTCCGGCATGGGCGCCTATCACGGCCGGGATGGATTCAAGGAATTCAGCCACCGCAAGGCGGTTTACACCCAGCTTCGCAAGGACCTGCCGCAACTGAAGGCGCTTCGACCGCCCTACGGCAAGTCGATCCGCGACTTCCTCGGCGGCGCCATCACGCGTTAGTCGTCAGCCGGAGCCGCAATCGGCCGCGCGAGAAAGGCGGGCAGGTCATCGCCGAAACCAACGACGGGGCCCTCGCGCTCATCCTCGTGTTCCGGCCGTGCCTCCCGCCGGGATTCTGGTCGCGATTCCGGACGCGACCTCGGTCTTGAGCCGGGGGAAGACGACTTGGAGTGCGACGTTCGATGATCGGCTTTGGGTGGGTTTGGGGCGGTCGTATCCGGGACGGCGGCCGGTGGTTCGGCTGGCGCCGCCCTCGGTGCTTCTTTGATCGGCTCCATTGGCGCCACTGAGGTTTCGCTGGCGGGTCGGCCGTAGGAACGGTCTCGGCGGTTCGGCGCCGGACGGCGGCGCCCATCATTTGACCGCGTCCTGGCCTCCGTCCAATCAATGTCCAGGCGCACGTCGTCGGGCGCCTTACCGGTGAGCCTGACCACCTTGTCGAGGGCGCGGCCGTCGGCCGGCGTCACGATCATGAAAGTCTGGCCGGACTTGCCGGCGCGGCCAGTGCGCCCGATCCGATGGACATAGTCATCCGCGTGATGGGGCACGTCATAATTGAAGATGTGGCTGACATCCGGGATGTCGAGGCCACGCGCGGCGACATCCGAGGCCACAAGCACCTTAAGGTCGCCCTTGCGGAAGGCCTCCAGGGTACGCGTGCGTTGAGCCTGCTCGAGGTCACCATGTATGGGAGAGGCATCGAAGCCGTGCTTTTTCAGAGACTTGGCGACGACGTCGACCTCGGACTTGCGGTTGCAGAAGACGATTCCGTTCTTGACGTCTTCGCGGCCGATCAGGGCGCGCAGCGCCAGACGTTTGGAAGCCGGATCGGCGGAGGGAATGCGCACGATGTGCTGGGCGATGTTGTCTGCGGTTGTGGCCGGCTTGGCGGCCTCGATGCGCACCGGATCGTTGAGAAACTGCTTCGTGAGTCTGGTGATCTCCGGCGGCATCGTGGCCGAGAAGAACAGAGTCTGCTTCTTCGGCGGAGTCAGTTTGAAGATTCGTTCGAGGTCGGGGATGAAGCCCATGTCCAGCATGCGGTCAGCCTCATCGACCACCATGATCTGAACGCCGGTGAGCAACAGTTTGCCCCGCTCGAAATGATCCAGAAGCCGGCCCGGCGTGGCGATCAGCACGTCGACGCCGCGATCAAGCTTCGCCTCCTGGTCGCCGAATGAAACGCCGCCGATGAGCAAAGCCCAGCTGAGTTTCTGGCCCTTGGAATAGCGGTCAAAGGACAGCGCCACCTGGTCGGCCAGTTCGCGGGTTGGCTCGATCACCAACGAGCGCGGCATTCGCGCTTTGGAGCGGCCGGCGACCAGCCGGTCGATCATTGGCAGGGTAAAGGCGGCGGTCTTGCCGGTTCCGGTCTGGGCGATACCCAGCACGTCGCGGCCAGCGAGGGCCACGGGGATGGCCTGTGTCTGGATCGGCGTGGCGACGGTGTAGCCGGTGTCGGCGACTGCCTGAAGGGTCGGGGCGCTCAGCCCCAATTGATTGAAATCAGTCATGCCTTGAGTCGGTCGGGCGGCGAATCGACGGCGCGAAGGTGCGCTGTCGCCGGCGCGGCTCGACCGCGCGGAACATAGGCATCGAACGTCTCAAGTCAATGAGCCGAAGCCTGCTCAAAGGTCGACGTCGGCGGCGGCGAACTCGGCATTTTCCTGGATGAAGCGGTAACGGAGTTCCGGCTTTCGTCCCATCAGGGTCTCGACAAGCTCCTCGGCCAGGTTTTCGGCGTGCGGTAGAGTGATGCGGGCCAGCGTGCGCGTCTTTGGATCCATCGTGGTTTCCTTGAGCTGCGCCGGCATCATCTCACCCAGGCCTTTGAAGCGGCCGATCTCCGGTTTCTTGCCTTTGAACTCGGTGGCGAGCAGCTCCTCCTTGTGGACGTCGTCGCGCGCATAGGCCGTCTTACCGCCATGGTTCAGCCGATAGAGGGGCGGCAGGGCGAGATACAGTTTCCCCGTCCGGATCAGGTTCGGCATGGTCCGGTAGAAGAACGTAATGAGCAGGCTGGCGATGTGGGCGCCGTCGACGTCCGCGTCCGTCATGATGATCACCCGCTCATAGCGGAGATCTTCGTCCCGATAGCGGCCGTTTCCCTGCACACCCAGGGCCAACATCAGATCGGCGAGTTCCCTGTTGGCGCCGGCCTTATCGGTGGTCGCTTGTGCAACGTTGAGGATCTTGCCTCGCAGCGGCAGGATCGCCTGGGTTCTCCGGTTCCTAGCCTGTTTGGCCGAGCCTCCTGCGGAATCGCCTTCGACGATAAAAAGCTCCGTGTCGTCCGCCACCCCACCGCTGCAGTCCGCCAGTTTGCCCGGAAGGCGCAGCTTGCGTGTCGCGGACGCCCGGGCGACCTCCTTTTCCTTCCGCCGGCGTAAACGCTCCTCGGCCCGTTCGACGATGAAATTGAGCAGGGCGCTGGCCGCTTTGGGTTGAGCCGCCAGCCAGTGATCGAATGGATCGCGCAGCGCCGTTTCAACCAATCTCTGCGCGTCGGCAGAAGAGAGACGCTCCTTTGTCTGGCCCTGGAACTCCGGATTGCGGACGAAAACGCTGATGAGAGCGCCAGCTTGGGCGGTCACATCGTCGGCCGCTATGAGCGCGCCCCGCTTGTCCCCAGTAAGATCGGCATAAGCCTTGAGACCGCGCGTGAGGACGGCGCGAAGGCCCGCCTCGTGGGTCCCTCCCTCCGGCGTCGGCACGGTGTTGCAGTAGGAGCGAACGAAGCCGTCAGCCTCGCCGAAGCCCGATGGCGTCCAGGCTACGGCCCATTCGACCGCGCCGGCTTCACCGCTGCGCTCGATTCGGCCAGTAAACGCCTCTGGCGTCACCATATCGAGGCCCTGGGTGCTCTCGGTGAGGAAGTCCGCGAGACCGCCCGGAAAGCGGAAGACGGCTACGGCCGCGGTCTGGTCGGAGATTCGTTCAGGCGAGCAACGCCAGCGAATTTCCACGCCTCGGAAGAGGTAGGCCTTCGACCTGGCCATGCGGTAAAGCCTGGCTGGGCGAAAGGCGACATCGGCGCCGAAGATCTCGGGATCGGGCGAAAAGGTCACCGATGTGCCGCGTCTGCGTGTGGGGCCTATTCGCTCCAGAGCCTTGAGAGGCCGACCGCGAGAAAAGCTCTGCCGCCACTCGAAGCCGTCCTTGCAAACGGTGACGTCGACCTGCTCGGAAAGGGCGTTGACCACAGAAACACCAACGCCGTGCAAGCCACCCGACGTTTCGTAGGCCTTGCCGGAGAATTTCCCGCCCGAGTGAAGCACGGTCATAATGACTTCGAGCGCCGACTTGTCCGGGAACTTGGGATGAGGGTCGACCGGCATGCCGCGGCCGTCATCGCGGACTGTCAGCGTCCCCTCGGCGTCAAGCGACACCTCAATGACCTTGGCGTGGCCGGCGACGGCCTCGTCCATGGAATTGTCGAGCACCTCGGCAAAAAGGTGGTGCAGGGCTCGCTCATCGACGCCGCCGATGTACATGCCTGGCCGCTTGCGGACCGGTTCCAGTCCTTCCAAGACCTCGATGTCTTTAGCGGAATAGGCCGATTGCGGATGGACTGGCGCCAGGGCGTCGTCGAACAGATTTGCCTGAGCGCTTCTGGCCATCCCTCTTTATCCGCGATTCGCGTGTTCAAGGTCAGGCTCGCCGGCTGCCAACCGGCGCTGACGGCACCGCTTCACCCTAGCATTTGAAATACATATCGAACTCGACGGGGTGTGGGTGGAGTTGGAGTCTGGCGACTTCTTCGAGTTTGAGTTCGATGTAGGCGTCGATGAAGTCGTCGTCGAAGACGCCGCCGCGCTTGAGGAAGGCGCGGTCCT
>DASXGB010000281.1:0-19853 GCA_036489325.1 Caulobacteraceae bacterium
TTGGAGGTGACCCTGTGCTCGTGATCGTCTGGATCGACCCGAGCGCCGCGCCGACGGCCGAGCAGATAACCGATCTCACAGGCGGCGGTCAGGATCAGGAAAAGGGTCAGGGCCAGCGCCAGGACGCTCACTTCCAACAACCAACTGAACACGGCGTTCATGGTGAGTCTCGGCCCCGTTTCCCGATCCATTGGGTTTAGGCGGCCAGGGGGCGTCTGGAAAGTTCCGTCACTTCGCTCAGGCGTAGCCTGTGCGACGCGCGAACCTGCCTATATCTTGCGGCCATGACCGCGATTTCAGTCCTTGATCTGGCCCCGATCGTCGAAGGCGGTGATGCCGGCCAGGCCCTTCGCAACAGCCTGGAGGTGGCGAAGTTGGCCGAACGGCTCGGTTACGGCCGATACTGGATGGCCGAGCATCACAATATGCCAGGCGTGGCCAGCGCCGCCACCTCGACGGCCCTCGCCTTCATCGGCGCTGGGACCAACACCATCCGCATTGGCGCCGGAGGGGTGATGCTGCCGAATCATGCCCCGCTTATCATCGCCGAGCAGTTTGGCACCTTGGCCGCCCTGTATCCGGGCCGCGTCGATCTGGGCCTCGGCCGGGCGCCCGGTACCGACGGACTGACCGCTCGGGCCCTGCGCCGCACCCTGGTCGGCGGCGAGGAGCGTTTTCCCCAGGATGTGATCGAACTCCTGCGCTTTCTCGCCCCAGTCGAGGCCGGACAGCCGGTGCGGGCCGTGCCCGGCGCCGGCGCCGAGATCGACGTCTGGATCCTCGGATCCAGCACCTTTGGCGCCCAGTTGGCGGCGATTCTCGGCTTGCCCTATGCCTTCGCCTCGCACTTCGCGCCGACCGAGATGATGCGGGCGGCCGAGGTTTACCGGACCCAGTTTCAGGCGTCCGAGCGGCTGGCTAAGCCCTATCTTATGTTCGGCTTGAACGTGGTTGCGGCCTCGAGCGATGAGGAGGCGCAATTCCTGTCCAGCTCGATCATCCAGGCTTTCCTCGCCCTCCGCGGCGGCCGCCCGGGCCCCCTGCCGCCGCCGGTCCGGAACTTCGAGCCGCAAATCGACGGCGAGGCCCACGGCCGCCTGAGTGGCGCTCTGATCGAGGCGATCGTCGGCTCGCCCGCGACCGTTGAGGCTCGGCTGGCCGATTTCGTTCGCCGGACCGGCGCAGACGAGATCATGGTCACCAGCTCGGTTTTCGATCACGCTGCCCGCATGCATTCATTCGAGATCATCGCCGAGGCGGCGGGCCGCGCCTTCGCCTCGGATGGCGTTACACCGGCGCGCGTGGCATAAACCCCGCGGAGAGTGGCGGGCGCTGTCTCGCCGGCTACTTCGGAAAGATTCCCTCACGCATGAGTTTGAACAGGGCAAGTTTCGCCTTCGCGGCGGGCATAATCATGGGACTTTCCGCGACCGCGCCCGTCGCGGCGTGTGAAGGAACGCCCACCGCCGCCCGGCTCGAAGTGTCGATCGAAGGCGTCAGGTCGAGCGCAGGCCAGATGGCCGGCTCGATCTATCCGGGCGATCCGTCACAATTCCTGATCAAGGACGGGGCGCTCAAGGTGTGGCGCGTCCCGGCGGAAGCCGGCGTCACCAAGATGTGCGTCTGGCTGAAGAACGGGCCGGGCGTCTATGCCTTCGCCGTCTACCACGACGCCAACGACAACGGCCGGTGGGACCACAATCTATTTCGCGGAATCGAGGGCTTCGGATTTTCCAACAATCCCCATACGCTTTTCTCCGCGCCGAGCTTCGACCAGGTCAAGTTCACGGCCGGGCCCGGCGTGACCACCTTGCACGTTCGCCTGCGCTACCCCTAAGTGGGCTCGAGGCAATCGCAGCGTGGGACGGGAATAGGGGGGCGGATGGCGGGGATCACGATCGGCGACGGCCTCAAGGTGGCCGCGCACGTGCTCGCATCCAGGCGACGGCCGCTCCTCGCCCACTTGGTGGTGACCCGCTATTGCAACCTCGATTGCGCCTATTGCTCGGAATACGACAAGGTTTCCAAGCCCGCGCCAATTGAACTTCTGCTGGAGCGGGTGGACGCGCTCGCGAGGCTCGGGGCGCAGATCGTGACGCTCACCGGCGGCGAGCCGATGTCCCATCCCCGGCACGACGACGTTATCCGTCGCATCCGTGAGCGCGGGATGATCGCGACCACCATCACCAACGGTTTCCTGCTTACCGAAAAGAAGATCTCCGGGATGAACGCGGCTGGCCTGCAGGAGCTGCAGATCTCGATAGACGGCGTGAAGCCGGATGAGATTTCCAAGAAGACCCTCAAGTCACTGGCCGGGAAACTGAAGCTTCTGGCCAAGCACGCGGAATTCCACGTCAACATCAATTCGGTGCTAGGAATCTCCGAAGAGCGCACTCAGGACGCGCTGGTGGTGGCGCGCTCGGCCAAGGCGCTCGGCTTCTCCCACACCGTCGGCGTGCTTCACGACGATGAAGGGACCCTGGCGCCGCTGTCGGCCACACAGCGCGCCGTCTATGACGCATTGACCCGTGGCGCTTCGGTGACGCACTTCATCAATTATCTGATGTTCCAGAAGAATCTGATGGCCGGGCAGCCGAATTCCTGGCGCTGCCGGGCCGGGGCCCGGTACCTCTACATCTGTGAGGACGGGCTCGTTCACTATTGCTCGCAGCAGCGCGGCTCACCCGGCATCCCGCTGGCCGACTACACCGAGGCCGACATCATCCGCGAGTATGAGACGGCGAAACCCTGCGCGCCATTCTGTACCGTGAGTTGCGTTCATCAGGCGAGCATCCTCGACGCTTGGCGCCCGCAGCGAAAAGCGGCCGCCTAGAACCCTTCGACCGCGCGCCGCTTCCAGATCCGCGCGGCGACGGCCACCACATTGGCGATACGAAGCTTGACGCGCGCCGCCAGCCCCGCGAGCGCCGTAACTTGGCCCTGGCCGGTCGCGGCGGCTTCCGCCGGATCGATCACGTCACGGCGAAAGGATTCGATGAGCTCCGGTGCGCGGATGATCGCGGCCAGCTCCTCCTCGGCTGCATGGCCGGCGAAATCGAAATTGCAGGAGCCTATCACCAGAGCCTCACCGTCGATCAGCAAGCCCTTGAGGTGGCTCATCTCCGGCAGGAGCTTCACATCGAAGCCATGGCGACGGGCGAAGTCCAGGAGATAGTCTCGCAGCAGCGGCTTGTTGTTCTTCCAGGGCGTGATCAGGCGAACAGCGACCCCGCGGCGGGCGGCTAGGGCAAGGGGCCGAGCGTAGGGAAAGGTGAGATAGGCGCTCAGCACCACGATCTCGCGTCTGGCCGACGCCAGAAGGCGGTCTACCTCCGCCAGGAAGCGCTTGTTGGTGGCGCCGTCGAGGCTGACAAGGCGCAGTCCCTCGAGGTCGAGGGCAGCCGCGCGTGGGGCTCCGATCCAGGTCGATTCAAAGTCCGCCGCCAGGAAACCGACGGCGTCGGCGCCCTCGATCCGCAGCATGAAGTCGCGCCAGGAAAAGTTGTGCTCGCTGAAGTTGATTCCGCCGAGATAGGCGACGTCGTCGGCGATGATCAGTTTCTTGTGGTTGCGGGCCGGGTAATTGGCCAGGAACCAGTCGACCGGATTGGTCACCCGCACGCCGACGCCGGCTGCGGAGAGGCCGTCGAACATCGCCTGTGTCGCGCGCTTCTCGGCCCTGAGGGCGTCGGTCATGCGCGCCATCGGCCAGCGGGCCCACTGATCACTCAGGACGACTTGGCTGTAGCCATCGACGATCACGCGACGGTCCCTGGCGGGGCTGGAAACGATATCAGCAGCGACCCGTTGGCCGACCGAATCACCCTCAAAGGTCATGACCTCGACCAGCAGGCGGCGGGAGGCGCGGGCGCAGTCTCCCGCGGCGCGGCGCCAGAAGGCGTCCGCCCCCACCAGCAACTCCATATTGGCCAAACCCGCCCCCAAACTCGATCGGTCGTTGCCTCGCTGCGTCCCGCCCGGCTAGAAGCCGCCGCAGGACTTTGAGCGTAGCACCGGGGGGCCATAGCATGAGCGAACGCATCCGCGTCATGCTCTTGCTGTCGTCGTTGCACGGCGGCGGCGCTGAGCGCGTCGCGGTGCACCTGCTCAACCAATGCGATCCGGCCCACTTCGACGTGCGCATGGGCCTCTTGCGCCGCGCCGGGCCATTCCTGGACGAGGCCGATCCCAGCCGCGTCGACTCCTCGCCGATAGGCCAGGATCTCCTCGTCTTCGAAGGGCATAACTCGGGCTTCTATCGCCCTGACAGGCTGCTGGCGGCGACGACCTTGGCGCCGATCAACCTGGCGCGGATGATCCGCGGACATCGACCACACGTGGTGATGAGCTTTCTCAAGGGGATGACCTTGATGACTTGGGCGGTGCTCGGCGCCATGGGCGCCGATCGGCCAGCCTGGATCGCCCGCGAAGGCAACAATACCGACTCGGTGATTGACGACGAACTGGCCAATCCGGCGGCGCGGGCGCTCATCCGGAGCCTCACGCGTCGGGCCTATCGCCGAGCCGACTGCTTTCTCGCCAATTCCCACGAGATGGCCCGGGGCCTGGAAACGAGTCTCGGCCTTGATCATCGCCGCGTGCGGGTGATCCACAACCCCATCGACATCGCCAGGGTCCAGCGGCTTGGCGGCCAGCCGCTACCCTTCGAGCAGGCCCGGCCGTTCATCGTCAGCGTCGGCCGGCTGGAACGCCAGAAGGGTCATGACCTGCTTCTCAAGGCCTATGCCTCGAGCGGGCTCAGCGACGCCCTCGATCTCATCATCGTCGGGCGCGGCACCCGGGAAGGCGAATTGCGGCGCCAGGCGGCGGAGCTGGGGCTCGGCGAGCGGGTCAAATTCGTCGATTTCACCGACAATCCGTGGGCGTTCGTCGCCAAGGCCCGGCTGTTCGTCCTGCCCTCTCGCTGGGAGGGTTTCCCAACCGCCCTGGTTGAGGCCCTGGCCTGCGGCGCGCCGGCCCTGGCGACTGCCTGCGACTTCGGCCCGGCCGAGATCGTTGAGCACGGCGCCAGCGGCTGGATCGTTCCGCCAGAACAGCCAGAAACCTTCGGCCGCGCCATGGCCGATCTGATCGCCCGGCCTGAATTGCTGGCCGCTTTCGCCGCCGTCGGTCCCGCCCGGGTCACGGCCTATGATCTCAGCACGATGGTCGGCGCATATGGCCACCTCTTTGTCGAGCAGGCGGCGAGGCAGCGCGCCCCCTTCCGCCTGCCGGTTTCCGCCGTGCCGGAGCCCGCCGCGGCTTAGGGGCGTCAACGCGGCATGCGCCGCGCAGAGGTCAATTGGCTGGAAGGGCGCGTTCTCGAGGCAGTCAGTGATGTGCTCCGGACGCTGAACGCGGCGCGGTTCCGGCCGGCTCGATCTGTTGAGAGACGTTGTCCAGGGCATCCGCCTCGGCGTCCAGCGCCTGTTTCTGACTGGTCTGCAAGCGCTTCACGCCAGCGACGTTGACGCCGGCTGTCGGGGCAGTCGCGGCCTGAACCTGGGGTTCGGTTTGCGCTTGAGTCGGGGCAGGGGCGAAGTGAATGTAGACTTGCCAACCAGCCGCGACGATGGCCGCGATCCCACCGCCCAGGAAGGCCAGGGTGCTGCGCGTGCGCGACTTGGACAGCCAGGTCCAGAGCCTTCCGACACCAGACACGGCATCGCCTCCCGGTGGATGGAACCTGCCTCAATACTACCACCAACCTAGCGGAGGCCCAAAGATGCGACCTCGCCTCTAGGCGCTTAGGCGCTCAGCGTGGCCGTGGGTCGCGGCGTCGTCGATGTCCAGCCAGAAGCGGTCGCCGATGTCGAAGGTCAGGGCGCGGCCATCGGCCGCCAGGCGTCGCATGCCCTCTGAGATTCCGCCGGCTCCGCCGTCCTCGACGTCCGCGTTGATCGCTGCGATCAGGGAGTGTGAGGCCAGGAACACGCCGGTGTCGAAGGCGTCGTAGTCGGCCAGTCCCTTGCCGATGGCGAGGATGCGGCCCAAGCCGTCGGTCCGCACGCAGGTCACATCGCCGAGGTCCACCAGGGGATTGTCGAGGCGGCGGTCGACCGCCAGTGTCACCGTGTCCGCCACGTCCGGTAGCGCCAGGAGATCGGCGTAGATCGACGGCGCGATCAGATGGTCGGCCATCATCAGGATGAAATGGTCGGCGAGCCTGGGCGCGGCGACGGCGACCGAGAGGCCATTGGCCCGCTCCCACTGCGGATTGAAAACCGTGTCGATGGTGACGCCCTTGCGTTCGGCCAGGGCCTCAAGAAAGTTTTCCAGGCGGTCGGCCTCATAGCCGGTCACGACGACAAAGGCGGCGATCCCGCCGACCATGGCGTTGTCGATCACGCGCTCGATCAGGGGTGTGCCGCCCACCAGCGCCAAGGGCTTGAGGCTCGCAATGCTCCGAAGTCTTGTCCCCTGCCCCGCGGCGACGATCAGTCCCTGCATAGAGGCGCGCCTATTGCGCCGCGACCTGCACCGTCTCGGGGCCGATGAAGGCTTCGGTTAGGCGCTGGGCCTCGTCATCGGTGTATTGCACCGGCGGGTGCTTGCAGAAGAAGGCCGAGGGGCCGATCAGCGCTCCCGCGTAGCCGCGGTCGAGCGCCAGCTTGCAGCAGCGGATGGCGTCGATGACCACGCCGGCCGAATTGGGTGAATCCTCCACCGAGAGACGCACCTCGATGTTCATCGGCACATTGCCGAAGAGGGCGCCCTCGAGCCGCAGGAAACACAGCTTGTTGTCGTTGAGCCAGGGCACATAGTCGCTCGGACCAACATGGATGTTGTCTTCTGACAGCCGCGCGGCCATCACCGCTTGCACGGCTTCGGTCTTGGAGATCTTCTTCGACATCAGCCGACCCCGATCCATCATGTTGAGGAAGTCGGTGTTGCCGCCGGTGTTGAGCTGATAGGTGCGATCCATGCGCACGCCGCGCTGACGCATCAGGTTGGTTAGCGCGCGGTGCACGATGGTCGCCCCGAACTGGGCCTTTATGTCATCGCCGATAATCGGAATGCCGCGAGCCTTGAAGCGTTCTTCCCATTCCGGATCGCTGGCGATGAATACGGGCATACAGTTGACCACGCCCACGCCAGCTTCGAGCGCACATTCCATGTAGAAGCGCACGGCGTCTTCCGAGCCCACCGGCAGGAAGTTGACCAGGACCTCGGCGCCAGAGCTGCGCAGCGCCTCGACCACCTTGGCCTTGTTGGGCTCGGGCTCAGCGGATTTCACGAAGCCGCGGTCGGCGGGGACGGTCTCCATGTGTTCGGCGACACCGTCCAGCACCACGCCCATGCGCACCTTGATGCCGGTCTCGGGGACCTCGGCGAATACGGCGGTGCAATTGGGCTTGGCGAAAATCGCCGCGGATAGATCAGCGCCGACCTTTCTCTTGTCTATATCGAACGCCAGAACGAATTCGACGTCACTCGGTTCGTATCCGCCGAGATCCCAATGCATCAACCCGGCGCTGTTGTCGTTGGCCGCTCTGTAGTAGGCCACCCCCTGCACCAAAGAACTCGCGCAATTGCCAACCCCGACAATCGCAGCGCGGATTTTCGTCATTCCTAGTCCCTTCTGGGATGTTTTTGTGCGCTGACGTCGATCGTCCCCGAACGATTCACGCTAGCGTTTGGCGCCTGTTGTCACAAGACTGCCATATGCGAGCCGCCTGTGGAGACCAAGCCCCTGCCGATGTCAATCACCCCGGACGTCCCATCGGAGGTTCGCCCAGGCGTGCATTCTGAGGGGGTATCTGAGGGGTCTGCTGCGCCGGGCCGCCCGGCCGAAATCGAATCAATCAGCAACCGACTCATCATCCACCCCGCCTCCCGCGCCCTGGCTACGGTCCTGGCGCGGACGCCGGTAACGCCCAACCAGGTGTCTGTTTCGAGCGTCGTCGCCTCGGGCGTGGCGGCGTGGATCTACCTGACGGTGGCTTGGCCGTGGAACGCGACCCTCGGACTTGCCTTCCAGGCGCTCTGGCATGTGCTCGACGGGGCCGACGGTGATCTCGCCAGGCGGACCGGCCGGGCCTCGCCCGTGGGCGAGCTGGTTGACGGGATCTGCGATCATTTGAGCCAGGTGTTCATCTATGTCGCCCTGGCCCTGATGGCGGAACGGACGATCGGTGGCTGGTCCTGGGTGCTGGCGTGGTCCGCGGGCGCGGCGCACTTCGTTCAGGCCAACGCTTATGAGACCGGCCGCAAGGCCTATCGACATTTCGTCTATGGCGCTGCCTGGATGCGTCAGACGGGGGGCGGGGAGGGCCGCGCCGGCGCCGCCCTGGCGAAAATCTACCTCACCGTCTCGCACTGGATGAGCCCCGGCGAGGACCGGGCGGAGCGCGCTATGCACGCGGCCGACGCCCGCGCTCGCCAGCTCTACCGCGAGACCTTCGCCCCCGTCGTAAAGGCGAGCGGACTGCTCAATTCCAACACCCGCACCCTGGCCGCCTTCCTGGCGGTGCTGGTGAAATGGCCGGCGGGCTTCTTCGTCTTCGAGCTCACGGTCCTCAACCTGGCGCTCGCCATCTTCGCCATCTGGCGCTGGCGGGCGAACGCGAGACTGGCCGCCGATCTTTCAGCGCCGGCGGCGGTTCAGGCGGCGGCGGAACCGAACTGAAGCCTGGCGAGGCGCGCATAGAGGCCGCCCCTGGCCAGGAGATCGGCATGTCGGCCGGCTTCCACGACCTTGCCGGCGTCCATGACGATAATCCGATCGGCTTCAAGGACCGTAGCCAGGCGATGGGCGATGACCAGGGTCGTACGACCGACCATGGCTTCGTGCAGGGCGCTCTGCACCAGCCGCTCGTTCTCGGCGTCGAGGGCGCTGGTCGCCTCGTCGAGGAGCAGGATCGGCGCGTGCCGCACGAGGGCCCTTGCGATGGCGATGCGCTGGCGCTGGCCGCCGGAGAGCAGCTTGGCGCGCTCTCCCATCAGGGTGTCGAAGCCATGCGGCAGGCGCGAAAGGAAACCCTCCGCCTGGGCGGCGCGGGCGGCGGCGAGGATCTCCGATTTGGCCGCGCCGCTCCGGCCGAAGGCGATGTTCTCAGCCGCCGATGTCGAAAACAGGGGCGCATCCTGTGCGACAAAGGCCACGCGCGAGCGTGCGACGCTCGGATCGGCCTCGCGCAAATCGACGCCGTCGATGCGCACCTGTCCTGTCCCGGGATCATAGAATCGCAGGAGCAAGCGGAAGACCGTGCTCTTGCCCGCGCCCGATGGACCTACCAGGGCGACCCGTTCACCCGGCCTCACCTCCAGTTCGAACCCGTCGAGCGCCGGCGCATCGCGTCCCGGATAGACGAAGGAGACATTCTCGAAGCGCACCTCGCCACGGGCAGGGAAAGGCATTGGCGTCGGCCTGGCCGGGGCGGCGATCAGCGGCGAGGTCTCCATCACGTCGACGATCCGTGTCGCCGCGCCCGAGGCGCGTTGGATCTGGCTCCAGATCTCGGATAGATCGCGCACGCAGGTCGCTGCGACGAAGGCGAGAATCAGGAGCTGGAACAGGTTTCCCGGCTGCAGGGTGTGGTGGACAATGACCGCCAGGGCGCATTCGTACAGCAGGATCAGCATGCCCGCGAAGATCAGGGCGATCATCAGGCACGACATTAGACCGCTGACACGCAGTCGCGCGCGCGAGGCCTGGAAAGCGCGTTCGATGGCCGCATTGAAGCGGCCGGCGATCAGCTCCTCCTGACCGAAGGCCTGAACCGTGTCGATGGCCTCGAGGCCTTCGCCGGCATGGCCCACCGCCTCTGCGAAGCGGTCCTGGGCGCGCACTGACAGTCGCTGAATGCGCCGTCCGACCAGGAACAGCGGCGTCAGAAGAAGCGGAATGAGGACCAGGATCAGGCCGGTGATATTCGGACTGACCAGCACCATCAGGATCAGTGCGCCGCCCAGGGTCAGGATGTTGCGCAGGGCGCCGGGCAGGATGATGCCCACCGTCCCCTCGACAATGGTCATGTCGGTGGTCAGCCTGGAGAGCACCTCGCCGCTTTTCAGGCGACGGAAATGGCCCATGTCCAAGCCGAGGATGTGCAGGAACACATCCTGGCGCAGGTCGGCGATGATTCGCTCGCCCAGCTTGTAGGTGAAATAGAGCCGAAGGCCGGTGGTTGCCGCCAGAGCGCCGGCGAGGCCACCCAGGATCAGGAACACATGCTCCAGGGCGGCGCGATCATGCAGCTTCACGGTGCCGTTGATGACCATCTGGGGCCCGAAGGTGAGCGCCAGCAGGGCCGCCGATGACAGAAACAGGAAAACCAGACCCAGCACCGTGTCCGGCCAATGCCGCAGGAGCAGAGGCCACAGCCTGGCCAACGGCCGCATGTCCCGGGCCTCGATCCTCCACGGATCGACCGCCGCCTGGCGCGCGGACTCGCCAGGATCGGAATCGTTTTTCCTTGGCGCCGGGGCGCTCATGTCCACTTCATCCGCAAGGTCCGCTCGACGTGATGCGCCGTTATCGACTATCAGATGCGAAGGCTAAGTCGATAATGACGCGATGGCGCCTGACGTGCCATGGTCTGGGCGCACAAGGCGGACTTTCTCTGACGGACGAGACGATTTGACCCCGACGCCCACTGCGCCAGATCGGACTTTGCGTCTTGGCGGCCACACCACTCTCAGCGATGTGCTTGATCGAGCCGCCGAAGGCCCGACAGGCATCAACCTCCATTCGGCGCGTGGCGAACTCACTGAGGTGCTGCCCTACGCCCAGCTTCGCGATCAGGCCTGCGCCCTGGCGTCGAGGATGCTCGCGGCGGGTCTGTCGCCGGGAGATCGCGTCGCCATCGCGGCCGATTCCACCGGCGACTTCGTGCGCGCCTTTTTCGCTTGTCAGTATGCCGGCCTTGCCCCCGCACCAACGCCGCTGCCGGCGCCGTTCGGCGGCAAGGACGCCTATGTCGAACACATCCGCCGGATGCTGATCGCTGCCGACGTCAAGGCGGCCCTGGCGCCGCCTGAACTTGGAGGCTGGTTCGCGGAGGCCGCCGAGGGCCTCACGCTCGCCGCGGCCGGGACACTGGCCGACCTTCCGGTCACAGGCGACACGGCTCTGCCGGCGCGAGATCCCGAGGGGCTCTGTTATCTGCAGTACTCTTCGGGCAGCACCCGCTTTCCGGTCGGCGTGGCCGTCACCCAAGCGGCGCTGATCGCTAATCTCTCAGCCATCGGCGGCCCGGACGGGCTTGGCGTCGGCGCTGCGGATCGAGCCGTCTCCTGGCTGCCGCTCTATCACGACATGGGCCTGGTGGGCATGCTGCTGACCGGCATGGCGTTCCAGGTCAGCCTCGATCTGCTGCCCACGACCGCCTTCGTGCGCCGGCCCGGCCTCTGGCTCGATCTGATCTCCGCTCGTGGCGGGACCATCTCCTATGCGCCGACATTCGGCTTTGACCTGGCGGCCAGGCGCGCGCCGGCGCTGCGGATCGACGACTTCGACCTCTCATCCTGGCGGGTGGCCGGCGTCGGTGGCGACATGATCCGACCCGGTCCCTTGCGAGACTTCGCCGAGGCCTTCGCGCATGCGGGCTTCGATCCGGCCGCCTACGTGGCCAGCTACGGCATGGCCGAGGCGACGCTGGCGCTCACGCTCAGCCCGCTTGGACAGGGCCTGATCACCGAAGAGGCGGATATCGAGCGTCTGGAGCGGACGGGCGCGGCGCATCGCGCGGCCCCGGGCGAGCGTCACCGGGAATTCGCCCTGTGCGGCCGCGTCCTTCCCGGCCATCGCCTTGAAGTGCGCGACGATGAGGGCAAACCGCTTGGTGAGCGCCAGGTCGGGCGGATTTTCGCCGCCGGTCCCAGCCTGATGAAGGCCTACTTCGGCGCCCCCGAGGAGACGCGGCGAGTTCTGGCCGAGGACGGCTGGCTGGACACTGGCGACCTCGGCTACTGGCTAAACGGCCAGATCGTCATCACCGGCCGGGCCAAGGATCTGATCATCGTCAATGGGCGCAATGTCTGGCCGCAGGATCTTGAGTGGACCGCTGAGCGGCAGGTCGAGGCTTTGCGCAGCGGCGACGTTGCGGCCTTCCAGGTCACCAGCGACGAAGAGGACAAGGTGGTGGCGCTCGTTCAGTGCCGCGCGCGCGAGGCGCACAAGCGGGCTGAATTGCGCGCCTGTGTTTCGACGATCCTGCGCGCGACCCATGGTCTGGAGATCGATGTCGTCCTGGTTCCGCCGCACAGCCTGCCGCAGACCTCCTCCGGCAAGCTCAGCCGCTCCCGCGCGCGCTCTCTTTTTCTCGCCGGCGCCTTCGAGGACGCATCCCAGCCCGTCACGGCCTGATGGCAGAGCGCCCGCTCGTCGCGCTGGCCGGCGCGACCGGCTTCCTTGGGCGGCGGCTGGCGGACCGGCTTGCGGCCGCCGGGTGGCGAGTCCGCGCTCTTGTGCGGCGGGCGGAGGACCGGGCCGCGCTGACAGCCGCCGGCTTCGAGGTCATGGCCGGAGACCTCGCCGATGAGCCCGCGCTGCGCCGACTCGTCGTGGGGGCTGAGGCCGCGATCAACTGCGCCGGCCTCATCAAGGCGCGGAAGCAGGCCGAGTACTTCCGCGCCAATCGCGACGGCGCCGAGCGATTTGCAGCGGTTCACGGTGGACGGAGCGTGCTCGTTTCCAGTCTGGCCGCGCGCGAGCCACAGCTTTCCGACTATGCCGCCAGCAAACGCGCCGGCGAGGAAGCGGCCCGCGGCGCGGCGGGCGGCCCTTTGGCGATCCTCCGCCCGCCGGCGATCTACGGCCCCGGCGATCGCGAGACGTTGAGCCTGTTTCGCCTTGCGCGCTGGTCTCCGTTCGCGCCCGTTCCAGGCGATGCCAGGGCGCGCTTGGCGCTCGCCCATGTCGATGACGTCGTCGCTGCGATCGTCGATCTGGCGGCTAGGACCGATCTCTGCGGAACCTATGCGGTCGGAGGCGATCGGCCGGAAGGTTATGGCTGGGGCGAGATTGCCCAGGCGGCTTGGCGGGCGATGGGACGGCAGGCGCGACCCGTGCGGATTCCAAATTGGTGCCTGGGATCGGCGGCCGTGGCTGTAGAGTCGATTGCCGCCGCCGGAAATCGGGCCTCGATCTTCAATCGCGGCAAGGCGCGGGAGATGGCCCATGGCGACTGGTCGGTGACGCTTGCGGAGGCCATCCCCGGCGCCCCCGATACGCGTTTCACGCTTGAAGCCGGTTTCGCCGACACGGTCGCCTGGTACCGTACCCAGGGCTGGCTCTGAAGGCGAGACATCTTGCCGCAATTTGCGGCGCCGCGTCTGCAATTGGCCCGATCTCGCTATCGATTCGGCGGTGCTTAGTTCACAAGGTCGGGCCGGCGAGGTTGAAGCTTCCGATGCAAAACTGTTACGGTACGGGCTGACTCACGGATCCGGCGTTAACGGGGCGACAGCGACGGCATGGGCCAAATCAGGCAATTGGCGTTAGTGGAATTGAAGGTGGAACCACCTGAAAAGGTCACGTGCGAGGACATATCCACCATTTTCGAGCAGGTGCTCGGTCATCCGGTCAAAATCAACGAACGCACAGACATCGTCGAGGATCTCGGCATGGACTCTCTGGGCGTGATGAATTTTGTCATGGCCATTGAAGATTTCTATGATATTTCAATCCCTCTCGATCGCATCGCCCAGATACAGACCGTTGGTGATCTGATTCACGCGGTGGATGACCTGCGAAGCGGGATTCAAGAATGACAATACTCGCCAAGCACGCCGCCCAGAGGCAGGTCTACGAATCATTGCATGCCCACGGCGTCGACGTTCAGTTCGATGGAGTGCTTTCGCCCACCGAAGGCATGCTCAACGGCCGGCCGACGATTCTTCTGGGTACGAACAACTACCTGGGCCTGACCTTTGATCCCGCCTGCATCGAAAAGGCCGTGGAAGCCACGCGCAGCCAGGGGACCGGCACGACGGGCTCCCGGGTCGCCAACGGCACCTATGGCGGTCACATCCGACTTGAGAAGGCGCTGGCCGATTTCTACGGCCGTCAGCACGCCATGGTGTTCAGCACTGGCTATCAGGCCAATCTCGGCGTGCTTTCGGCGCTTGTCGGCCGCGGCGACCACCTTCTGCTCGACGCCGACAGCCATGCCAGCATCTATGATGGGTCACGGCTGGGCCATGGCGAGGTCATCCGTTTCCGCCACAACAATCCTGACGACCTGTACAAGCGCCTTCGGCGCCTGTCCGGCCAACCGGGTGATCGGCTGATTGTCGTCGAAGGCATCTATTCCATGCTCGGCGACACCGCGCCGCTCAAGGAAATCGCCGCGGTGAAGCGCGAGACCGGCGCCTATCTGCTGGTCGATGAGGCCCATTCCCTGGGCGTCCTTGGCGAGACGGGCCGGGGCCTCGCAGAGGCCGCCGGCGTGGAGTCGGACGTCGATTTCATCGTCGGCACCTTCTCCAAGAGTTTGGGCAGTGTCGGCGGCTTCTGTGTTTCCGACAGCCCCGACTTCGACGTCATGCGTATCGTCTGCCGGCCCTACATGTTCACGGCATCGTTGCCGCCGGGAATCGTCGCCTCGACAATTGAAGCGCTCTCGCGCCTGCAGAGTGAACCTTCGCTGAGAGCCAACCTCACGCGCAATGCCCACCATCTCTATGATGGGCTCCGGGAGCTTGGTTTCCAGACAGGACCGGAAGCCAATCCGATCATTGCCGTGGCCATGCCGGACCAGGAGACGGCGGTGGCTTTCTGGAAGCTGCTTCTGGCTTCGGGCCTCTATCTGAACCTCGCCATACCGCCGGCGACGCCGACTGACGTGTGCCTGTTGCGTACGAGCGTCAGCGCCGCCCATACGCCCGAGCAGCTCGACACCGCGTTGGCCATCTTCGCCGATGTCGGGCGTCGGCTCGGGTTCCTCACCTCCGAAAAGCGTCGCGCCGGCGGGGTCGCCTGACGACGTGACGGCTCTGGCGGTCGCCGCCCCTGGCTTAAGAAAATCCGTCTGGCGGCCGTCGATCCTCGACGCCTACCTGTTGCGGATGCTGGCCATGCCGGCCCTGGGCGTTCTGGGCGTCACGCTTGTCGCCTTCCTGCTCGACCAGACGCTCCATCTGATCAATCAGTTGCAGGCCAACGGCGCCCACATGGGCTACCTGTTCGGCCTCGTCACCAATCTCGTGCCCTACCAGCTGGGACTGGCCCTGCCGGCCTCGTTCTGCGTGGCCATGTTCATCGTCATCGCCCGCCTGGGCGATGATTCCGAGCTCGATGCGATTCTGGCTGGCGGCGTGTCGTTCGAACGGATTGCCGCGCCGCTTGTGTTCGCCGGCGTGATCCTGGGCGCCCTGAGCTTATTGCTCTCCGGTTTTCTGCAGCCCTACAGCGCCTTCGGCTATCGGGCGGTGCTCAACGCCGCCACCCAGGCGGGCTGGACGGCGCAGCTCGATCCGCAGGTGTTCATCAACGCCGGGTCTGATTTCACGATCACCGCCGACGAGGTCGACCCCACCGGCCGACAGCTGCGCGGTGTCTTCATCCGGCGGGTCGCGCCGGGAGGTGAGACCATCGTCACCGCCCAGCAGGGCGCCCTGGCGCTTCAGCCCGACCATAAGACCACCGATCTCGATCTCACCGGCGGCCTCATTCTCACTGACACCGCCCGCAGCGTGAGGCTGCTGCGATTCGCCGACTTCAACGATCGCCAGATCCTAAGCAACCGCTCGACTCTCGCCCCGCGCGGCGGCGAAGAGCAGGAACTGACGATTCCGGAACTCGTCCAGGAAATGCAGCGGCCCGACGCCCTCATTCCCAAGCGTGTGCTGGAAGCGGAGCTCTATTCCCGACTCGCCAGGTCACTTGGCGTGCCATTCCTGCCGTTCCTGGCCCTGCCTCTGGCCATGGCCGTCAAGCGCGGCCGCCGGACGCCCGGCATGATCCTCGGCGCAGTGATCCTGGTGGCCTTCCACCACGGCATCACGCTCTGCAAGAGCTTCGCCGATTCCGGCCAGATCGATCCTTTGCTCGCCATCGGCGGCTTGTTCCTCGTCCAAACGGGCTTCGCCGTCTGGCTGTTCATGTCGAGCCGGCGACGTCCCGGCGAGACGCCGCTTTCCGGCCTGTTCAGGCGCGCCGAGCAGATGTTCGAGCGTCGCCCCAAGGCGCCCGCTACCGCCATGAGCCCACGCGGCTCCCTCAGCATTTCGGCGTACCTGACCCGCATCATGGCCGTGCGCACCCTGGCGGCGGCGGCGGCGCTGATCGGTCTCCTGCAGCTCATCGACCTTCTGGAGCGCACGAACGACATCCTCGCCCGGGGGGGAGGGTTTGGAATCCTCCGCTACATGGCGTTGCGCCTGCCTTATATGTTCGAGCAGGTGGCGCCGTTCGCCGTCCTTGCCGGCGCGCTGTTCTCGTTCAGCCAGCTTGCCCGCAACAGCGAACTGGTGGTGATGCGGATCAGCGGCCTTTCGCTGCTGCAGATCTTCCGTCGCACGCTTCCGGTCGCCCTCGCCGTCGCGGCGCTCGACCTGGTGGTCGCCGACCAGGTGACTCCGGTGGCCGAACAATCGCTGGCGACCTGGTGGGCGGCCAGCGCGCCTGGCGCGCAGGCCAAGACGCCCGCGCCGCGCTGGTTCCGCATCGACGGAAACGTCGTCCTGGTCCGGTCGGCATCCCCGAGCGGAAAGTTGCTCAGAGGTATTTCGATCTACGATCGGGACGCCGACAAGCAGCTGATCCGCCGCATCTCGGCGCAGGATGCGACTTGGACCGGCCATGGCTGGCGCTTGACCGACGCCGTCGTCACCGACCTTCACCAGGATCATGCCGACACGATGACCGTCGGTGCGGCCGACTGGCCCACCAGCCTCCGACCCTCGGACACCGCGCGCCTGTTCGCAGGCTCCTTCGAGATGACCTCAGAGGCTGCCTATCGCTCGCTGTTTGGCAAGGGTCCGGTCAACCAGAGTCCGAGTGAATTCCAGACGAGGCTCTATCGCACCCTGGCCGAGGCCATGGCCCCGATCATCATGCTCCTTTTGGCCTTGCCGACGGCCCTCGGGCACGCACGCAGCAACCGCACGATCCCGGTGATCCTCGGTCTGTGCGTAGGCCTCTGCTACCTCGTCGCCGACGGCGTCCTGACCGCCATGGGGCAGACGGGAGCCCTGCCGCCCTGGGCCGCAGCCTGGGGGGCGCCGGTGGTGTTCATCGCCGGCGCCGTTAGCTACCTGCTTTACGCAGAGGGATGAGGATGCCGGTCGAGATTCTTCCCGTCCTAACCAAGAAGGAACTTGAGCGCTTCATCCGCGTGCCCATGCGCCTGGGCGCTGACGATCCGAACTACATCGCGCCCCTGATGTACGAACGCCGCGAGGCGCTGTCGCCAAAGATCAACCCGTTCTTCCAGCACGCGGATTGGCAGTTCTTTCTGGCGACGCGCGATGGCCGCGACGTCGGCCGGATCAGCGCCCAGATCGATCATCTGGCGGCGACCGACGAGGCCGCCCCGGGCGGATATTTTGGCATGATCTCGGCCGAGAACGATCCGGAGGTGTTCGCCGCCCTGTTTAGGGCCGCCGAGGACTGGCTGCGCCAGAGGGGCCGGGCGCGGATTCTGGGACCGTTCAATCTGTCGATCAACGAGGAGGTCGGCCTGCTGGTCGACGGCTTCGACACGCCGCCCATGCTAATGATGGGCCACGATCCGCGCTATGTCGGCGGCCGCATCGAAGAGCAGGGCTACGCCAAGGAAAAGGACGTCTACGCCTACTACTCCGACGTTCCAACGTTCACCGCCGGCGTCGAGGCTCGCCTCAAGCGACCCCATCCGCCGGGGGTCGTCGTGCGGCCGATCAACATGAAAGACTTCGACGGCGAGGTCCGAACCCTGGTCGACATCTGGAATGACGCCTGGGCGCACAACTGGGGCTTCGCACCCGTGACGGAAGCCGAGACCCGGCACCTCGGCGAATCTCTGAAGCTGCTCCTGCATAAGAGGCTGATCTGGTTCGTGGAGATCGACGGCGAGGCCGCCGGCTTCGGCGCGCTGCTTCCCAATCTCAACGACGCGATCTTCGACCTCAAAGGCAAGCTCGTGCCGTTCGGCTGGGCCAAGCTACTGTGGCGACTGAAGGTAAGGGGCGTGAAGCGCGGGCGCGTCCCTTTGATGGGCGTCAAGCGCAAGTTCGCGAGGGAGCCGCGGGGCGCGTTCGCGCCGTTCCTGATTCTGGAAGCCTTCCGCCGCGAAGGGCCCAACGTCGGCATCACCGAGGCGGAATATTCCTGGATCCTCGAAGACAACGGTCCGATGCGCCACATCCTGGAGAGCTTCGGCGCGCACAGCTACAAGACCTACCGCATTTACGGCAAGCAGCTGGGGGCGGTCGCCGCCGCCCCCGCTTCCGTGCGGTCCTAGAAGATGAAGCCCGTCTCGATCAGGCCGCGGAACTGCGAGCTGGCCTCGCCGTCACGTCCGAATTCCGCGCCCGGGGTCCCGCTGGTGATCCCGACGTAGGACGCCTCCGCGCGCGCGAAGAAGATCCCTTTCTGGAATGTCGGCGTAAGAGTCACGGACACGGCCTTGCTGCCGGGACCGTAGAGCAGGCTGGTCTGGGCGCAGTCCTCGGCCTCAGGTTGGCAGGCGCCGCTGGAGCTCGACACGTATTCCACCCGGCCCGCCAGGCTCCAGAGCTTGTTGAAGCTGTATTTGGCCAGGATCGCGCCGCCCCAGGTGTCGGCCCCGGGGAACGTCACGCCGAAGGACTCGATCGCGTTGGCGTGCGTGTACTGGAAGTAGGGCTGGATCATCCACGGCCCGTCGGTGTGGGCCCAGATCAGGTCAATGATGTCGCTGTTGTTCTGGAAAAGGGGCGTCGCGAACGTGGCGCGGTCATATTTCGAGAGCGCCCCGCCGCCGGACATTGTGACTGTATCCTTGGCCGTGACGGTGTAGGCGAACGAGCCGCTCAGCCAGTTGTATCGGTTCGAATAGAACCCGTCGTTCAGCGAGACGGAGAGAGACACCTTGCCCTTGGAATAGTTGACCTGCACGCCGTCGCTGAACACAGGCTCTTGGTTCCACAGCAAGCCACGCTCGATATTGATATTCTGGAAGGTGAAGCTGGATTCGGCTCCAATCAGGCTCGGCAGCTTGCCGATCTGGATTGAAAAGGCGCTGGTCGGCTGCAGCTTCAGATAGGCCATGGGCAAGCCGCTGTAGGTGTTCGACGTGAAGGTCGTGGCATGGGTGTAGGGCGTTCCCAGCGCGGGCATGGAGTAGAGGCCGGCGTCGATGAAGAATTGCACTGGCCCTGAGGTGGTCTGGATGAACACCTGGCCGTTGGAGAGGTCGAACTGATCGGTGCGGTCGCCCGGCACGGGATTGCTCTGCACCATGCCGAGCGCGCTCACGACGCCGCTGACATAGACCTTGCCTAGCGGTCCCGCGTCCACGTTGAACGGGCTGGCGTTGCCCGAGAGCATCGCGCCCATGCTGGGCTGAGCCAATGGGTCGGCCGTGGCCGTGAACGGCGTCGTCAGCGCCAGAGCCAAAGCGGCGCCGGCCGCCTGACAGAACAGAACTCGTTTGGCCATCAGATCATCCCCTTTTGTGATCACTATTAAGAATTTGACGCAAGGTTTCACTATGTCGGCAAACAATTATGCCGACCTCAGAAGTCTTCACTTGGCCCTTTGAGTTTTCCGCTTGGTATTCTTGTTGAACTCAGGCGGTCATGTTCCTAGCATTTGAAATACATATCGAACTCGACGGGGTGTGGGTGGAGTTGGAGTCTGGCGACTTCTTCGAGTTTGAGTTCGATGTAGGCGTCGATGAAGTCGTCGTCGAAGACGCCGCCGCGCTTGAGGAAGGCGCGGTCCT
>DASXGB010000329.1:0-2190 GCA_036489325.1 Caulobacteraceae bacterium
ACTGGTTCGCCTACGCCGTCTCTGTGCTGGCGTTCAGCGCCGCCAGCTTCCTCGTGCTCTATCTGATCCTGCGCTTCCAGGATTTGCTGCCGTTCAATCCGGAGCATTTCAAGGGCATGGCGCCGGACCTGGCGTTCAACACCGCGATCAGCTTCATCACCAACACCAACTGGCAGTTCTATTTCGGCGAGAGCGCCCTGTCGGCCTTCGCGCAGATGGCCGGCCTCACCAGCCACAATTTCCTATCCGCTGCAGCGGGCGTCGCCCTGGCCGCGGTCATGGCCCGCGCCTTCGCCGCCAACCGGGCAGAGGGCCTGGGAAACTTCTGGGTCGATCTGACCCGCATCAGCCTCTACGTCCTGCTGCCGATCGCGCTCGTCCTGGCTCTGGCGATGGTGTTTCTGGGAGAGCCGCAGACGCTGGCCGGCCACGCCTCAGCCGTCGGTCTCGAGGGCGGCAAGCAGACGATCATCACCTTCCCGGTGGCCAGCCAGGAGGCGATCAAGCAGCTCGGCACCAACGGCGGCGGCCTCTACAACGCCAACTCCGCCCATCCGTTCGAGAACCCCAACGCGATCACCAACCTCCTCGAGGAGATCGCGATGAACGTGCTGGGCTACGCCTGCGTCATAGCCTTCGGCATCGTCGCCATGGCCAAGAAGGACGCCCGCGCCATCGTCGCGACCATGGCCCTGTTCGTGCTGGGCGCGGCGGCGGTGGTTTATTGGGCCGAGACCCAGCCGGCCCCGGCCCTGCAGGCGGTCCATGCCCACACCCTGGTCAACATGGAAGGCAAGGAAGTGCGCTTCGGCGCGCCCTCGACGGCCACCTGGGTGGCCTTCACCACCGGCGCCTCCGACGGCGGTGTCAACGCCATGCACGAGAGCCTGATGCCGCTCGGCGGCGGCATGGCCATGTTCATGATCCAGCTGGGCGAGATCCTCCCAGGCGGCGTTGGATCCGGCCTCTACGGCATGGCAGTCATGGCGCTTATCGCCGTCTTTGTCGCCGGCCTGATGGTCGGGCGTACGCCCGAATACCTCGGCAAGAAGATCGAGGCCCGGGAGGTGAAGTTCGCCATGCTGGCCGTGCTCATCCTGCCGCTGTCGATCCTTGGATTCTCAGGCGTGGCGGCGGTCCTGCCGATGGCGCTGAAAACCGTCTCGGCCACCGGTCCGCATGGCCTGTCCGAGATCCTCTACGCCTATAGCTCGGCCACGGGGAACAACGGGTCCGCCTTCGCCGGCCTTAGTCCCAACACCTGGTGGAACGTCACCATGGGTATCGCCATGCTCCTCGGCCGCTTCGGCTATGTCATGCCGGTCCTGGCGCTGGCGGGCGCCCTGGCGGCCAAGCCCAAGCTGGCGGCCAGCGGCGGTACGTTTCCCACCGACGGTCCGCTGTTCGTCGGCCTTCTGGCCGGCGTCATCCTGATCATCGGCGGCCTGCAGTTCTTCCCGGCCCTCGCGCTGGGGCCGGTGGTGGAGCACTTCCAGGTGCTGCACGCCACGGCCGGCCACTGACCTTTCGATCGGAGGCATCCATGACCGACACGGCCATCCCCGTTCATCTGGGCGAGAAGCGCCGCTCGGCGGTCGCCGCCACCGCCCTTTCGGGCAGCGTTGTGACGCGGGCGATCATCGAGTCCTTCGTCAAGCTCGATCCGCGCCGTCTTTCCCGCAATCCGGTGATCCTGGCCACGGAAGTGGTGGCCTTGCTGGCGACGATCTCGACGATCGACGCCTTCCGTACCGGCGCCTACCCCTGGTGGGCGCTGCAGATCGCCATCTGGCTGTGGTTCACGGTGGTGTTCGCCAATTTCGCGGAGAGCATCGCCGAGGGCCGCGGCAAGGCTGCCGCCGACGCCCTGCGCGCCCAACGCGTGGAGGTTAAGGCCAAGCTGATCATCGACGATAAGCTGGGCACGGTCGTGCCGACGGCCGCCTACAAGCTGGCGGTCGGCGACGTGGTGCTGGTCGAGACCGGCGACATCATCCCTTCCGATGGCGACATCATCGAGGGCGTGGCTTCGGTCAACGAGGCGGCGATCACCGGCGAGTCCGCGCCGGTCATCCGCGAGGCTGGCGGCGACCGCTCGGCCGTCACCGGCGGCACGACCGTTGTCTCCGACTGGATCAAGGTGAAGATCACCGTCGGCGCGGGCGACACCTTCCTCGACCGGATAGATCG
>DASXGB010000086.1:0-3470 GCA_036489325.1 Caulobacteraceae bacterium
GAGACCCTGGCCGTAGGCTTCGGCTATGACCCGGCCGAGGCGTTTGGATCGGCCAAGCCCCCGCTGGTGCTCACCTCGACCTTCGTCTACCCGAGCGCTCAGGCGGCTCTGGATTTCCATCGCGACTTCTTCGCCGGCGAGGCGGCCGACGGCTACATCTACGCCCGCCTTGGCCATCCAAACCTAGCCATGGTCGAGGCGCGCATGGCGGCGCTGGACGGCGCCGAGGACTGCGCCGGCTTCAACAGCGGCATGGCAGCCGCCTCGACGGTCGCGCTTGCCTTCGTCCGTGCCGGCGACAGCCTGATCCACAGTCGGCCGATCTATTCCGGCGTCGACGCCCTGGTGCGCGGGCCGCTGGCCGAGATGGGCGTACATTCAGCGCCGATCGCCGATGCCTGCGACGAAGGCGCCATTCGGATCGCCGCGGAAGCGGCGCTGAGGAAGGGCCCGCTGGGCCTCATCCTGTTGGAGAGCCCGGCCAATCCCACCGCGGCGCTGGCCGATATCGCCCTCGTCCGCCGGATCGCCGACGAGATCGGCAAGGTCCAGGGCCGCCGGCCCTTGATCAGCGTCGACAACACATTCCTGGGGCCTCTCTTGCAAAGCCCGCTCGCGCATGGGGCCGATCTCGTTCTCACCTCGCTCACCAAGTACTGCGGCGGCCACAGCGACCTTCTGGCCGGGTCGGTCAGCGGCGCACGCGAGCCGGTGGCCAAGCTCAAGGCGCTCCGGACTATTCTCGGCAATCACATGACGCCGTTTTCGGCCTGGCTGCTGCTGCGCTCTTTCGAGAGCCTGGCGGCCCGCCAGGATCGGGCCCAGGCGAACGCTGACCACGTCGCCCGCTTCCTTGAGGGTCATCCAAAAGTGGAGTCGGTGACCTGGCTCAGCCTTCTTGCCGAAGGCTCTCTCGCCCGGGCCGTCTACGACCGCCAATGCCGCGGCGCCGGCTCAACCTTTTCGTTCACCATTCGTGGCGGCCAGGCGGCGGCGTTCCGCCTGCTCGACGCGCTTGAGTTGCTCAAGGTAGCCGTGAGCCTCGGCGGATCGGAAACGCTGATCTGTCATCCCGCCACCACGACCCACTACGTAACGCCTGCGCCTGAGCGGGTGGCGGGTGGCGTGACCGAAGGAACACTTCGCCTTTCAGTCGGGCTCGAGCATCCGGACGACCTCCTCGCCGACCTGGCGCGAGGGCTGGAGGCTGCTTGAGCAAGATCGACCGCATCGCCTTGCCCGGCAAGTTCAGCGAGCCGGAACGACGGGTCGATGTCCTGGTGGTCGGCGGCGGGCCGGCGGGCGCGGCCGCTGCGCGCAAGGCGGCCAGAAGCGGGGCGAGCGTCCTCTTCGTCGATGAGAACCCCCTCGACCCGGGGCTCATGGGCCTCGATGTGCCCCTGTGGTTCGGCGCCCGCTACACCAACGAGGTCCAGAACCCCGAACGGCTGACGGCGCAGGTGTTCGCGGCCAATCCCAGCCTCGAGGCGGCGATGCAGGCCGGCGCCGACGTCGCGCTCGGTGTCTCCTGCTGGGGGGCCTGGGTTCCCGGCTGGGGCCTCGCCGCCCTCCCCGGCGCCATCGCTGGACTGGCGGACGCGGATCGCGCCTGGACGGTGGGCTTCGAAGCCATTGTCGTCGCCACCGGCGCCCGCGACGTGGCGTTCGCCTTCAGCGGGTGGGATCAGCCGGGCGTCATCGGCGCGCGCGCCTTCGCCTCTCTCGCCCAGACCTATGACGTGTTCTCCGGCCGCCGGATCGTCATCCTGGGATCCGGTGAACTCGCGCTGTGGACAGCGCGCATCGCCAGCGCCAAGGGCGTCGAGGTCGTCGCCGTCATCGAGGCCGGACCGGCGCCCCTTACCAATCTTCCCGAGATCCCGGTGATCACGGGCGCGGTTCCGATAGGGGCGGAAGGCGGCATCGACGGCGTGACATCGATTGAGATCGCCTGCGGCGGCGGACGCCGGGTGATCGAATGCGACACCATCGTCGAGGCGATCAGCCTGACGCCGGCGGTAGAGCTCCTCGATGTCCTCGGGGTCCAGCTCGCTCTGCAGCCCGAGCTCGGCGGCTACGCGGCGGTCAGCGGCGACGGCGTCTCGACCAGCCTGGAGCGGGTGTTCGTCGCCGGAGATGCGGCCGGCGTACCGGGGGGCGCGCCGCTCACCGAGGAAGATGCCGCGCTCTCAGGACTTCAGGCGGCCAGAGCCGCGCTCGCCGCCCTGGGTCGCGGCGCCTACGAGGCCACCCCGCGCCCTGCGGCCCGCTACAACGCGGTCGCCTACCAGGCCGCCTGGCTCCGCGCGCTCAACGAGATCAACCCGGCCGACACCGTCGTCTGCCAGTGCGAGGCCGTGACCCGCGAGGCCCTGATGGCCGTTTGTCCGCCGGCTTACCTCGGCCCTCCCTCCCCGGCCCAAGCCCGGCGCGACCTTGCTCGCCTTGTGGAGGACGGACCCGCCGATCCCGACCAGATCAAGCGCCTGACCCGCGCGGGCATGGGCCCGTGCCAGGGACGGCGCTGCCGCGAGCAGGTGGCGCTCACCCTGGCGGCGAGTTCGAATCTTCCGCCGGAGCGCGCGCCGCTGACCGGATACCGGGCGCCTGTCCGTCCCCTGCCCCTCAAGGTGTTGGCGGCGTGGAACGAGACGCCCGCCATGAGCCGTGGCTGGGACGTGTGGATGGGCATCGCCGGCCAGTGGACGCCCTACGACGACATCGGCACCGAGCGCGAGGCGTTCTCGGCCGGCATCCTGAGCGGCGAGGGATGAGCGGCGCTTCGGTCATCGTCATCGGCGCCGGCGTCACCGGCCTCTCGTCCGCATGGTGGCTGGCCAGGTCGGGTGTCGACGTCCTGGTCCTGGACAAGGGCGTCGTCGGCTGGGAGGCCTCGAGCCGCAACGGCGGCGGCGCCTCGCACTATCACAGCCCGCTGTTCCACGAGGAGCAGCGCCTGTGGCCGCAGATGGACGAGCTCTTGGGCTACGCCACGGAGTATCGGCGCGAGCGGGTGATCTTCGCAGTCACCGAACATCACCTCGCCAACTATCGGCGGATGGCCGAGATCTGCCGTGGCCTGGGCTATCGCGTGGATGACCTCGATCCGAACCAGGTGCGCGAGCGGGTTCCCCTGGCCGGCGATAACGTCACCGGCGGCATTCATCTTCGAGGCTTCGGCGGCGAGGCCAATCCGCAGCGCACCGTTCAGGCTTACGCATGGGCTCTACAGGATCTCGGCGGCCGCGTGTTGCAACACACGCCGGCTCTGGCGATCCATGAAAACGACGGCCGGGTCACCGGCGTTGAAACGCCGCGGGGCGTTTTCGAATGCGACCACGTGGTGGTCGCGGCCGGACCCCAGGCCGAGGGCCTGCTGGCGTCGATCGGGGTCAAGCTGCCGCTGGCGCCGGCCAGGGCGGAGATGATCGTCACCGAGCCGGCTCCGCTGATGCCGTTCGGCGGGATCG
>DASXGB010000062.1:0-3209 GCA_036489325.1 Caulobacteraceae bacterium
GGATGCGGCTTGTGTTGCCTCATTCGTTACGAAGACGAGGACACGGGAATCATAACCCCGACTCGCGTCGCCTGCCGCCTGTTCGATGGGCATGCCTGTCGCTGCCGCGACTACGAAAACCGCCGCGATTTCGTTCCCGACTGCATCAAGCTCACGCCGGGCAACGTGAAGTCTCTGCCGTGGATGCCCAAGAGTTGCGCCTATAGGCGGCTCGCCGAAGGACGCGGCCTGGCGTCGTGGCACCCCTTGGTAAGCGGCGATCCCGAGAGCGTTCACAAGGCCGGCGTCTCTATTCGCAACGAGACGATCAGCGAGGACACGCTCGCCGATCCGGAGGATGCACTGGATTTCATGGCGCCGGACCTGATGATCGAGCGGGGGGGCGGCACACTTGCGCCCCGCGCCCGAGGCTCTAACTCAGGCGGCGAGTGAAGGAATAGAACGACTTGGCGCAAGATCCGTACAAAGAACTGGGAGTGCCGCGATCGTCCTCAGCCGACGACATACGCAAGGCATTTCGCAAGCTCGCCAAGCAGCATCACCCTGACGCCAATCCGGGCGACAAGACCGCGGAGGAGAAGTTCAAGCGGCTGAGCGCCGCCTTTGACCTGCTCGGCGATCCGGACAAGCGGCGCAAATTCGACGCCGGCGAGATCGACGCCGATGGTCGCGAGGCCACGCGCGGTTTCACCGGCAACCCCTTTGGCCAAGGCGCGGGATCAGGCGCCGGGATGCGGGGGACCGAATTCGACAACGTCGATTTCTCGGACATCCTGGGTGATCTCTTCGGAGGCGGGGGAAGGCGCGGCGGGTTCGCCTCCCGCGGCGCCAATGTGAAGGCCCGGGTGGAGATCGATCTCGAAGAAGCGGTGAAGGGCGGCAAGAGGCGGATCTCGTTCAGCGACGGACGCGTGCTCGAAGTCACCATCCCGGTCGGGGCCTCAGACGGCCAGGTTCTGAGATTGAAAGACCAGGGCTCGCCGGGCCGCGCCGGCTCCGGGGATGCCCTGATCGAGATCGTCATCCGGCCACACCAGCGGTTCCGACGAGAAGGCGAGAACCTCATTATGGACGTGCCGATCACCGTGCCCGACGCCGTCCTTGGCGGAAAGGTCCAGGCACCCACGCCGGACGGTCCGGTGACGCTGAATGTTCCGAAGGGGTCAAATACTGGGTCGGTGCTCAGGCTTCGAAAGCGCGGCCTCGCCGACGGCAAAGGTCGACGCGGGGATCTGCTTGCCCGGCTTGTCGTAACCCTTCCTGAGAGCCCGGATTCGAAGCTCGAGGAATTCGCCGAAGAATGGCGGCGAGATCGACCCTATCTGCCTCGCCAGCGTTCATGAACTTGCGCAAAGATCAGATTAAGATGACGAAAATGCCATTTCAGCGCATGTTCAGTCCCCGTTCAGGCCGCCGCGCTTAGACCTTTGGTGTGAAAAGTTTGCGCGCCTTTTTGGCGATGGCGCTGATCGCTGTCGCATTTTCAGGACACGCCCAGCAGCATCTGGAGCGCGGACACCCTTCCATGGGCGGTGGCGGTCGCGGCTTTTTCGGCCCTTCTGGCCCCGAAGGAGGGGGTCACGGTTACCGCCCAGGATTCCAGGGCTATCCCCGGGGACGCTACCCTCCGCCAGCCTATTCGCAGCAACGGGGCGCTCCGCCCCCGGCTTACCCCCCCTACAACGGCCCATATCGGACCGGCGAGCCGGCCATGGGCGGCCGGTGGCGCAACCAGGAAGACTTCCTTCGACAAGGTGTACGGCAGGGTCAACTAGCGCCGCTTGGCCGGGTCATTGAGAACATCCGCCGGGTCACGCCGGGGCGTCAGCTCGACGCCGGGCTTGAATATATGGGCCCGAGACTTGTCTATCGCGTGCGCTGGATGACGGCGCAGGGTCGTCGGATGGACTACTACGTTGACGCTACGACCGGCGCGATCCTGCCCGGCAGATAGGGGAGCCCCGCGTGCGCATTCTGTTGGTGGAGGACGATCCGGATCTATCTCGCCAGCTCAGGCGGGCGCTGGCTGACGCCGGCTATGCGGTCGACCACGCCGCCGACGGTGAGGAGGCCGGGTTTCTCGGCGAAACCGAGCCCTATGATGCGATTGTCCTTGATCTTGGCCTCCCGAAGGTTGACGGCGCGTCGGTGCTGGAAAGCTGGCGTCGCGGCCACGTCGCCACGCCCGTGCTGATCCTTACGGCACGGGGCTCATGGAGCGAAAAAGTGGCCGGCTTTGATGCCGGGGCGGATGACTACCTGACCAAACCGTTCCACACCGAGGAGCTACTCGCTCGGCTTCGCGCCCTGTTGCGCCGCTCCGCCGGCCACGCCGCACCAAATCTCGCCTGTGGCGCCCTGCGCCTCGATCCGCGCGCCGCCAGAGCCTCGGTCGGCGGCGAGCCTGTGCGCCTGACGTCGCTCGAATACCGGATGCTTCACTATCTGATGATGCACCAGGGTAGGGTCATCAGCCGGACGGAACTCGTTGAACATCTGTACGACCAGGATTTCGACCGCGATTCCAACACCATCGAGGTGTTCGTCGGTCGGCTGCGCAAGAAGATCGGGGCCGACCGAGTCGAGACCGTTCGCGGCCTGGGCTATCGTTTGGTCGCGCTCGAGGGCGAGGCGAACGAGGCGTGAGGATCGCCAGGCCGATGGCGCCGTCGCTCGTCCGGCGCCTGGTGCTGCTGGCGGCCGCCTGGAGCCTGGTCGTATTGGTCGTGGCCGGACTGTCGCTGTCCCTCTTCTTCAGCCATACCGCGACGACACGCTTCGACGATGAGCTTGGCGAAACCGTCGACGGACTGCTCGCTGGAACCTCCACCGAGGGCGGTCAGGTAACGCCGCCGGCGGCGGTCGATCCGCGCGAGCAGCGCGCCTATTCCGGGGAATATTGGGAAATCGCCACGCCGGACGGGGCCAGTGGCCTGAAGGCGTTGGCGCGGTCGCGCTCGCTGTGGGATCGGGCGCTGCCGCCGCCACCGCAGGGCGTGGCCGCGTTGGCCAAGCCCGAAGGCCAGTCGATCTTCTATGATGCGCCGGGCCCGCTCGATCAGCCGCTGCGGGTGGACGCTTTGCAGGCTCGGGTCGAGGGCTACGCCCGACCGGTGGTGTTCATGGCCGCCGAGGACCGCACTCCAGTCAACCGAGACGTACGGACCTTCGTCACCACCATCGCCGTCGCCTTGGGGATCCTGGGAATA
>DASXGB010000065.1:0-26578 GCA_036489325.1 Caulobacteraceae bacterium
CCTCCGGGCCAACGGCCCTGTGGCGCCGGGTGTCTGGGTTGCGCCGGGCGGGCCAGCCGGCCGCAAGACCCTTGCCTGGATGGGCCTGGCCGTGACCGCGACCGCCATTGCCTGCACGATCGTCCCCAGCCCCGACGCCACCGACAAGCTGGGGGCGGTGGTCAAGCTCGTCGTCGCCTCCGCGGCGCTGATCGGCATCGGCGCGGCCATCTACGCCGCGGCCTCGCGACGTCGGCGCACGGCGGTCCAGGACACCGCCGGCTAGTAGAGTCCCGCCGCGATCAGAAGCCGGCCGGCGATCGCGCCGCTGAGACTGGCGCGCCGGATTTTCCCCGTCGCGGCGAAGGCCAGGCGGTTGGCGAGAGACGCCTTTGACGCCACCAGCGCCTCGGCGCTGCGTCGTCGCTCGACGTCGAGCTCATCGCCCCAGAGGCGCAGAACCTCGGCCGCTTGGGCCTGGACCGGCCAGAATTTGGCCGGCGCCCGCGCGAAGATCCGGGCCATCCGCCAAGCCTCGGCCAGACGGCCGCTTCCTTGGCCGATCTCGTTGCCGCCGTGCTGGCGGTAGAGGAGGCCGGGTTCGGGGTCATAGATCACCTCGCCGAAGGCGCTCGTCACCAGGGCGCACCACCAGTCGTGCATGATCACCCCACCCGAAGGTGGGCGGGAGACGATGAGGCGCGCGGCGGCCGCGTTCGTCACCACCGTGGCGCCGAAGGCGATGTTCTCGAATAGCAGGTGTTCGAAGCTGCCGTCGGCCTTCAGCGGCCCGAGGCCGAGAGGCTTCAACTCGGCGTCGACGAGGAGGACCCGCGAGCAGTAGAGCGCAGGACGGTCGGCTGGGACCGCGCCCAGAGATGCCGTCGCCCGGGCTAGCTTCCCTGCCGGCCAGACATCGTCCTGGTCGCAGAACGCGTAGGCGTCGAATCCCTCCGGCGCGGCGGCGAGCAGGGCGAGGAAGCTCATCGCCGGCCCGAGATTCGGCCCGGCCGCGAGCGCCGCCAGCGCCGGCCAGAGCGCGCCATGGGCCGCGAGGATCTGACGCGTGGCATCGCTCGAGCCGTCGTCACGGGCGAAGACCTCGATCTCGACATCCTCCTGGGCGGCCAGGCTCGCCAGCTGGGCCTCGAGGAACGCGGCGCCATTGTAGGTCGAGAGCAGCACCGCCACGCGGGTGGTCACGGCTCGCGTCCCCGCAGGCGCGCGAAGGTGTGGGCGGCGAAGGCCCGCGCCTCGGACGACATGGCCGCCCCGATGAGGATGGTGGCGATGCAGATGACGGCCAGGCCGAAGAAGGCCGCAGGTCGCGAAAGGTGGCCGAAGGGGATCAGGCGCGTCGCCGCCAGCAGGCCGGCCAGCACGCCGCCGCGGAGCCAGATTCCCATATCGAGGCCGCGCCGCTCGTCAGCCGACAGCAGGGTTCGGTGGATCACCGGAACCCAGATGGTGAGATAGAGGGCGTTGCCGGTCAGCCAGACCACGCCGGTTCCCATCGGCCCGTAGGCGAACGCGGCCCACACCGCCGCCGGAACCCAAACGAGGGCGAAGGCGATGTTGCCGATGACATGCAGGCGAACCCGTCCCTGCGCGTACTGCAGCAGGAACGGCACGTAGAGGAAGGCCGAGATCGCGCCCCCCGCGGCGTAGAGCGTGAGGATCGGCGCGAGGTAAGCGGCTACGCCGACGCGGCCGGTCCAGGCCCAGATCACCCAGTCGGGATGAGCGGCGATCGTGCCGGCGACCCCCACCGCCAGGCTGAGGATCAAGGCCAGGGCCAGGCGATAGACCTGAACGAAATCCTTGCGGCGCTCCTGGGCCATCAGGCCGGTCAGCCGGGGCTGGAAGGCCTGGACGAAAGGCGGCACCACCAGGGTGATGCCCGCGGCCACCTGCATGACCAGGCCGAACAGACCGTAGTCCGCCAGCGGCAGGGCGTGCGACAGGGCGAGGCGGTCGGCCTGGCTGATCAAGGTTGTGGCGGCCGAAGCCAGGGTGAGGCCAAGCGCAAAGCGGAACTCGCGAGTGAGTCGCCGCCAGGCGGGCCTGACGCCCGCCGGCGGACGCGGGAGGGCCCTGGCCAGCAGCCATCGGCTCAGCCCGGCCTCCAGCGCCGTAAAGATGGCCTGTACCGCAAAGAAGGCGAGGGGCGAGCGCGAGAGGCGGAAAAGGACGGCCAGAGCCACGCCGTAGCGGATCACCACGGTCGAGGCGGCAACCAGGTTGACCGTGTTCTGGCGCTCAAGGCCGACCAGCGCCGACTGGTAGAGGCCGTTGAGCCAGCGGAACACCAGCACCACCGCGATCAGGCGCAGGGATTCGGCGACCTGGGCCTGGCCCAGCGTCGCGCTGTGCAGCCAATGGATCGATAGCCATGAACTCATCAGCGCCAGGGCGGCGCCGCCGGTCAGTCCGCCGGCGATGAAGATGATTTCGGCCGCCGCCAGCAGACCGGACGCCTCGGCCGGGACCATGGCCCCGGCGCGGAAACGCGACAGTTGCCTGGCCAGGGTCGGCGAGACGCCGAAGTCGAAGATCAGGCTCCAGGCCTGCAGCACCAGGAAGAAGGTGACCAGGCCATAGGCTTCCTCCCCCATGAGCTTGAGCAGCAGGGGTGTCGCCAGGACGTTGACCAGGGCGACCAGGAAATGGGCGCCAATGCCGAACCCCAGAGTCCGGCCGATCCCGGCGATGGGCGCGGCTCTGGGAAGGGCGGGCGAGCCTTCGCCGTCCGCCGCGAGATCGAGCTCAGCCAACGGGCTTGATACGGACGCCGCCGATCCGAACTGCGCCATCGGCAATGACAAGTCCGGCGCGCGCCGCCCGTTCCATCGCCGCCGCCGGGTCTCTCACCTGAAGTTCGATCTCGGCAATCTCGGTCCGATCCTCGCGACCCTCCGCAAAGCGCAGCTCGCCGCGGTCGAGAGGGAGGCGCAGCGGTCCCGCCAGCGGGCGCCCGAGGAGCCGCGAGAACAGGCCCGCCAGGCCCGCGGGGTCGGCGCTGGTCAGGGTCGCGGCGTTGAGATCCAACACCTCGGGGGTCACGGCGTCGCGCCAGTCCCGGCCGGCGGGCTGCCAGTCGCCGAAGGGTTCGAGCGGGTCTGGGGCGGTGCGCTGTTCGTCCACAGAAACGAGGACCCCGCCGAAGTCCGCCGGATGGAAGTGCGCGGCGCGGTATTTGGAGTTCTCGATGTCATCCACCACGCGCACGCCATGGCCGGCGACGCGGGCCCGCTCTGCGGCCGCGTCCGCAACCTGCAGGATCAGCATATAGCCGGCGTCTCCGCCCCGGCGGGCGAGAAACCGCGCGGCCGACGCGTCGGGCCTCACCGGCGCCAGGACCTCGATGAAGCCGGTTCCCGCCGGCAGCACGGCGTTCGCAAGGCCGTAGTGGATGATGGCCGGATCGCGAAAGGCGATGTTCAGGCCGAACGCCGCGTTCAGGTCCTTGGCCACCGCGTCGACATCCTGGCAGGCGATCGCGATCTGTCTCAGGCGCATGGTGGATCCGTGAGCTGTGCGATCGAAAGCTTACGGCCCGCCGCCGCCGAAGGCGAGACGATCACGCCTCGGATCGAGCCGGCGTCTGGATGAACTGCGCCTCGTTGCCGCCGATGATGGCCAGCAGGAAGCCACCGAGGATCGTCTGCGCACCGAGGCTGAGGAGGACCGCGCCCAACACCACCGGGAAAACGGAATCGGCGTGTGTCAGCTGTCGGCTGTTCCAGGCCGCGAACATTGCCGCCAGGTCCGCAACGCCCAGCAGCGCTATGGCCGCGCCGCCAGTGATCATGGTTTCGAGGTTGAGCCAGCCGGCCAGGCGCATGAACAACGGCGGCGCCTTGCGATAACCCTGCTGCACGCCGTGCAGGTGACTGGCCAGAGCCAGGATCAGGGTGATGTGGCCGACCGCGACGAGAGCGCCGCCGAGGATGTCCCAGTTGTTGCCGAAATAGAACTCGGTGTGGCGCGCGATCAGGAAATGAACGCCGGAGAGGATGAGAATGAATACCCCCGCCGCCAGAAAAAGCGCGCCAGGCAGGGCGAACAGCCACGCAGGACTCAGCATGAACAGATAGCGCAGGTGCCGCCAGCCGTCGCGCCAGGGGCGCAGATGCGGCGGCCGGTCGCGAAGATCGGGCGACAGGGTGGCCGGACTCTCGGCGATGGTCTCCCCCTTCAGCGCGGCTTTGATCACCATCTCGCTGGCGAACTCCATGCCAGTTCCGGTGAGATCGAGGCGCTCGAAGCAGTCCTTCGTCAAGGCCCGCAAGCCGCAGTGGGCGTCGCTTACCCCGGCCCGGAACAGCAGATTAAGGATGCCGGTGAGCAGGGGATTGCCGATGTAGCGGTTCTTCCACGGCATGGCGCCGGGTTGGATGCCGCCCTTGAAGCGCGAGCCCATGACGAGGTCGGCGCCGTCGACCAGGGCGCCGACCATCGCCGCCGCCTCGCGGAAGTCATAGCTGCCGTCGGCGTCGCCCATCACCAGATACCGGCCGCGGGCGGCGCGGAAACCGCCGATCAGCGCAGCGCCGTAGCCTTTGCGGGGCACGTCGATGACATCGACGCCCAGGTTTTCGGCCAGGACCTGGCTGCCGTCGGTGCTGCCGTTGTCGGCCAGGATGATCTCGCAGGTCAGGCCGTACCTGGCCTGGATCTCCGCCTCGGCCTCGCGGATCGCTGCGACGCAATGGGCCAGCGACCGTGCCTCGTTCAGACACGGCATGACGAAGGTGACGGCAATCTCGGTGTCGCCAGGTTCGAGCAAAACCCCTCCGTAAGCGGAGCTACTGGTAGCCGGCTCTGTAGGCGAAGGCGATGAAATCGGCCAGCGGCCTTGGCCATAGGCGGCGGAAGATGGCTTCGTCTTCGGCGCGCCTGACGCCCTCGCGGGTCAGGGCCGAGGTGGCCGTGAGCCGGTTGTGCCGCCGCCCGACCAAGCGCTCCGGCGTACGCATGAACCGGGCGCCGGCATCGAGGAGGCGCAGCCACGCGTCCCAGTCGAGGTTGGATTTGAAGGCGTCGGAAAAGGCGAAACCGCTCATGCGCCCGGTCAGCCGCTCGCGATCGAAGGTGACCGACGAGCACGGCAGGGGATTGCCGAGCGACAGGAATGCCCTCATCCGCCGGGCCGACGGTTCGTGCGCCGTTCCCAGGATCGCGCCCTCCAGGGCATGCTTGGCGAAACTGATCCGCGACCGGCGCCGATTTCCCGCATCGTCGATCTCGTAATAGCCGGTGAAGGCGAGGACAGCGTCGTCGCTGGCGCCCAGCAGGTCGAGGCTTCTCGCCAGGTAGGTCGGGACATAGACATCGTCCTGGTGGGCCAGGGTGACGTAGCGGACTTCGGTGGCGCGGAGCGCGAAGTTCCAGTCACCGGCGATGCCGGCCCGCTCAGGGTTGACGATCACCGGCGTGCCCGCCGCCTTGCCGCATGTCTCGATGAACTCCGACGGCGTCGAGGTGGTGATCAGCGTCTTCGACCGCTGGCTCTGTACGGCGATCGAAGCGAGGCACGCCGGCAGGAACGGCGAGTCGCCATAGGCCATGACGATGAAGGCGTGCCGGGAAGCGAGTCTGCCGCGGGCCATGCCCTAGGCCGGTTCCGCCCGCCGGCTGGCACGACCGGCCGCCAGAGCCAGAAAGATCGACGGCGCGACGATCAGGGCGCCGAGGAAATAGGCCCCGTCGATGGTCAGGGCGGCGAACACCATGCTGGCCGCCTGAGGGCCCAGCACCCGCGATAGCGCGCTGGCGGCGTTGTTGAGACCCATGATCTGTCCCTGGTTGCCCCCGCCGATGGCGCGCGAAAGCAGGGCGCCGGAGTTGGGAAAGGCCACCGAGCCCGACAGCGCCATCAACGCCATCAGGCTGTAGGTCTCCCAGCCGCCGTTGGTGAACGGCTGCAGGAACATGGCGACCACCGTTCCGGCCATGCCGATGGCCAGCATCCGCGCCTCGCCGAAGCGCCGTGACAGGGCGCCGGTGAGCAGGAACTGGGTCGGCGAAGCGACAAGGCCGGAGATTCCGAAGCAGATCCCGACCTGGCTCGGCTGCCAGTGGAACTTGGCGTGCGCCCACAGGCCAAACACCGATTCGATGCCGTTGAAAGCGAAGCCGACGAGGAACGTCAGCAGCACCAACGGGCCGATCACCGGATGGCGGAAGACGACGCCCATCGCCGCCCAGCGGCTCAGCGCCTGGGCCTCGCTCGGCCGCCCGCCGCGGCTCTCCTTCACGGCCAGGATGATCCCGATGGCCGAACAGAAGGCCAGCCCAGAGGCGGCCAGCAGCGGGATGTGGAAGCCGATCGGGCCGGCCGACGGCTTGGCCAGGATGCCGCCGACGAAGGGGCCCAGGATGAAGCCGATGTTGTAGGCCGCGCCCAGGCGCGCCATCCGCCCCGCGAGGTGCTCCCTGGGAGTGACATCGGCGATGTAGCCCTGCACCACAGAGCCGTTGCCCGCCGCCATGCCGCCGCAGAAACGGATCAGCACCGCCAGCCAGATGGTCGGCGCGAAGGCCAGCAGGCCATAACAGGCGCAGTTGGCCAGCACCGTGGAGATCAGGATCGGCTTGCGGCCGATGCGGTCGGAAAGTCGACCCCAGAACGGCTCTCCGATGAACGAGCCCATGGAATAGGCGCTGAACACCAGGGCGATCTGCCAGGGCTGGGCATGGAACGAGGCGCCATAGAACGGCAGCAGGGGCACGACGATGCCAAAGCCGAGGATGTTGATGAACATCACCGACAGCAAGGTGTACATGGCCACGGCAGAGCGCCGGGCGGCCACGTCTGGCGCCGGCTGGGTCATGGGCGCGTGATTAGGGCGGCCGGACTAGCGGAGCAAGGCGGAGGGGACGGAAATGGCTGATCCAGTTGTGGAGTTCTTCTTCGACTGCTCCAGTCCCTGGACCTATCTCGCTTTCGAGAACATCCGGCCGTTGGCGGCGGACGTGGGCGCGAAGATCGTCTGGCGACCGTTCCTGGTCGGCGGCGTCTTCAACACCATCAATCCCAGCGTCTACCAGAGTCGCGCCACGCCCGTGCCGGCCAAGGCCAGGTACATGCTCAAGGACGTCCAGGACTGGGCCCGCCACGCGGGCTTGAGGATCCGCTTCCCGCCCACCGTCTTTCCGGTCAACAGCGTCAAGGCCATGCGGGCCTGCCTGGTGCTCGAACGGGAAGGCCGGCTCGTCGCCTTCGCCCGCGCCATCTTCGAAGCCTATTGGAGCGACGACCAGGACATCTCGCAGGACGAAGTGTTGGCCGCGATCTGCGACGAGGTCGGTGTCGGGCGAGACGTGCTGGAGAAGGCGGCCGCGCCGGAAATCAAGGACAGGCTGAGAGCCAACACCGACGAGCTCGTCGCCCGCGGCGGCTTCGGCTCGCCGACGATGTTCGTCGCCGGCGACGACATGTTCTTCGGCAACGACCGCCTGCCCCTCGTTCGGGCCGCGCTGCTGAGGGCCTAGCCCCTGCGCGTCCGCAATTTGGCGATCGGGCGTCGTTGCGCTAGACGGTGGGGCGTCAATCGGAGCGCCCTGACGCGATGACCCACGGGGTCGACAGCACCGGGACCTTTGCCGCCCTCGCGGGCGAGCGCCCCGTTGCGCCCATCGCGAAGTTGGCCGCGCCCATGGCGAAGATGATCAAGATTATGACCCCCACCGATGGAGCGGGGCGAACGCGCGTGACCTGAAACCCACCGCCAGTTCGTAAGACGAAACCCCGCTCCTCCCAAGGCGCGGGGTTTTTTATTGCCTGCTGGCGGTCCTTCGAACCGGAGACCGACCATGAGTGATCTATCCAGCCCTGAACACCCGGCGCTCGATCAGAGACATCTGATCGTCATCTCGACGCGCTCACCCACCGATTGCCTGGCGGCGATCGCTCATGCTTTGCCGCGTGTCGGCGGCCGGATGCGCGCCCTCAGCCTTAAGCCTGTCGGGGCCCAGTTCGAGGCGACGCTGCGCCTTTGCAGCATCGGCGACGCCGGCGCCGATCGCGCGGCCAGCCTGATCGCCGCCTGGCCGAACGCCGGATCGGTCAGGGTCGAGCATCAATGGGTGCGTCCGTGAGCGCGGCGCTCGCGTCGCCGGCCGTCGCCGAGATCTCGTACCAGGACGAGGAGCCTGCCAAATCGCGTCGCCTGTTCCTGATCGAAGGCGTGGCGGGATGCGATTCCCTGGCGCGTCTGTTGGCGCCCTTCGCCGTTCAGCAGGCGCGCCTGACGGAGGTCAGATACAGCGAGGCCGGCGATCGTTTCTCGGCGAGGCTCGAAGTGGCGGAGCTCAGCCGCCAGCGCGCCGAGACACTTGCGGAGCGGCTCCGGCAGTTCCCGATCGTCACCAGCGTGTGCTTCGGCTGGTTGGGCCTGGCGGCGGTCGAGGCCTGAGGGCCCTCGCCGCGAGCACGTGCGCGAGCGGCGTCACCTAGGGCCCGCGAGCGGCCGAAGGGCGCGGCGAGCTTGGGCCCGTGGGACTCCCCGCGAGCGGCCGACCTGGCTTCGCCGTAGCGAAGCTTCGGCTTCGCCAAGGCGAGAGGGCGCAGCGAGCTTGGGTCCGTGGGACCCGCTCTTGACGCCCGATATATACATAATTATGCATATACGCAAACATGAAGATGACGCCCTTCGAGACCCTGGCCGATCCCACGCGTCGCCGCATCGTTGCCGCGCTGCGCGAGGGCGAGCGGCCGGTGGGCGACGTCGTCCGCCTCGCCGGCATTCACCAGTCGGGCGTCTCGCGCCACCTGCGGATCCTGGACGAGGCCGGCTTCGTCTCCGTGCGCCCAGACGGCCAGCGCCGCCTTTACGCCCTGCGGCCTGAGCCGTTCCGCGAGCTGGAAGCCTGGCTCGAGCCATACCGCCGGCTTTGGGAAGCCCGCCTCGACCGCTTCGGCGCCGCCCTCGAACAGAAGCACGCCGACAAGCCCCCCGCCCCTGAGGAGCCCGAACCATGACCGCCGCCAGCCCAACCGCCGCCCAGGCCTTTGTGGTCGTCGAACGCACGTACAAAGCGCCGGCCGAGGAGCTATGGGCCCTTTGGACCACCAGGGCCGGCTTCGAGTCCTGGTGGGGTCCCACGGGCTTCCGCGTCGAGGTTCATGCCTGGGATGCCCGCGCCGGCGGCGAACTGACCTACGAGATGATCGCAGACACGCCGGAGATGGTCGCGGCGATGAAGAGCATGGGCCAGCCCGTCTCCACCGCCACACGCGGGCGCTTTGGCGAGTTCCGGCCGCACACGCGGCTCAGCCTCATCCACGTGATCGACTTCATCCCGGGCGCCGAACCCTACGAAAACACCATCGAGGTCGACTTCTTCCCGGCAGCCGAAGCGACGCGGATGGTGGTCACCATTCAGCCGCATCTCGACCCGCATTGGACGAGGATGTCGATCGAGGGCTTCGGCAGCCAGATCAAAAAGCTCGATCAGCGTTTCAGCCGGGGCTAGTGGCAGGGCCCCAAAGAAGCGACGTGATCGTCGCCGGGCCGGCGGATCAGGCCGCCGGTTTCCTGAGGCTCATGATGTAGCGGACGACGGCTTGGGATTGTTCGCCCGTGATCTTCAGGCCCGGCATCTTCCGGTAGTCCGCTTCGGACTGATGCCGCGTCTTGAGGAACGCCAGAAGGGACTCGGCGGTCGTATCAGGACGGTTGGCGATAGCCCGGAAGCTCGTCGCCGGAGGTCGCTTCAGCGGCCGCGATTGAGGGCCGGCCGACACGATGTGGCAGACGGCGCAGACCCTGAGCGCCACCGCGCGCCCTGCCTGAACATCGGCAGCCACGCCAGGTTCCTGAGCAGCAGCTGTCATCCCGGCTGACGCGGCCAGAAAGAGGGATACGGCGAACAACCTTGGTCCTTTCATTCCACCCTCCGGCGTCGGGATGTTCTCAGACTTCGTTCACAATCAAACAGGCGGGGCAAGGAGCCAACGGCGTGGCTGGAGTCCGCCTCCCCCACAGGGAGGGTGTACGCTGGACGCACCGCGCGACGCGCTTCAGTGTCCGGCGGATGACAGCCAGCAGCGGGCCGGGCGAAGCGGGTCAAGGCGCACGCGCGCGCAGCTTCGGCGCGGCCCTTGGTGTCTACGCCCAGCGCACGGTGCTGATCATGCTCGGCCTGGGTTTCGGCTCGGGGCTGCCCAACTCCCTGATCTTCGACACCATGTCGGCGTGGCTGCGGACTGCCGGCCTGTCACTGTCGGCCATTTCGCTCTTCAGCCTCGCAACCCTGCCCTATTCGTTCAAGTTCGTCTGGGCGCCGGTGGTCGATCGCCAGGCGATTCCCCTCCTCACTCGCTGGCTGGGCCGCCGTCGCTCATGGATGCTGGCCTCGCAGATCGCCGTGGTGGTGGGCCTCGTCCTGGTCTCCGCCGGCGATCCAAACCACGGCCTGAGTTCCATGGCCGTCTGGGCCGTCTGCACCGGCTTCGCCTCGGCCACCCAGGACATCGTTGTCGACGCCTGGCGCATCGAGGCGGCCGAGATCTCCAGGCAGGGCGCCATGGCCGCCGCCTACCAGTGGGGCTATCGCATCGCCAACCTCGTCGCCGGCGCCGCGCCTCTCATCATCGCCCAGCGCGTCGGCTGGCACGTCGCCTATCTCTCCATGGCCGCCCTGATGGGCCTCGCCAGCCTGGCGGTTCTGCTCGCGCCCAAGGAGACGGCGGAGGCGGTTCCGCCGATTCCGCTGGCCGGTGTGGCCGCCGCCCCCGCGCGCGATACCCTTGAGTGGATCGGCCGTATGCTCATCTTGCTCCTGGCGGTGGCGCTCTTGGCCTCCGGGCTTGGCGCGCGGGCGGACGTGCTGGCGGCCGGGCTGAAGGCCCTCGGCGCGCACGGCGCCGGAACCGCGCTGGCCGCCGCCTGGACGGCCAAGCCCAATGGGATCTGGCTGCAGCTAGCTTCTGTCGCGCTCGGATTCGGCGCGCTCTGGCTCGCCGCCATCCCGGTCCCCGGCGTGAAGACCCGGCCCGGCCTCTACCTCTCGCACGCCCTGGGCGATCCCCTGGCCGACTTCTTCCACCGCTTCGGCAAGCGCGCGCTGATCATCCTGGCGCTGATCTGCGTCTATCGGCTCAGCGACTTCGTGCTCAACGTCATGAACGCCTTCTACATCGACCTCGGCTTCAGCCTCGACCAGATCGCCGAGGTGCGGAAGGTGTTCGGGGCCGGCGCCTCCATGGCCGGCGTCTTCGTCGGCGGCCTCGCCATCGCCCGCTTCGGGGTCATCCGGCCCCTGGTGGTGGGCGCCTTCGCCCTGCCGATCACCAACACCATCTTCGGCTGGCTGGCCGTGCAGGGGCCGAACATGGGGGCCCTCACCGTCGCCATCGGCGTCGACAACATCGTCTCGGCCTACGCCGGCACCTGCCTCATCGCCTTCATGTCCTCGCTGACCGGCAAGGGCTTCACCGCCACGCAGTACGCCCTTTTCTCCTCGCTCTATTCCCTGCCCGGCAAGATCGTCGCCTCGCAATCGGGGCGGATCATCGACGCGGCGGCGCAGTCGATCAACGCCGGCGGCCCGCTCGCACCACTCAGGGGCCTGTTCGCCCACGCCCCGCCCAAGGCCTTCGCGACGGCCATGGCCCATTCCCACGTCGCCCCGGCCTCGCTCGGCGCCGCCTACGTGGTGTTCTTCATCTACGCCGGCCTCGTCGGGGTGCTGGCCATGATCCTGGCGTCGGTCGTCGCCCGCCAGCAGCCCAAGATGGCGGCTGAGTCCGCCCCGGCCTGACGTGAGGACTCACCGGCCCGGCGCCCTCGCGGCCCTTGGCCGGCCCAAGGTCGCTCAGATGCTGGCGCTGGGCTTCTCCTCCGGCCTGCCCTTCATGCTGATCGGCAACACCCTGGGCTACTGGCTGGCCCAGGACCACGTGAGGCTGGCCGCTATCGGTTTCGCCTCGTGGGTCGGCCTCACCTACGCGATCAAGTTCGTCTACGGCGCGGTGGTCGACCGCCTCCAGGCGCCGCTGGTCAGCGTGCTCGGTCGCCGGCGCGGCTGGATGCTGCTGGCCCAGGCCGGCGTCGCTGCAGGCCTCCTCGGCATGGCCGCCAGCGACCCTGTTCGCCAGTTCGGCTGGCTGGTCGCGACCGCCCTTTTCACCGGCGTCTGCGCCGCGACCCAGGACACCGTCATCGACGCCCTGCGGATCGAGATGGCGGCCGACGCCGATGAGCTCAGCCTCCTCACCTCCGCCAACTCGATCGGCTTCCGCGTCGCGCTCGTCGCCACCGAGGCCTGGATCTTCGGCCTGGCCAACTTCATCGGCTGGCCGGCGTCGTACCAGGTGTTCGCCGCCCTGATGATCGTGGGCCCCATCGCCACCCTCTTCGTCAGGGAGCCCGCCCGCGCCGAGGCCATGATGACGGCCCGTGACGCGGAGAGCCGCCGCCACCCCGTTCTCGGCGCCTGGGACGCCGTCGCCGGGCCGATCGTCGCCTTCGTGCGCGCCCATGGCGCGGCCGCCGCGATCCTGATGCTGGCGCTGATCGCCACCTATCACCTCAGCGATTTCATGCGCGGGCCGATGGTCAATCCCTCCTACCTCGCCTTCAGGATCCCGATGCTGACGATCATGGGCGTGCGCACCACCCTCGGCATCGCCGCCTCCTTCACCGGGATTGCGCTGGGCGGCCTCTCCGCGGCCCGTTTGGGGATAAGGCCAACGCTGATCATCGGCGCCCTCATCCAGCCCGTGGCCGTCGCCGGCTTCGCCCTCCTGGGTTGGCATGGCGGCGACTGGACAGTGGCTCGGATGGGTCCCCTCCCGATCACCGCCTTCGAGCTCGTCATGGTCTTCGACGGGATGACCATGAGCTATGCCGGCGTCGGCCTGGCGATCTACATGTCGACCCTCACCAGCCTCGGCTACACGGCGACGCAATATGCGCTCCTGACCTCGGCGCTCGTCTGGTTCGGGAAATCCCTGAAGGGCTTTTCGGGGGCGATCGTGGAATCTCTCGGCCACGGCCAGGGCCTCGCCGCCGCCTACGCCGAGTTCTACATCCTCGCCGCGCTGGTCAGCGCCCCGGCGATCGTCCTGACGCTGGTGGCGCCGCGGACCGGGAGCCGTCACTCCTCTCCGGAGGAGAGGGCGAGAGGCATCTAGGGCGCGGCGAGCGCGAAGGCTGCGAGCTCGCGCCCGTGGAAACCACGCGGCGAGCGCGAAGGCAGCGGACCTTCCACTACACCCGAGCTATCGGTTTCTTGGTGTCGACCTCCGGGATCGAACTGATTGGCGAGAGCGGCGACTCTAGCGCTACTGCGTCGTCGGCGTGGGGGCCGACATTCATCTTCCTGTCGCAGCAGGAGCCAGGCCTTGAAGGTCATAGGTTGATGGCCGACTTTCCAGCACTCCGCTTCGAGATGAAAGCGTAGGCGCCTTGAGTCGATCCGACGAACAAATCCACAAACAGAACATCACTGAGCTCAAGCGCCAGCTGTCTAACCGCAGCTTACCGGGGGATAGGGACGAACTCCGGCGACAGCTGGGAGAAGAAATCCGCCTTCTTGTTCGCTCAATGGTGAAGAGTGCTCTTCGCAGGGACGCCGCGCACCGATAGCGGACTCACGAACGTCGGCGATGGGTCTGGCGGACACACTGGCTTCCGGTCGGAGAGCGGACCTTGCCCGTTGGGCCGTCGCCGTCATCTTGCTGGGCAACATCCCAGGACGAACTGGGGTGTTCAACGGGTTCAACCCTCGCGCGGCGCCGCCTAGGACTGCCTCGACGCCGAGTTTGCAGAGGCGGCCTGAGGGCGGAGTCGAGAGCGATCGTGGCGACCCAGTTGGCAAACGGCGGCCTGAGACAGACCACAGTGAGAGGCCTCCGCCGAGGGTTCTCGTTGGCGGCCGCTGCGCTCTTCATGATCTGTTCGGGTTGCGCGACGCCGACCCGACTGTCTCCGGCGCCTCCGACTGAAATCGTTCAGCCCCTCCCCGGAGCGGAACATATCCGCTTCCTTCCCTACCGCGACGTATCGGACTTCCGCGAAGAGGCGGTGCGCGCAATGGCCAAGGAACAGGCCTGGCGGAGCAGCACCGGTCAGCTGGGGCCTTTGCCGCCGACCTATTTCCTCGCGATATCGGGAGGCGGCGACAGCGGAGCCTTCGGCGCCGGTCTCCTGAAGGGCTGGACAGAGTCCGGAACGCGTCCTGAATTCAGGGTTGTGACAGGCGTCAGCACCGGCGCCCTGATTGCGCCGTTCGCATTCCTGGGGCCGAAGTACGACTATCTTCTCGAGCGGTTCTATACCCAGACGCCGACCGACCAAATCCTGAAGAAACGCTGGATCGTTTCGGCGGCCTTGTTCAACGACGGGCTCGCGGACACGCGGCCGCTCTATGAAACAATCTCGAAGTATGTCGACAGACCCATGCTCGACGCCATCGCCGCCGAATATGCGAAAGGCCGCATCCTGCTGGTCGGCACCACGAACATCGATACGCTGGAGCCAGTGATCTGGAACATGACCGCGATTGCGGCGAGCAAGGATCCACACGCCATCGTGCTCTTCCGCAAGGTGTTGCTCGCGTCCGCCTCCATTCCCGGCGCGTTCCCGCCGACCATGATCGATGTGCAGGTGGACGGCGTGCGTTATCAGGAGATGCACGTGGACGGCGGAACCGTCGGGCAGGTCTTCCTCTACCCACCGTCCCTGCAACTCGCCCAGATGTCCGCAACCGCGGGTATGACGCGCCAGCGCACGCTCTACATCATCCGAAACGCACGCCTGGATTCGGACCCGGCGAACGTTAAGCGAAGAACCCTTCCCATAGCCGGCCGCGCGATCTCGTCGCTCATGAAGACGCAGGGCATTGGCGATCTCTACCGGATTTTCGTGACGGCCAATCGCGATGGGCTGGACTATAACCTGGCCTACATCCCTCCCACTTTCACCGTTCCTCACACGAAAGATTTCGATCCGGCGTACATGCGTCCACTATTTGCAACCGGAGAGGAGATGGCCGCCAAGGGTTATCCATGGAAGAAATATCCGCCAGGCTATGAAGGGCCCGGGCTCTGATCGCGGACGGGCGCAAACCGGACAGGGATCGGCGCGGAACCGCCCGCCGGGCCAGCCGAAGGGGATAGACGGCGGAATATCGACGCCGCCGGACAAGACGTGCCGGTCTGGTGCGCAAATGACGACGGGGCCGCAATGCGCGTAAGGGTCATGCTGTTGCTGGGCTCCCTCGACGGCGGCGGCGCCGAGCGCGTGGCGGTCAACCTGGCGAACCATTGCAACCCATCGCTCGTCGACCTGCGCCTGGGTCTCTTGCGACGGCATGGCCCTTACCTGGAGGAAATGGACGCGGGCAGAGTAGAGATGGCGGCGAGTGGGTCGCTGTGGCGGGCGCCGCTTGATATCGCCCGGATGATCCGGGCCGCGCAGCCCCAGGTCGTGATGAGCTTCGGCATGGGCGTCAACATGCTGACCTGGCTGGCCCTGAAAGCGCTGGGTCCGGATCGGCCGCGATGGATATGCCGCGAGGACAGCAACCCCGACGCCGAGATCCGCAATCTCCTCGCGTCCCACGCCGGCCGTGCGGCCGTCCGGAAGACGACGCAGTGGGCCTATCGCTCCGCCGATTATCTGCTGGTCGTAGGCCACGACCTTGCCGCGCACCTGGTCAGACAGGACGGCTTCGAGCCGGGACGCCTGGGTGTGATCCACAATCCAATCGACCTCGCCGGCATCGAGCGGAGCGCCGCCGAGCCGCTCGAGGTCAAACCCTCACGGCCCTTCATCGTCTCCGCCGGGCGGCTGGTTGCGCAGAAGGGCCATGACCTGCTGATCAAGGCTTTCGCCGAGTGTCGCGCCGCTCGCGACCTGGACCTTGTCATCCTCGGCCAGGGCCCGCTGGAGAGGACGCTTAAGGAGCAGGCCGCCGCGCTAGGGGTCGCGGATCGCGTGCGGTTTTCAGGGTTTCAGCACAATCCGTGGACCTGGTTTGCGCACTCGCGCCTGTTCGTATTGCCCTCGCGCTGGGAAGGGTTCGGCAATGTCGTGGCCGAGGCCCTGGCCTGCGGCGCGCCCGTGCTGGTGTCCGACTGCGACTTCGGACCCCGCGAGCAGGTGGAGCACGGTCATAGTGGTTGGGTAGCCCCATCCGGCGACGCCGGCGCCCTGGCCAGGGCCATGGAAGACCTGCTCAACGACCCGGTCCTTGCCGCTCGGCTCGCCGCCGGCGGTCGCGCCCGCGCGCGCGCCTTCGACATAAGCCGCATCGTGCCCAGCTACGCCGAGCTGTTCATCGAGCAGGCCTCAATGCACAGACCTTACCGGGTCCGCTCGGGTGCTCTGAGCCCGCGCGCCCCAGCCCTCGCCACGGCTGACGGGGAGTTCCGGCTAGTAGTCGAGGAATAGGGCGGGCCGATAGACGCCGTGGGGCGACCGCGTGTCATCGAAGCCGACAGTCGCTAGGTCGGTCGACCGGATCGTTCGCGTCCGGGCGACTGGCGCCCTAGGGATGGACCGGCGCAGCCGGCGCAACCGGCGCACCCGCCGCGCATGGGATCCAGGTATAGGTCAACGTCGCCGGGTCCCACGACCAGGAGCCGCAGAGGGAACCATAGCCGTTAGGCTGCCCGTAGTAGCCGCCGTAATAGCCGGAGTAGTCCGCTGGATAGCCCCCATAGGCATAGTAGGGAGAGTATCCGTAATAGGGGGCGCCGTAGTACCACGGGTAGCCGAAGCCCCAGGCAAGCCCGAGGCCCAGTCCGAGGCCATAGAATGGCCAGCCGTAACCATACCCGTAGCCATGGCCGCCATAATAGCCGCCGTGGCCGCCATAATAGCCGCCGTGGCCGCCGTAAAAGCCCCCATGGCCGCCGAAGCCGCCGCCGTGGCCACCCATGCCGCCGAAACCGCCGCCGTGGCCGCCCATGCCGCCGCCTCCGTGCTGGGCGGTCGCCGGCAGGGCCATGGCCAGAAGCGAAATTCCGGCGAGCGCCGCGAGGATTGTCTTCATCGACACCTCCATAGCGTTGGGCCTACTCACCGCCGGCCGAAGGGCGCCCGTCGGAGATCCGCGTGAAACGGCGCAGGCCCAAATTCAGGTTCATCAAACGCCATATGACATAGACACGCTTTGAACTTGCCCAATATGCGCCTCAAATTCGCGCGCTGATAGGGCCGGCGGCGCCACGAAGCGGGAGTGATCGCGGTCTACAACCCGTTGACGAAGGCGCAGACCGCGAAACCCAGGCGCCGCGGCGGCCCCACCGAAGCGGGTCGAGCGGCGACAGCTTGCCATCCCCCGCCCTGAAGAAGCGGATTACCCCGCCAGGCACTCCACCTCGGCGACGCTGAGCGCGGCCCGCAGGCGGTCGGAGGCTGATTTCCAGGTTCCCGCCGTCATCGCCTCGCCGCCGGACTCGGCGGCCTTCACCTTGGCGTCGGCCAGCGCCGCATGCAGGGATGACGGGGTCGTGGCGTAAAGCCGACGGCGGCGCGGGTTCTCGGCCACCGTGACTCCGATCACCCGACCCTCGCCGTCCAGAGCCGGCGCCCCCGACAGCCCGGTGAGGCTGCCGCGCAGGGCCGGCGAGCGCGCGGTTTCGTGGAGCACCAGCACCGGCTGGGCTCTCAGGCCCCGCCAGCCGACCCAAAGGTTGGCGCGCCGCATCAGATCCGAAGTCGCCTCACCCGGCTGCGTCTGCGGGAAGCCCGGGTGGTAGATGACCTCGCCGCGCCTCAGCGACGAGGTCGGCGCGATCGGCAGGGCCGGGGCGCCGCCCTGGGTGAAGAGGAGCGCCGTCTCCTTGCCCGGCAGAATCCGCGCCTGGGCCGCGACGCCCTGGCCCGGCGCGGTGACGATCACCGTCCGCCTGCAACCTTCGACCACGTGGCGGGCGGTGAGCCACACCCCCTGGTCCGACACTGAAAAGGCTGTTCCCGCCCCGGGGCCGGGCGGCGGCGCCGTCACAAAGATCGCCGGATCGAAAACCGAGGCCGGAGCGAGCGGCTGTCCCTCCGGAGTCTTTTCGACGGGCGTCGTCGCCACGGTCTGGCTTATCGGCGTCAGGGCCACGACCGGGATGCGGTGCGGCCTGGACCCCTTCCATGGGATGGCGACAGCCGCCCAGGCGAGGCCGCAGACGACGACGAGCCAGATCAGCCAGTCGGGTGGGCGCTGGAAACGGGCCAGGTCAGGCCGCTTTCACTCTGCGCGCGCTGGCGCGCGGCTTGGCGCTCTCGGTGCGCAGTTGGCCGCAGGCGGCAAGGATATCCCGCCCGCGCGGCGTCCTCACCGGCGAGGCGTAGCCGGCCCGGTTCACGATCTGGGCGAAGGCCTCGATCGTCGCCGGGTCGGAGCACTCATAAGGGCTGCCCGGCCAGGGGTTGAAGGGGATCAGATTGATCTTGGCAGGAACGCCCGCCAGCAGTCTCACCAAGGCCCTGGCCTCGGCCGGACTGTCGTTGACGCCTTTCAGCATGACGTATTCGAAGGTGACCCGACGGGCGTTGGAAAGGCCCGGATAGGCGCGGATGGCCGCCATCAGCTCGGCGATGGGATAGCGCCGGTTGAGCGGCACCAGGACGTCGCGCAGTTCATCGTTCGTCGCGTGCAGTGAGATGGCCAGCATGGCGCCTGTCCGCTGGCCCAGTTCCGTGAGCTTGGGGACCACGCCCGAGGTCGAGACGGTGATCCGCCGACGGGAGATGCCGATCCCCTCGTTGTCGGAGACCACGTCCAGAGTGTCGGCCACGGCGTCGAGATTATAGAGAGGCTCGCCCATACCCATGAAGACGATGTTGGAGAGCCGCCGTTCGCCCTCGCCGGCGTTCCATTCGGCGAGGTCGTCACGCGCCACCTGCACCTGGGCGATGATCTCGGCCGCGGTCAGGTTACGGACCAGGGCCTGGGTGCCGGTGTGGCAGAAGGTGCAGTTGAGCGTGCACCCCACCTGGGAGGAGACGCAGAGGGCGCCGGCCCGGCCGACGCCGGGGATGTAGACGCTCTCGGCCTCGATTCCCGGCGCGAAGCGGATCAGCCACTTGATGACTCCGTCCGCGCTCTGGAGCCGCTCGACGATTTCCGGTCGGTCCAGCGTGAACCGGTCGGCCAGAGCCGCCCGCGCGCCCTTGGCGACGTTGCTCATGGCGGCGAAGTCGGTGACCCCGCGGCGATGGATCCAGCTCCACACCTGGGCGGTGCGCATACGCGCCTCACGCGCCTCGGCGACGCCGGAGTCCACCAGGGCGTCGGTGAGCTGCGCGCGGGTGAGGCCGGCGAGGTTGGTGGGTTGTGCTGTCAAGCGTCGGAGTCCTGGCGCGCTAATATAGCGTGTTCGATCTCAGAACACCTCCAAGTCGATTCTCTTCCCCCTTCACAAGGGGGAAGTACGGCCCCCCGGGTCCGGCCGGTGGCCGGCCCGAGGGTAAACTCCGGCCGGGATGGGGGATCGGAAACGCCGACGCTTCCGTCCCCCCTTCGTCGCTTCGCGGAAGGTTTCCCCCGATGCGGGGGGAAGAGAGAGGATCGGTTAGAACACCTCGGCGACGATTGAGCCGTCGGATAGCACCGCGGCGCGCTTCATCCCCTGGGAGACGAAGGGCAACACCGGATCGCCCTCCGTGCCGATGGCGATCAGGCCGCCGTCGCCGCCCAGGGCCTTCACCTCCGCCAGAGCCTCTTCCGCCGCGGCCGCAAGGCTCTCGCCGGCGAAGGCGATACGGTGGGCGACTTGGGCCGCTACGGCCGCCCGCAGGAACATTTCGCCGGTCCCGGTGCAGGACACCGCCGCCGAACCGTCGGCCCAGACGCCCGCGCCGGGGATCGGTGAATCGCCCACCCGGCCGAAGAGCTTGCCGAACACCCCGCCGGTGGAGGTGGCCGCCGCCAGGCGTCCCTGGCTGTCCCGGGCCACGCAGCCGACAGTGCCGGTGGCGAGCGCCGCCGCGCCAAACGCGGCCTCAGACTTCCGGCCGCCAAAGCCGACCCGGGTGAACCAGGCCTCGGGATCGGCGATCCGCGCCAAGCCCTGCTTGCCGGCGAACTCGGCCGCGCCCTCGCCGGCCAAGATCACATGCGGCGTCGCCTCCATCACCGCCAGCGCCGCGCGCACCGGCGAGGCGAAGCCTTGCAGCGCCGCCACCGCACCGGCGCGCCGCGTGGCGCCGTCCATCACCGAGGCGTCGAGCTCATAGACGCCGGCCGTGTTGGGCGAGGCGCCCCGCCCCGCGACATAGAAGCCCGAGGCTTCCAGCGCCGCAACGGTCTCGATGACCACCTCGAGAGCCGAGGCGCCCGCCGCCAGCCGCTCGCGGCCGGCTTCGGCGAGCCCGCGCATGTGCTCGACCTCGCGGCTGTAATCGCGGCCCGTCAGCGCGCCCGCGCCGCCGTGGATCGCCATCGCCGGCTTCGTCATTTTACTCTCCGGAAAGTTCGGCGCAGCCCCTCGCATTTCGGGGGCCGGATGTCACGCCGGGGAGCTCCCACAAAACTCCGCCCATCCGGGCGCCGGTCGTAGTGCAGCTCGACGCCGAGGGGTTTATCCACAGTTAGAAGCAGACGCCCACGGAGACTCACGCCCCTTCTCACTGAAATGTGACGTTACAAAAGTGAAAGCGGTCGCACGAACGTCGCCTTTGTGCGTTAGGCATCGCAAGCGGGAGGATCGCCGGCAGAGGGAGTGGCGGAATGACCCACGCCGACAAACTGGCCATCCGCGTCCGGGAGACGGATCAGCGGATCGTCTATCAGCTTGAGCAGCTGAAGCGTCTACGCGCGCTCGGCGCGTCTGGCATCGACCACGCCATCGAAGGACTGCAGCGCCTCAACGACATCCGCGAGGCCTATGTGAAGATCCTTGCCGGGCCCTGCCCTCTCACCAACCCGCCCAGCCGCCACAGGCCCGACCCGCGGGACGCTTAGGCGACGCTTTCCCTTTGTTGACGGCCGGCGTCATATGGGCGCCGGACCGAATGAGGGGGATTTCATGACGACCGGGGAAGAAGCCGCGGCGCAAGCCGCCGTCCCCACCGCCCGCGAGGCCGGCGTTCTCGCCCGCCCCGCCACGCCCGCCGACGCGGCCGCCATCGGCGAGACCATGGCCCGCGCCTTCCATGACGACCCCGTGATCTGCCACCTGCTGCCGGGCGGGGAGCGCCGGGAGCGCCTCTCGCCTCGGCTCTTCCGGCTGATGTTCAGACTCGGCCTGCCCCACGGCTGCTGCGACGTGACCGAGGATGTGGCCGCGGTGGCGCTGTGGCGCCCGCCAGGCAAGTGGGAAACCCCGATCCTCAGCAGCTTGACGACCGCTGGCGACGCCTTCGCGATCTTTGGACTTTCGGGCCTGTCTCGGGCGCTGCGATTCATGGACGTGGTCGAAAAGGTCCATCCGCACGAGCCGCACTACTATCTGCAGGCCCTGGGCACGGACCCGTCCAAGCAGGGCAAGGGCTGGGGCGGCGTGGTCATCCGCCGCCAGCTCGCCGCGGCCGACGCCGCCGGCTCGCCCTGCTATCTGGAATCCAGCAAGCCAACCAACATCCCGATCTACCAGAGCTTCGGCTTCGAGGTGACCGGCGAGATCAAGCTGCCAGACGGCCCGACGCTTTGGCCCATGTGGCGCCAGGCGCGCTGAGCTTGGATCCACGGCCTTGAGGCGCCGCGCCTTTGTCAGAGCCGGTCTGTCTTTGGCGGGGGCGGCGATGCTGCCGGCGGGGGCCGCGCAGGCGGATGTTTTCAGCCGCGTGCGCCCTGGCCAACCCGGATGGCCGGCGGCGGCCGACTGGGCGACGCTCGGCAACGCGGTCGGCGGACGCCTCGCGCCGGTGATCCTTCCCGATGTGTCCGGTCCCGAAGCGCGCAGGCTGCTGGGAAACCCGTTCTACCTCGCCGACCAGCCGGGCCTGACGGAAAGCTCCGGCTGGATGGACGCTTGGCGCTCGTCGCCGAGCGCCTATGCCGTCGCCGCCGAGAGCGTCGCGGACGTCGTCGCCGCCGTCAGCTTCGCGCGGACCCACAATCTGCGCCTGGTGATCAAGGGACGCGGTCACAGCTTTTTCGGCGGCTCCAGCGCGCCGGATTCCCTGCTGCTGTGGACGCGGCGGATGGACGACGTCGCGGTCCACGACGCCTTCACGCCCAAGGGCTCGAACGCGGCGCCGGTTCCGGCCGTCTCCTGCGGCGCCGGCGCGATGTGGCTGCACGCCTACCAGGCGGTGAGCGTCGGCGCCGGGCGCTATGTCCAGGGCGGCGGCTGCACCACGGTGGGCGTCGCCGGCCTGGTGCAGGGCGGTGGCTTTGGCAGCTGCTCGAAGGGCTTTGGGACCGCGGCCGCCAGCCTGCTGGAGGCCGAGGTCGTCACCGCCGACGGCAAGGTCCGCGTCGTCAATCACACCCAGGAGCCCGATCTCTTCTGGGCGCTGAAGGGCGGTGGCGGCGGCACGTTCGGCGTCGTCACCCGCCTGACCCTCGCCACCCATGAGTTGCCGCAGACTTTCGGCGCCGTGCGCGTGGCCCTCCACGCCCGTTCGGATGACGCCTTCCGACGCCTCCTGGCGCGCTTCATCGACCTATACGCCGCGAATCTGTTCAACCCACACTGGGGCGAACAGGTGACGGCCGCGCCGGGCAACCGCTTCGAAGTCTCCATGCTGTTTCAGGACCTGAGCGAGGAAGAGGCCCGCGACGTCTGGAAGCCGCTGCATGACTTCGTGGGCGCCAACGCCGCCGATTACGAAGGGCTGGACTCCTTCAGGGTCGTCGCCGTCCCGGCCCGCGCGTTCTGGAACGCGGACGTGATGCGCCGCGCGCCCGGCGTCATCGTCCCCGACCCCCGCCCAGGCGCCGCGCCCTCCGACTTCTGGTGGACCGGAGACGGCGAGACCGTGGGCGGTTTCTGGCACGCTTACGCTTCCGCCTGGATGCCCGCGGCGCTCCTGGCGCCCCAGAACCGGGCTGGGCTCGTCGAGGCGTGGTTCGCCGCCAGCCGCCAGTGGTCGGTCGCGTTCCACCTCAACAAGGGCCTGGCCGGCGCGTCGGCAGCGGCGCTCGCCGCCAGCCGCGAGACCTGCACCCATCCGGACGTCCTGGACGCCTTCGCCCTCGCCATCATCGCCTCAGCGGGGCCGCCATCCTTCCCCGGCATGCCGGTCCCCCGCCTCGCCCTCGGCCATTTCGAGGCCGGCCGGGTGCAGGCGGCGATGAAAGCCCTGAGGGTCGTCGCGCCGGACACGGGGGCCTATGTCAACGAATGCGACTACTTCCAGGACAACTGGCAGCGGGCGTTCTGGGGCGCGAATTATCCGCGCCTCGCCCGCATCAAGCGTCGCTACGACCCCGAGGGCCTGTTCACCGTCCACCACGGCGTCGGTAGCGAAGCCTGGAGCGCGGACGGCTTTGTGCGGGTTTCGACGTAGCGCTCGGTCGAAGAGTTGCGCGGCTTCCTTGCCAAAACCCTCACCCGGGCGCGTAAGAATGGCCGCTACGTCCCTGGGCTTGATCGTCAAAGAATGATGCGGAATGGCCGGACTCCCAGTACCGACGAACATTGGCCGGGGCCAGTATGCCCATCAGCGACGCGCCCTCACCCTCCCGGCCTCCGGGGCATCGCGACACCTGTTGCCTTCCGTCCATTTAGCGGGACAATGACCTCGCGACTTGCGGGTTTCACCTAATGGTCGGTGGAGGCGTCTAGGCGGACGTATCGAGGAGGGCCTCTGCAGGACGGGAGCCCCATCCGCTTGGCCCATCCATGGAGCGGGACATGACCTCAAGTTACAAAAGAGTCGGCTTGATCCGCGGCTTTACCGCGGGAATTGCCATGTGCGCTCTGATGACGGGCGCGGCTTTCGCCCAGCCCTACTACGGCGGCGGACCCGACTACGGCGGCGGACCCTACTACGGCAGCGGGTATTACTACGGCGGCGGGTACTACTATGGCGGTGGGCCCTACTACAGCGGCGGACCCTACTACGGCGGCCACCCCTACTACGGCGGCGCCCCTTACTATGGCGGCCACCCCTACTACGGCGGCGCCCCTTACTACAGCGGCCACCCCTACTACGGCGGCGCCCCTTACGGCGGCGCGGCCTACTACGGCGGCGCGCCTTACTATGGCGGCGCGCCTTACTACGGCGGCCACCCCAACTACCCCAACGGGTCTTACTACGGCAGCGGGTACTATGGTGATGGGTACTACCCTGGGGTCCACGCCCTGCACGGCGGGGTGACCGGCGCTGCTGTGGGCGCGGCTATCGGCTGCCTCGTGACTCTTCCGGTCTGCGGTCCGGGCGCCGCGGTCGGCGCTGCCGTGGGCGGGGGCGCCGGCGTCATCGCCGGCGCGGCCTCGGCGCCGCCGCCGTATTACTACCCGCCGCCGGCCTACTAATGGGAATTTCGGTGACACCGTAAGGCGTCACGGAATTCAGGCGTTGGCGGTGGGCGGCCGGCCGCCGTTCCCTAGGCGGTCAGGTGAGCCGAACAATACTGGATCGCCTTGCGCGCCGTTCGGGCCCAGTCTTCGGGCGGGCCCAGCGCGAGATAGCGTTCGTAGAGGGCTTTGGCCTCGGCCATGTCGCCGGCCTTCATGCGGAGTTGCGCCAGGTTGAACAGCGCGTCCGGATAGGCCGGATCGACCGTCAACGCTCTGGCGAGCTCGGCGATCGCCGCCTCGGGCTTGCCCCGGGCCTCGAGCGCCTGGGCGAGGTTGTAGCGGGCCTCGACCAGCCGGGGATCGCGCGCCAGGGCTTTCTGGAAGGCCAGGGCCGCCGGGCCGAATGCCCCCTCGGCAAGCCGGATGTTGCCGAGGTTGAAAGGCGCGATCGGATCCTTGGGATCGATCCGGGCGCAGAGATCGTAGAGCCTGGCCGCCTCGGCCGTGTCGCCGTCGGCCTCGGCCAGGGCCGCGGCTTCGAAGAGGTCCTCGGGCCCGGCGTGCGCCTCGTCGAGGGCCAGCACGCCCTGCCCCTCCAGGGTGGTGAGCCCGTCGGGCCACTGCAGCCCCGCCTCACCGGAGGGGGTGAGGACGATCCGGTGAGGACCCTTGGGCGCCTGGTCGCGGGCCCTGGCCAGCACGCGAACGGCCTCGGCGAGCGAGCGGCCGGCGGCGATGAACTCGGCCGCTGTGCGAACCGCGCGAGCGTCGCCGAAGCGGATGGTCTCGCCCGGCAGCGCGATGAGGTCGAACGCCGCCAGGACCTCGGCGTCGTCCCGCGTCAGGCCCGTGTCGGCCAGGGCGGTGCTGAGGGGAAATGTCGCCGTCAGGTCCGCCGCGGCGCCGGTTCCAGCGTGGAGGGCGTCCGTGAAGGCGCGCTCGCTCATCACTGGGACGCCCCGCTCACGGGCGGCGGTGAGGCGCGCGCCCAGGACGCCGCTGTCGATCAACACGCCGGCGAGGGCGCCGACGACGAGCACGTCGCTGCGGCGGGTCAGGTCGCGGGCGACTGAGCCTCCGCCGGCCGCGATCTCGCGTTCCAGCCGATCGCGCGCGCCGTGCGAGAACCGGCCGTAGAGGGCGATCGCACGGTCCTGAAGATCCATCGCCTCAAGCGCGCTGCGGCGGCGTCAGGCGCTCTTCTTCTTTGCCTTGGCCGGCGCGGCGGCCGGCTCGGCCTTGGACGTCTTGGCAGCGGCGCCCTTCTTGGCCACGGCTTTGCCGAGGCTGGGTGCCGGCGGGCGGCGCTCCTCCTCGATGCTGCGCTTGAGGGCATCCATCAGGTTGATCACGTTGCCGCGTTCCGGCGCCTTGGTGATCACCGGCTGGCCGCCAGCGATCTTTGAGCGCACCAGCGTCAGGAGCGCCTCTTCGTAGCGGTCTTCGAAGGCGTCCGGCGCGAAGGTCATCTCTTTCTGGCTGATGATCTGGGCGGCCATGGTCAGCATGTCGGCGGAGTATTTGACGTTGAGCTTCTCGAGCACCGTGGCCGGCTCGCGGATCTCCTTGGGCGAGCGCAGGGTGGCGAGACGGAAGCCGTTTTCGATCGGCTCGATGGCGACGATGCGCTCGCGGCCCGAGAGGACGATGCGGGCGACGGCGACCTTGTCGACCTTCCTCATGGCCTCGAGGATGACGCCGAAGGTCTCCTCGGCGATCGGGCCATCCGGCGCCAGATAATACATGGAGTCGAAGTAGATAGGGTCGATCTCGTGGTCTCCGACGAAGCCGTCGATGTCCACGGTCTTGGAGGACTCGATCTCGATCTCGTCGAGTTCCTCGCCCGTGACGACGACGTATTTGTCCTTCTCGAACTGGTAGCCCTTGACCAGGTCGGCCCGATCGATCTCGCCGAGCTCGGGATCATGGTACTTCTGCTGCACGCGGTTCAGCGTGTCCTTGTGCAGAAGGTTGAACGAGATCTTCCCGGCAGTGGAAGAGGTCGCCGGAAACAATTTCACCGGGCAGGAGACCAGCGACAGCTTCAGGTAACCTTTCCAGCTCGCACGACCAGCCATGTCGAAGTCCTCTAGATTTTCATTCCCACATCACGCCGCATCTTGGTCGTGATCTTTGAACAGCTTCCTAATAGCTCATCCCAGGGGTCCTGGGCCAGACTCGCCAGCCGTTTGACCACGCTGAGGCGATTGTAGGCGTCGCCGCCGGTGAGTT
>DASXGB010000083.1:0-4387 GCA_036489325.1 Caulobacteraceae bacterium
GCGTAGATCAGAAAGCCGAGTGCGCCGAGGGACGATCCCAGCAGCACCGCGCCTCGCTCGCCGAAACGTTTGACCACCGGGCCGACCAGGAACATCTGCACGGCTATCATCGAGGCGCCGGACGCGAGGAAGGTGAAACCCAGGATTCCAGGTCCCCAGCCATACCGGTAGCCCGCATAGAGCACGAAGATGGTGGGCAGAACCGTTTGGGCCAGCTGATTGAGGAAGCTGACACTGGCGAGACCCAACAGTTCCCCATGTGATTTCAGGAAGATCAGTGACCCGACCGGGTTCGCGCGCCGCCAGTTGACAGATCCGGTCCGCCGCTCCGGCGGCAAGGACTCGGGAAGCACGAACAGACCGTAGAGCGCGTTGATCAGGCACAGCGCCGCGGCGGCGATGAACGGCAGGCGAAGGCTCGCTTCGCCCAGGACGCCGCCGATGCTCGGCCCGATCATGAACCCGAAACCGAACGCCGATCCGAGAATGCCGAAATTGCGAGCGCGCTTTTCCGGCGGGGTGATGTCGGCGACGTAGGCGTTGGCGGTGGAGAAGCTGGAAGCCGTGATGCCATTGAGAATCCGGCCGACAAACAGCCAGGCGAGGGTCGGCGCGAAGGCCATGAACAGGAAATCTCCGAACAGGCCGAAGATCGAGAGAATAAGGATAGGGCGTCGTCCAAAGCGGTCTGACAGCATCCCCAGGACCGGCCCGCAGATGAACTGCATCGCGCCCCAGGTGGTCGAGAACAACACATTCCATTCGGACGCCGAGGCGGTGTCGCCGCCGGTCATCTGTTTGATCAGGTTCGGCAGGATCGGGATCATGATGCCGAACGAGATCGAATTGAGCAGCGCCGAGGCGAAGATGAACCCGAAGGCGGCCGCCCGGGCCGGTCGCGCGCCGATAGCCACATCGCTCATAGGCGTTCCATCTTCCCGGCTTCGGCGCATGTCTTGAGATTCCCCAGCATGGCCTTCCACCACTCTCCGTGACGCTGCAAGAAGATCTGGTTGGGGAAGCCATGCTTGGCGACGTGCGTGGCCGGAATGGCTTCCCAACCGCGGTGTTCGACGGTCACCCGCGTCTCCGCGCCCACCGGATCGAAACGAACCTCGACTTCGGTCGACTGATCGGGGGCAAATGTGGCCTGCCGCCAACCGAAAACCAGGCGGCTCGGCGGGGACCAGACGAAGATCCTGCCGATCTCGAACACCTTGCCGGACGGCAGGGTCTCGATCAGGCGGCCCCCTTCCCCCGGCTCGAAGCTGAGCATCCCCGGATCTCTTGGCGTGAACCGGAAGAGGGCGTTCGGCGACCACCAGGCGGAAATCTCACGGGTAAACGCCTCGAATGCGCGCTCGGGCGCCGCCGCGACCCGCAAGGCGATCAGAACCTTGGAGGTCACCTCTTCGTCTCCAGATAGGTCTTGAAAGCGGTCAATTGCTCGCTCCAGCCGCGCTCGGTTTCCTCGAGCCATCGCTTGAGCTCGACCATCGGAGCCGGACTGAGAGAATAGATCCGCACGCGCGTGTCGAAGCTGGGATGTGAATCCTCCACGAGCCCGCTTTCACGCAGCTCCCGAAGCTGCCGGCTCATCAGAGACGGGCTGACACCCAATTCCCGCGCCAGATCGCCTGCAGCCCTGGGACCGCGCCGAAGGATGTCGACCACGGCGCGGCGCCTCGGGTCGGCCAGGGCCGCGAGGGTGGCGTCGAGTCCGCGCATTTCAGAGCGACGTCTTGATGGTGAGGCCCGAGGCCCTTTCCATGTCAGCCAACGAGAGGTCCGCGATCTTCTGGTCGAAACACCAGACGTGACCCTCGAGGTCCAGCGCCCGATAGACGCGGGAACCGTAGAACTGATCTTGGGGACGCTGGGTGATCACGGCCCCCGCGGCCTCCGCGCGGGCGCAATGATCGTCCAGGGCGCTTGCCAGTTCTACCCGGATGATTTGGGTGCCCTGGCCCCCGAGGGAGGCCGGACTCTTCATCAGGGCGGGGCCTAGAAGCTCGGTCGAGCCCCATTCTCCGCCCGCCCCAATGCGGCCGTCGCCAAAGCTCATTTCGGCGTGACCCACAGAACCGGACTCGTCGGTCACCAACATACTGGTCTCAAAGCCGAACACTTGCTCAAGCCAGGAGAGCGCGGCCTTGGGATCCCGATAGAAAACGACGGGCGTGATTGGAGAGGGCATCGGAGTTTCCTTCAAAGGTGGTCGCGCACCGGGCGTCCGCCGGCCTTGGCCATTTCATCGAACGTCATGGCTTTGATGGCCTGGCTAAAGCTCCAGACATGGCCTTCCGGATCCATGACCATGTAGCTGCGGTCGCCGTAGAACTGGTCCGCGGGTTCGCGCAGGACTATTGCGCCGGCGGCTACCGCCCGCTCGAAATGGGCGTCCACGCCATCAGTGAGATTGAAGTGCAGCGACTGGGTGTTGACCCCGTCAAGGTTCGCCGGGCTGCGGTGTCGCTCGTCCCATTCCCGGCCGACATAGATCAGACCGTCGCCAAAACGCATCTCCGAATGGCCGATCGAGCCGTCCTCGTTTTCCACCACCATGGTGATCTCGAATCCGAAGGCTTTCTCCAGCCATTTGAGGGCCGCATGCGGGTCGCGATAGACGACGCCGCTGCTCATTCCGGGACGTGGGCTTTCACTCATCCTGACCTCCTCATGTTGATAGTTTCCATATATGGCAACTATCTTGCCTCCTTGCAAACAGTTTCGCACCATTGACCCGACCATCGACGCCGTCGAAAGAGACAGCGTGAGCACCTATCTGTGGATCGCGCTTGGGGGCGCTTTGGGCAGCGTGGCGCGCTACGGCGGCTCGAGCCTGGTCGCGGGCCTGTTTGGCCAGACGTTCCCGTTCGGCACCCTGGTGGTCAACATCACCGGTTCATTCGTGATCGGATTGTTCGCTACCCTGACCGGACCCGACGGCCGGATGATGGTGTCCGGCGACTTCCGCCAGTTCGTCGCGATCGGCCTGTGCGGCGGCTACACGACATTCTCATCCTTCAGCTATCAGACGCTCACCCTGGCCCAGGACGGCCAGTACCTTCGGGCGGGGCTGAATGTGATCGCGTCGGTCGCCCTGTGCCTTGTCGCGGTCTGGCTGGGCTTTGTGGCGGCCCAGACCCTCAACACCGTCAGGGGAAACTGACGATGCAAGCGCCGCAAGCCGCTGTCCTGCTTCGGATCTTCACTGAGGAGGGCAAGATGAGCAATCACCGCCCTCTCTATGAGGACGTCGTCCTCAAGGCCCGCGCCTTCGGTCTCGCCGGGGCGACAGTACTGCGCGGGCCGATGGGCTATGGCCTGCACGCCAAGCTGCACACAGCCAAAATCCTCGATCTTTCAGCCAAGCTGCCTCTGGTGATCGAGATCGTCGACGCCGAAGACAAGGTGCGCGCCTTCCTCGTTGAACTGGACAGTATGAAGGAGCTGGGACTGGTTACGCTCGAGAAGGTCGAGGTGATCCACTATGGCAGCCGGCAAGGCGACACCTCCGGGGCTTAGGATCGCGCGCGGACCGCGCGGCGTGATCGAGGCGTTGCTGGCAAGCGCCGACATCGAAATCGACGGCGCTCGCGCGCAGGACATTCAGGTTCATGACGATCGGCTCTATCGACGGGTCTTGGCCCACGGCACGCTGGGGCTGGGCGAGGCCTATATGGACGGTTGGTGGGACTGCGAGCGTCTCGACGACTTCTTTGCCCGCGCTGTCTCCGCGGGGCTTGGCAACAAACTACCGCTCACGCCCCATATCCTGTGGCTGGGGCTTTCCGCCCAGCTATTCAATCGCCAGAGCCCGAAACAGTCGTGGCGCGTGGCCGACACCCACTACAACCTCGGGATCGATATCTTCGAGGCGACCTTCGACGCCCGCATGACCGGAAGCTGCGGCTACTGGCAGACCGTGGCGGATCTGGATGCCGCGCAGGAGGCAAAGCTGGAGCTGGTCTGTCGCAAGATCGGCCTCCAGGCCGGGCAGAGCGTCCTCGACATCGGCTGCGGCTGGGGGGCATTCATGGGCTATGCGGCCGAATGTCATGGCGCGAGGTGTGTGGGCGTCACGGTTTCGAGCGAACAGGCCGCCTACGGCCGAAAACGCTACGCCGATCTTCCGATAGAGTTCCGCGTGCAGGACTATCGCGACTACGTCGGCCAAACCGACCACGTCGTTTCCATGGGCATGTTCGAACACGTCGGCCCACGTAACTATCGGCGCTATTTCCAACTGGCGCGCCGCTCGATGGCGGAGGGCGGCCTATTCTTGCTTCACTCGATCATCGGCAACGTGCGCGAGGACCGGATCGAGCCCTGGCTCGACAAGTACATCTTTCCAGGCGGCGTCCTGCCTACCGTGGGCCAGATC
>DASXGB010000118.1:0-22966 GCA_036489325.1 Caulobacteraceae bacterium
TACAAGCGCATGAAGTACAAGGGCATCATTTGCGAGAAGTGCGGCGTCGAGGTGACTCTTGCCCGCGTCCGCCGCGAGCGGATGGGCCACATCGAGCTGGCCTCGCCAGTGGCGCACATCTGGTTCCTGAAGTCGCTGCCCTCGCGCATCGCCCTGATGCTCGACATGCCGCTGAAGGACATCGAGCGGGTGCTCTACTTCGAGCACTACATCGTCAGCGAGCCCGGCCTGACGCCGCTCAAGCTCTACCAGCTGCTCACTGAGGACGAGTACCTCCGCTACCAGGAGGAGTTCGGCGACGATTCCTTCAGCGCCGAAATCGGCGCCGAGGCAGTCCAGAGGCTGCTCAAGGCCATGGATATGAGCGCCGAGGCCGAGAAGCTTCGCGCCGAACTGCTGGTCACCACCTCTGAGATCAAGCTGAAGAAGGCCTCAAAGCGGCTCAAGGTCATTGAGGCCTTCATCGACAGCGGCAACAAGCCCGAATGGATGATCCTGGATGTAATTCCGGTCATCCCGCCGGAGCTGCGGCCTCTCGTGCCTCTTGATGGCGGGCGTTTCGCCACCTCCGATCTCAATGACCTCTATCGCCGCGTCATCAACCGCAACAATCGCCTCAAGCGCCTGATCGAGCTGCGCGCGCCGGACATCATCATCCGCAACGAAAAGCGGATGCTTCAGGAAGCCGTCGACGCCCTCTTCGATAACGGCCGCCGCGGGCGGGTGATCACGGGCGCCAACAAGCGGCCGCTGAAATCTCTCGCCGACATGCTGAAGGGCAAGCAGGGTAGATTCCGCCAGAATCTTCTCGGCAAGCGCGTCGACTATTCCGGCCGATCGGTCATCGTCGTCGGCCCAGAACTGAGGCTGCACGAGTGCGGCCTGCCAAAGAAGATGGCGCTCGAACTGTTCAAGCCGTTCATCTACGCCAGGCTTGACGCCAAAGGCCTGTCTGGCACCGTCAAGCAGTCCAAGCGCATGGTCGAGCGCGAGCAGCCGCAAGTCTGGGATATCCTCGAAGAGGTGATCCGCGAACATCCGGTGATGCTCAACCGCGCGCCGACCCTGCACCGCCTGGGTATTCAGGCCTTTGAGCCCAAGCTCATCGAGGGCAAGGCGATCCAGCTTCACCCGCTGGTCTGCACCGCCTTCAACGCGGACCTCGACGGCGACCAGATGGCGGTCCACGTGCCGCTGTCGTTGGAGGCTCAGCTCGAAGCCCGCGTGCTGATGATGAGCACCAACAACATTCTCTCCCCCGCCAACGGTAAGCCGATCATCGTCCCCTCTCAGGATATCGTGCTGGGCCTCTACTACATCTCCCAGGCCAAGGACGGGGAGCCGGGGGAAGGCAAGGCCTTCTACGATATCGGTGAGATCGATTCGGCTCTGGCCGCAGGCGTCGTCAGCCTGCACTCGAAGATCAGGGCCAGGTTTTCCGAGATGGACGCCGATGGCAATATCGTCAGCAAGCTGATCGAGACTACGCCGGGCCGAATGAAGATTGCCGCTCTTTTGCCCAAGCATCCGGCAATCCGCTACAGCCTGGTCGATCGAAGCCTGACCAAGAAGGAGATCGGCAACCTGATCGACGTGGTCTATCGACACTGCGGTCAGAAGGCGACGGTGATCTTCGCCGACCACGTAATGGGTCTGGGCTTCCGCGAAGCGGCCAAAGCTGGCATCTCATTCGGCAAGGACGACATCATCATCCCTACCGGCAAAGCGGCGATCGTCGACAATACCCGGAAGCTCGTCGAGGAGTACGAACAACAGTACGCGGATGGACTCATCACCAAAGGCGAGAAGTACAACAAGGTCGTAGACGCCTGGTCCAAGGCCACCGATCGGGTCTCCGACGAGATGATGAGCGAAATCTCGACCATGCGGAAGAGCGCCGACGGTCGCGACCTCGACCTCAACTCGGTGTGGATGATGGCCAACTCCGGCGCCCGCGGCTCGCAGGCCCAGATGAAGCAATTGGGCGGCATGCGCGGCCTGATGGCCAAGCCGTCCGGCGAGATCATCGAGACGCCGATCATCTCCAACTTCAAGGAAGGCCTGACCGTGCAGGAGTACTTCAACTCCACTCACGGCGCCCGAAAGGGTCTGGCCGACACGGCGCTCAAGACCGCCAACTCGGGCTATCTGACCCGGCGCCTGGTCGACGTCGCCCAGGATTGCATCATCACTGAGGAGGATTGCGGCACCACGCGCGGAATCACACTGCGGGCGGTGGCTGAAGCCGGCGAGGTGCAGGTGTCTTTGGCCCAGAGAGTTCTGGGCCGGTTTTCGGCGGAGGCCATCCAGGCGCCCGGAAGCGATGAAATCGTCGTTCCCGCCGACACCTACCTCGATGAGGACATGATCGACGCAATCGATGCGGCAGGGGTACTGCAGGCTAAGGTCCGTTCGGTCCTCACCTGTGAAGCCAAGATCGGTGTCTGCGGCGCCTGCTATGGCCGCGATCTCGCTCGTGGAACACCGGTGAACATCGGCGAGGCCGTGGGCGTCATCGCCGCCCAGTCGATCGGCGAGCCCGGCACCCAGCTCACTATGCGCACCTTCCACATCGGCGGCGCGGTGCAGGTGGCCGAACAATCGTTCTTCGAGGCGGCCAACGACGGCGTCCTGAAGCTCTCGGTTGGCCACACGGTCAAGGCGCCCGATGGCGACATTGTTGTGCTGTCGCGCAACCTGCAGGTCACGGTGCAAGTCGACGGCCTCGACCGCGAATCCTATCGCCCGCCCTACGGCGCGCGCCTCAAGTTCAAGGACGGCGCGAAGATCTCGCGTGGCGCACGCTTTGCCGAATGGGACCCCTACACCACCCCGATCATCACCGAAGTGGCCGGCAAGGTCCGCTTAGAGGATCTGATCGACGGGGTTTCGGTGCGTGAAGAAGCAGACGAGGCCACCGGCATCACCAATCGGGTGGTCATCGACTGGCGGACGTCGTCAAAGGGCGGTGACCTTCGACCGGCCATTGCGGTGCTCGACGACGACGGCGGCTATCGGAAGCTCAGCAATGGTGGTGACGCCCGCTATCTGCTGCCGGTAGGCGCGGTCCTGTCGGTCGGCGACAGCGACGACGAGGTCAAGCCCGGCGACGTGCTGGCGAGACTGCCCACCGAAAGCGCCAAGTCGCGCGACATCACTGGCGGTCTGCCGCGGGTGGCCGAACTTTTCGAAGCTCGCCGCCCAAAAGACTGCGCGGTGATCGCCGAGATGGACGGCCGCGTCGAGTTCGGCCGGGACTACAAGAACAAGCGCCGGATCCGCATCGTCCCCGACGATGGTGAAGCGGTCGAGTTCCTGATCCCCAAGGCCAAGCACATCGCGGTGCATGACGGCGACCAGATCCGCCGAGGTGAGTACATCATCGATGGTAACCCCGATCCGCACGACATCCTGCGGATCCTGGGCATCGAGGCTCTAGCCGACTTCCTGGTCAAAGAGATCCAGGACGTCTACCGACTGCAGGGCGTGCCGATCAACGACAAGCACATCGAGACAATCGTTCGTCAGATGCTTCAGAAGGTCGAAATCCTGGAGCCAGGCGACACCGGCCTGCTCAAAGGCGACCACCTCGACAAGCCCGATGTCGACGAAGAGAACGCCAAGGCGGAAGCCCGCGGCGGGCGTTCGGCGATCACCCAGCCGGTTTTGCTGGGGATCACCAAGGCCTCGCTTCAGACCCGCAGCTTCATTTCGGCCGCCTCCTTCCAGGAGACCACCCGAGTGCTCACCGACGCCGCTGTCCACGGCAAGCGCGACACGCTCGAGGGCCTGAAGGAGAACGTGATCGTGGGACGGCTCATACCGGCCGGCACAGGCTCATACTTGCGCGGTCTGCAGCGGATCGCCGGCAAGCGCGACGAGGCCCTGGCCGCCAGCCGCGCCGTGGTCATCGAGATGGAGCCTCTGCCCGCGGAGATCGAAGCCGAGACGGTCTAGAACGGTCAGGCGGAGGCGGCCCCATCGCCTCCGCCTGCAGACCGCGCGGATCTCAGATCCGACGGCGCAGGAACTTGAGACCCGACCAGTTGACGTCGATAGCGCAGACCTTGACGTCCACCCAGCCGGTGGGAAGAAGGATCTCCCGCACACCGTCCTCAGTCAGGTCGACGAACTGCGCAGATGATTTCTTCGGCCAGGAAATCCACAGGGCCGCGCCCTGGCGTGAGCTGTCCGTAAGGCGTGCCGCACTGGCCGTGAGAGACGCCCGATCGGTCATGAATGCATGCAAAATGTCGGCCTCGCCGGGATGGGAGACGACTGTGGCGCCCATTGGTAAAGGACCCAGCAGCTCGAGGTAATGGTCCGGGGCATCGAGCAGCCAGACTTGGGCGCCCGCCTTGATCCCCAGCTTTTCGGCAAGGGACTTACCAGAGTAGCCGGCCGTCGCCCCCGCCACGGTTCAGCGGCCGTCGCTGCCAGGCGACCCGGGTGGGCAGGTGTCGGATAGCCAATGGGAGTCTGTATGGGTGTCGAAGTGCAGCTTCAGGCCCATCCAAGTGGTGTCGCCCTGTGCGCTCAACTGCAAGGTTTTGGGGGTGTATGTCCCATCGCCATCGATCAGGACGTGATGCCCTTTGGCGTCGACGCAATCGCCGTGGAAGATGATGCGCCCACCGGCGCTCGATTGTTCCGGGCACGTACATTTGTAGTGATGATTGATGTAGCAACCGGTGAACTTGGCGATCGCCTCCGGCGTGATGCAGCGGTTTTCGGTCTTCGACTGATGGACCGGCGCCGTGACGGTGTTTGTGGTCGACCAGAAACCCGGCCGGATGGAGTCGGCGGCGGCGGTGCTTGCCAGCAGACAGATCGCTGCTGTGGCGCAGAGGGCTGATCGCATTGGTCTGGATCTCATTGCGGAAGTGGAATGGTGAGGGGATGGGTGTCGCCCAGGCCTCCGATCGTGCCGCTACCTTTGTCCGTGCCTACGGGCATGCCGCTGTTCCTGCTTCGCTCTTGTTTATCGGCCGTACGGTCGAACCGCGCGCGCTTGGCCGGGTCGATGCCATCAAGCGCCGGCGCATGCGCAGCCTCTACGCCAAAGCGCTCATCGCAGCGAGCCCGTTCCACGTTGGTGAGATTGACCGCATTGGCGTTGGCGCAGCCGACCAGCGTGCCGCGCAGGCCCGGCCCTCCGCTTGGCAGGGCTCCGTATGGGTAGGGGCTGAGACCATTCAAACGCGACCCCCCCAAGGCGCCCGGCGCGCCCGGGGCGCCGCCGCCCTGTGAGCCTCCGCCTGAAGCAACGGCGCCGCCGGGCGCGAGTGGCAGGGTCGGCACGTTCGAGGGGATCTCATGGTTGGATTTGTGCAGATTGAGCTTGCTAGGCCTCATGACGACTTGGGGAGAGGGAGTGCGAGCGGTCACCACGCTCTGGGTGATGATTGTCGCCGTCGTCGGCGGCTTCGGAGAGGGGGTGGGCCCAGGCGACGGGGTTGGCGACGGCGCTGGCGGCGCGGGCGTACGGGCCGGCGTTGGCGCGGCCGGGATCGGGTTCTGTTTCGGCGGCGTCGGCCGCGCCTGGGTCGGCGCCGGCGGCGTCGGCGGGGTCGGAGTTGGCGGATTGGGCTTAGGCGGCGTCACTTTCGCCGGCGCCATGGGCGTCGGCGGCTGTTGTTCAGGTTTGGGCGGAACAGGTGTGGGCGGCAGCGGCGGTGGCGGTGGCGGCGTCTGCTTCTCCAGCGCCTGTTTCAGTTTGGGGGGAATGACGACGGGCGGAGGTGGGGGCTGGGGAACCTCCTCCTGCGGATAGATCTCGAGCTGGATGGGCGGCTCCTGCGCCGGGGGCAGGGCATACGGGTTCGCCGTCTCGTTGATCACGAACGAAAGGAAGAGGATATGCAGCGCGGCGGAGATCGCCAGGGCCACGGCATTGCGGCGTCTGTTGGATTTGCCGCTCAATCGCGCAGTCCCTGTATGATAAGGCGTTCCCGCAAGCCATTGGAGGCGCCCGGCGGGGGCGCTTTCGTGACATCTAGCATCCTTTGGCCGGCCCTTGACGGCAAGAGGTGTCGCGTCTAGAAGCGCGCCTCTCTGTTGGACCGGCTGTGCTTGGGGGTTTTTCCCTTGGCAGACGCGGTCCGCGGGACGACCTTGGCCGGACGCTCTTTTTGACGTCTGATCTGGGACTCCAGGCCCCGCGGGGTTCCGCGCGGGCCTATCGTTTTTGCGGGCTTATGCGTTCGGCGACCCTATACGGGGTCGATCGAGCCGGTCTTTGAAATGGTCTGGCGCACGCAGGCTCACCGAGCCTCGAAGGGAACATACGAGCGATATGGATCGTCAAAACATCCGCATTCGGCTCAAGGCCTTTGACCACCGCGTGCTGGACCATTCCACGCGCGAGATCGTCAACACGGCCAAGCGGACAGGCGCGACCGTACGCGGTCCCATCCCGTTGCCGACGCTGATCGAGCGCTTCACCGTCAACCGCTCGCCACACATCGACAAGAAGTCACGCGAGCAGTTCGAAATCCGCACGCACAAGCGCGTGCTCGATATCATCGACCCGACCCCGCAGACCGTGGACGCGCTCATGAAGCTCGATCTCTCGGCTGGCGTGGACGTCGAGATCAAGCTTTAGGGAGAGCGGGTCCGATGCGAACCGGCGTGATCGCCAAAAAGCTGGGAATGACCCGCCTCTTCGATGAGGCCGGCTCTCATACCCCGGTGACCGTATTGAGCCTGGAAGGCTGTCAGGTGACCGCCCAGCGGACCCGCGAGCGCGACGGCTATGTGGCCCTGCAGCTCGGAGCCGGGGCCAAGAAAGCCAAGAACACCACCAAGGCCGAGCGGGGCCACTTCGCCAAGGCGCTGGTCGAGCCCAAGCGTTGCGTCGCCGAGTTCCGGGTCAGCGAGGACAATCTTATCGAGGTCGGCGCCGAATTCACCGCCGACCACTTCGCCGCCGGCCAGAAAGTGGATGTCACCGGTGTCACGGTCGGCAAGGGCTTCGCCGGCGCCATGAAGCGCTGGAATTTCGGCGGCATGCGGGCCACCCACGGTGTGTCCGTCTCGCACCGCGCGCATGGCTCCACCGGCCAGCGCCAGGACCCCGGCAAGGTGTTCAAAGGCAAGAAGATGGCCGGCCACATGGGCCAGGACCAGGTAACCACTCTTAATCTTACGGTCTTCGGCGTCGACGTGGAACGCGGTCTGATCCTTATCCGGGGCGCCGTGCCCGGCTCCGAGGGCGGCTTCGTCCAGGTCCGCGACGCCGTGAAGTCGAACGCGCACGCCGACCTTCCCACGCCGGGCGCCTTCAAGTCGACTGGCAAGTCGGTTCCGGCGGAAGCCGTCGAAGAGCCGGCTGTCGTCGAAGCGACCGAAGTCGAAACCGGGGGTGAGGCATGAAAATCGACGTCATCACCCTCGCCGGCGCCAAGGATGGCGCTGTCGAACTGCCGGACGACATTTTCGGTATCAAGACGATCCGCGCCGATCTGCTGCAGCGTTGCATCACCTGGCAGCTCGCCAAGCGCCGCGCCGGCACCCACAAGGTTCAAGTGCGCAACGAGGTCTCGCGCACCGGCAAGAAGATGTATCGCCAGAAGGGCACGGGCGGGGCTCGCCATGGCTCGCGCCGGGCGGCTCAGTTCGTCGGCGGCGCCCGCGCCTTCGGCCCCGTGGTCCGCGATCACGGCTTCGACCTTCCCAAGAAGGTCAGGGCCCTGGCGCTCCGCCACGCGCTTTCGTCCAAGGCCGGATCGGGCGCGCTGATTGTCTTGAGTTCAGCCGACGTCAAGCAGGCCAGGACCGCGGCGCTGCGCGCCGACCTCGCCAAACTCGGCCTCAGCAACGCCCTGATCATCGCCGGCGCCACGGTGGATCCGAACTTGAAGCTGGCGGCTCGCAACATCCCCAACATCGATGTGCTGCCGGACGCGGGCCTGAACGTCTATGACGTCCTGCGCCGAGACACCCTGGTTCTGACCAAGGACGCCGTCGAGGCCATCCGGGCCCGCTTCGAAGCGAAGGAGGCCGCGTGATGGCCGCCACTGCCCGCCACTACGACACGATCCTCTCACCCGTGATCACGGAAAAAGCGACGTTGCTCTCCGACCACAACAAGGTGGTTTTCCGCGTCGACCTCAACTCGACCAAGGAAGACATCGCCACGGCGGTCGAGGAGCTGTTCAAGGTCAAGGTCGTGAAGGTCAACACCCTGATCCAGAAGGGCAAGACCAAGAGGTTCCGCGGCCGCAAGGGTCGCCGCAGCGATATTAAGAAGGCCATCGTCACGCTCGAAGAGGGCCAATCCATCGACATTACGACGGGGCTGTAGGGTCATGGCTCTCAAACAGTTCAATCCGACTTCGCCTTCCCGACGCGGCCTGGTGCTCGTCGACCGGTCCGATCTGCACAAGGGCCGGCCGGAGAAGAGCCTTGTCGAAGGCCTCACCAAGACCGGCGGCCGCGGCGGCGGCGGGCGCATCGCCGTGCGTTTCCGTGGCGGCGGCGCCAAGCGCCTTTATCGCGCGGTCGATTTCAAGCGCCGCAAGTGGAACGTGACCGGCCGGATCGAGCGGCTCGAATATGACCCGAACCGCACGGCCTTCATCGCCCTCGTCAAATACGCCGATGGCGAGTTGGCCTATATCCTGGCCCCGCAGCGCCTGACGGTCGGCGATGAGATCGTCGCCGCCGACAAAGTCGACGTAAAGCCGGGCAACGCCTCTCCGCTGCGCAGCCTGCCGATCGGCACCATCATCCACAACGTCGAATTGAAGCCCATGAAGGGCGGCCAGGTCGCGCGCTCGGCCGGGACCTATGCTCAGCTGGTGGGTCGCGATGCCGGCTACGCCCAGATCCGCCTGAACTCGGGCGAACTGCGCATGGTGGCGGACGGCTGCATGGCCACCGTCGGCGCGGTCTCCAACCCCGACCACATGAACGAGGTCCTCGGCAAGGCCGGCCGCGTGCGCCACAAGGGCCGTCGCCCGCACGTCCGCGGCGTGGCCATGAACCCCATCGATCACCCGCACGGCGGGGGTGAGGGGCGCTCCTCGGGCGGACGCCATCCAGTCACGCCGTGGGGCAAGCCCACCAAGGGCCGCAAGACCCGATCCAACAAGGCGACGGATAAATACGTGATCCGCAGCCGGCACATGAAGAAGGCGCGCTAAGCGATGACCCGCTCCGTATGGAAGGGCCCGTTCGTCGATGGCTTCCTGCTGAAAAAGGCGGAAGCCCTCCAGTCGACGGGCCGCAAGGACGTGATCAGGACCTGGTCGCGCCGTTCGACCATCATGCCGCAGTTCGTCGGCCTGACGTTTGGCGTGCACAACGGCCAGAAGCACGTTCCGGTCATGGTCACCGAGGATATGGTCGGCATGAAGTTCGGCGAGTTCGCGCCCACCCGCTACTTCCCAGGCCACGCCGCCGACCGGAAGGCCAAGAGGAAGTAGGATGAGCAAGAAGGCGAAGATCCGGCGTCTGAAGCCAATCGAGGCGATGGCCAAGGTCCGTTCGCTGCGCACCGGCGCGCGCAAGCTCAACCTGGTAGCGCAATCGATCCGCGGCCTGAAGGTCCAGCGGGCGCTCAACGAACTGGAATTCAGCCGCAGGCGCATCGCCATCGATGTGCGCAAGGCGCTCTACTCGGCGATCTCCAACGCCGAGAACAACCACAACCTCGACATCGACAATCTCGTCGTCGCCGAGGCCTTTGTAGGCAAGAACCTGACCATGAAGCGCTTTTCCGCGAGGGCTCGGGGCCGTTCGACCCGGATCGAGAAGCCATTCAGCGAGATCACCATCGTGGTCCGCGAACTGGGCGAGGCGGCCTGATGGGTCAGAAAGTCAATCCCGTCGGCCTTCGGCTAGGCATCATCCGCACCTGGGACAGTCGCTGGTTCGCCGGTGGCCCAGAATATGCGCGTCTGCTGCACGAGGACCTGCACGTGCGCCGCGAACTGAAGAAGCGTCTTGCCCAGGCCGGCGTCTCACGGATCATCATCGAGCGCCCACATAAGCGCTGCCGCGTGACCATCTACGCCGCTCGGCCGGGTGTGATCATCGGCAAGAAGGGCGCCGACATCGAAAAGCTGCGCAAGGACCTCTCGGTGATGACCGAGGGCGAAGTGCACCTCAATATCGTCGAGATCCGCAAGCCTGAGACCGACGCCCAGCTGGTGGCCGAGAACATCGCCCAGCAACTCGAGCGTCGCATTGCCTTCCGTCGCGCCATGAAGCGCTCGATGCAATCGGCCATGCGCCTGGGCGCCAAAGGGGTGCGCATCGAAGTGGCTGGCCGTCTCGGCGGGGCTGAGATCGCTCGCGCGGAATCCTATCATGAGGGCCGCGTTCCCCGGCACACGCTCAGGGCCGACATCGATTACGGTTTCGCCGAAGCCCAGACCACCTACGGCGTCATCGGCGTCAAGGCGTGGATCTTCAAGGGCGAGGTGCTCGAGCACGACCCGATGGCGCTCGACAAGCGTCTGGCGAGTGAATCCGGCCCGGCGGGCGAGGGCGGTGGCCGTGAGCCCCGGGGCGATCGCCCCGACCGCGGGCCACGCCGTGACCGCCGCGAAGCCGTCAGCGCCTAGGGTCCATCGTCATGCTGTCTCCGAAGAAAACCAAGTACCGCAAGCAGTTCAAGGGCAAGATCCATGGCATGGCCAAGGGCGGCTTCACGCTGAACTTCGGCTCCCATGGGCTCAAGACCGTGGAGCCCGATCGTATCTCCGCCCGTCAGATCGAGGCCGCGCGCCGGGCAATCACCCGCCAGATGAAGCGCCAGGGCCGGGTGTGGATCCGAATCTTCCCGGACGTCCCGGTGAGCGACAAGCCGGCGGAGGTCCGCATGGGCAAGGGCAAGGGCGCGATCGAGTACTGGGCCGCCCGCGTCGCCCCTGGCCGGATCATGTTCGAGGTCGACGGCGTGCCCGATGACGTGGCGCGCGAGGCCCTGCGCCTCGGCGCAGCCAAGCTGCCCGTCCAGACCCGCATCGTCTCCCGGCTCGGCGCGGCGACGGAGGCTGCCTGACATGAAGATCGATGATGTGCGTCGCCTGACGCCCGATCAGCTCACCGACCAGCTGCTCAGCCTGAAAAAGGAGCAGTTCAACCTGCGCTTCCAGGCCGCGACCGGTCAGTTGGAAAAGACCCACCGCGTGGAAGAGGTGCGCCGAGACATCGCGCGCATCAAGACCGTCCAGCGCGCCAAGGCCCCCAAGGCCTAGAGGAAACCTGAAGAAGATGCCGAAGCGAATTCTCGAAGGCGTGGTTGTCTCTGACAAGGGCGACAAGACGGTGGTGGTTCGTGTCGAGCGGACCTTCCTTCATCCACTGCTGAAGAAGACCGTGCGCCGGTCCAAGAAATACCACGCTCACGATGAGCTGAACGCCTATCGCGCCGGTGAGGCAGCGAGGATCGTCGAGTGCGCGCCGAAATCCAAGCTCAAGACCTGGGAAGTGCTTCCCAAGGCAGAGGCCTGAGGCAAGACCGATGATCCAGATGCAGACCAACCTCGAGGTTGCCGACAACTCGGGAGCGCGCCGCGTGATGTGCATCAAGGTGCTTGGCGGCGCCGGCCGGCGCTATGCCGGCGTGGGCGACAAGATCGTGGTCTCCGTCAAGGAGGCCATTCCGCGGGGCCGGGTGAAGAAGGGCGACGTGCTGCAGGCGATCGTCGTGCGCACCTCCTCGGCCATCAAGCGCAAGGACGGATCGGTGATCAGGTTCGACCGCAACGCGGCCGTGATCGTCAACAAGCAGTCCGAGCCGATCGGCACGCGCATCTTCGGGCCGGTGCCGCGCGAGCTCAGAGCCAAGAACCACATGAAGATCATCTCGCTCGCGCCGGAGGTGCTGTGATGGCCGCCAAGGTCAAGAAGGGCGATCGCGTTGTCATGCTGGTCGGCAAGGACAAGGGTCGCAGCGGCCAGGTGACCAAGGTCCTGCCCAAGGAGGGCCGGGTCTTCGTTTCGGGCCTCAATCTCGTCAAGCGACACACTCGCCCGGACCGCAACGATCCGCAGGGCGGCATCAAGACGCGCGAGGCGAGCGTGCATGTGTCCAACGTCGCCGTCGCCGATTCAAACGGAGCGCCGACCCGCGTCGGCTTCCGCGTCGAGGACGGCAAGAAGGTCCGGTTCGCCAAGACCACCGGGGAATTGATCCATGGCTGAGCAAACCTACGAGCCGAGGCTCAAGACCGACTACCGCCAGCGCATTCGCAAGGCGCTGAAGGATGAGTTCGGCTACACCAACGAGATGCAGGTCCCCAAGCTCGACAAGATCGTCGTCAACATGGGGATCGGCGAAGCCGTGGCCGATTCAAAAAAGCCGGCCGCGGCCATGAAGGATTTGGCTGCGATCACGGGCCAGAAGCCGGTGCCAACCAAGGCGCGCCAGTCGATCGCCAGCTTCAAGCTGCGCGAGGGCATGGTGGTGGGCGCCAAGGTCACCCTGCGCAAGGACCGGATGTACGAATTCCTTGACCGGCTGATCACCATCGCGCTGCCGCGGGTGAAGGACTTCCGGGGACTGAAGGCAACCAGCTTCGACGGCCGCGGCAACTACGCCATGGGCTTGAAGGAGCACCTCGTGTTCCCCGAGATCAACTACGACGAGATCGACCAGGTCTGGGGCATGGACATCATCGTCTGCACGACCGCGCAGAGTGACGACGAGGCGCGCGCGCTTCTTCGTGAATTCCAGTTCCCGTTCGCGGCCTGAGGCAGAGGTAAGAGAGAACAGAGACATGGCCAAGAAGAGCGCCGTCAACCGCAACGAACGGGTTCGCCGACTCGTCAAGCAGTATGCGTCCAAGCGGTTGGCCCTCAAGCAGACCGCCGAGAACGAAGCCCTCTCGCTTGAGGAGCGGTTCGAAGCGCGGCTGAAGCTGGCGAAACTGCCGCGCAATTCCGCGCCCGTGCGCATCCGCAACCGGTGCCTTCTTACGGGCCGTCCGCGCGGCTTCTACCGCAAGATGAAGATGAGTCGCATCGCATTGCGCGAGCTGGGCTCCGCCGGCCAGATCCCTGGCCTGGTGAAGGCGAGCTGGTGAGGGAATCATGGTGAACGATCCCATTGGCGACATGATCGCCCGCATCCGCAACGCCGCAGAGCGTCGGCGCTCGAAGGTCTCAACTCCGGCCTCGAAGATGCGCCAGCGCGTGCTCGAGGTCTTGAAGTCCGAGGGCTACATCCGCGGCTACGAGCTGGTGCAAAAGCCGGGCGCCTTTCCGGAGTTCGAGGTCGAACTCAAGTATTTCGACGGCGAACCGGTGATCGTCGAGATCAGCCGTGTCTCCAAGCCGGGGCGTCGTGTCTACTCGTCCATCTCGGACCTGAAGCCGGTGAAGAACGGTCTCGGCATCTCGATCCTGTCCACGCCCAAGGGCGTGATGTCCGACACCGCCGCGCGCGAGGCGCACGTGGGCGGCGAAGTCCTCTGCCGGGTGTATTGAGATGTCACGTATCGGCAAGAGTCCCATCGCCATTCCCACCGGAGTCACCGTCGCGGTCGACGGCCAGACCGTCAGCGTGAAGGGGCCCAAGGGCGAGCTTTCCTGGACGGTCAGCGACGATGTCACCGTCGCTCACGAGAGCGGCGAGCTGACGTTCGCCCCGCGCGACGAGAGTAGCCGCGCGCGCGCCATGTGGGGGCTCTCGCGGACCCTGGTGAACAACATGGTGGTGGGTGTCACGGCCGGCTACGAAAAGACTCTCGAACTGGTCGGCGTGGGCTATCGCGCCACCATGAAGGGCCAGACCCTGTCCATGCAGCTCGGGTTCTCGCACGAGGTCGACATCGCCGCGCCCAACGGCATCTCATTTCAGGTTCCGCGCCCGGTCGAGATCCGGATCAGCGGCATCGACAAGCAACTGGTCGGCGAAATGGCCGCCCGCATCCGCAAGGTCCGCCCGCCGGAGCCTTACAAAGGCAAGGGCGTACGGTTTGCCGGCGAAAAGGTCCGCCGCAAGGAAGGCAAGAAGAAGTAGGTCATGGCTCACTCGACCCGCCAATCCGAGCTCAAGCGCGCTCGTCGCGTACGCCGGCGCCTCAAGAGCCTGGCCGGGGGGCGTCCGCGCCTGTCGGTCTTCCGCTCAGCGAAGAACATCTACGCCCAGGTGATCGACGATCGGCAGGGCGTCACGATCGCCGCCGCTTCGTCTCTCGAGGCCGATATCGCCAAGGGCTCGGGCAAGGACGGGGCTGCCAAGGTCGGCGCGCTTCTCGCTCGCCGGGCTTTGGAAAAAGGCGCCAAGGACGTGGTCTTCGACCGCGGCGGTTACATCTTTCATGGTCGCATCCGCGCTCTTGCCGACGCAGCGCGCGAAGCGGGCCTGAACTTTTAAGGACGGTTTCGCATGGCCAGAGCCGAACAACAGCGCAGCGGCGGCGATCGCCGCGACCGGCGCGATCGCAAGCCGCCCGAAGAGCGTGGCGATGGCGACATCGTTGAGAAGCTGGTGCACATCAACCGCGTCGCCGCCACCGTGAAGGGTGGACGCCGGTTTTCCTTCGCCGCTCTCATGGTCGTCGGCGACCAGAAGGGCCGAGTCGGTTTTGGTCACGGCAAGGCTCGTGAGGTGCCCGAAGCGATCCGTAAGGCGACTGAGGAAGCCAAGAAGAGCATGATCCGGGTGCCGCTCCGCGAGAGCCGGACTCTGCATCACGACGGCCATGGTCGGTGGGGGGCGGGCAAGATCATGATGCGCTCGGCGCCGGCCGGGACCGGCGTCATCGCCGGCGGCCCGATGCGCGCGGTGCTCGAGACCCTCGGCGTCCAGGACGTGGTAGCTAAGTCGGTCGGCTCGTCCAATCCTTACAACATGGTGCGCGCGACGTTCGAGGCCTTGAAGGCCCAGGCCTCGCCCCGCCAGGTCGCCTCCAAGCGCGGCAAGAAGGTCAGCGATCTTCTGGGCCGGCGCGGTGACGTCGCAGCCGAGACCGTGGAGGCCTGACAATCATGGCTAAGGATATCGCCAGAATCACGGTCCGTCAGACCGGCAGTCCGATCCGTCGAAAGTCAGACCAGCGCGCCACCCTCGTGGGCCTGGGCCTTGGCCGCATTGGCCGAAGGAGCGAGCTCGACGATTCGCCCAGCGTGCGTGGCATGATCGCCAAGGTCGCGCACATGGTCGAGGTCGTCGACTAGTACCAGCCAACCTATCCATCAGCCGAGTCGGGAGACATCCCGGCGTCAGATCTCTTCAGGAGAGGCGTTCATATGACCAGGCTCAACGAGCTTTCCCCGCGCCCGGGTTCGACAAAAGCGCGCATGCGCATCGGCCGCGGACCCGGCTCCGGCAAGGGCAAGACCGGCGGTCGCGGCGTCAAGGGCCAGAAGTCCCGTTCGGGCGTCGCCATCCACGGCTTCGAAGGCGGCCAGATGCCGCTGCACATGCGGATGCCCAAGCGCGGCTTCAACAATCCGTTCTCCCGCGAGTTGGCGGAGGTGAACTTCTGGCGGCTCGAACAGGCTATCGCCGCCGGCAAGCTCGATGCCAAAAAGCCGATTGACGGCGCCGCGCTCGTCGCTTCAGGCGTCGTTCGCCGGCTGAAGGACGGCGTGCGCCTGCTCGGCAAGGGCGAGCTCAAGTCCAAGATCGACATCACCGTTCATTCCGCATCGGCCTCGGCCAAGGCGGCGGTGGAAAAGGCCGGCGGCAAGATCACCGTGACCGCGCCCGCAAAGCCTGCCCCCGAGACGAAGGAGGACGAGAAGCCGGCCGCGAAGAAGGCCGTGACCGAGATGCCGGCGGCGGAAAAGCCAGCCCCCAAGACGACGGAGGCCGAGAAGCCGGCCGCGAAGAAGGCCGCGACCGAGAAGCCGGCGGCGGAAAAGCCAGCCTCCAAGAAGTCCGCGGCCGCGAAGGCCGACGCCGAAAAGCCGGCCCCTCAGGACGATTGATGTCGTCGCGGGAGTCGCATCCCCGCGCGATTGGCCCTATCTGACACGCAACATCTCGCTCACCGGATTTCAGGTCGCTTCTGATGGCTTCGGCCGCCGAACAACTCGCAGCCAACATGAACATCGGCGCCTTCCAGAAGGCGACCGAGCTGCACAAGCGACTTTGGTTCACCCTGGTGGCCCTGGTGATCTACCGGATCGGGACGTACATCCCCATCCCGCTCATCAACGCCGCCGCCTTCGCCCATGCCTTCGAGGGTCAATCGAAGGGCATCCTGGGCATGTTCAACATGTTCTCAGGCGGCGCGGTCCAGCGCATGGCGATCTTCTCGCTGAACGTGATGCCGTACATCTCGGCTTCGATCATCGTTCAGTTGCTGCAGACCACCTATCCGCCGTGGGAGAAGCTGAAGAAGGAAGGCGGCGAGGCTGGTCGCAAGCAGCTTAACCAGTACACCCGCTATCTCACCGTGCTGCTGGCGGTGTTCCAGTCGTTCGGCATCGGCGTCGGCCTTTCCAACAGCCCTGGCATCGTCGATCAGCCAGGCCTGTTCTTTATCCTCTCGACGGTCGTCACCCTCACCGGCGGCACCATCTTCCTGATGTGGCTGGGCGAGCAGATGACCAGCCGCGGGGTGGGCAACGGCATCTCGCTGATCATCTTCGCCGGCATCGTCGCGCGCCTTCCAACCGCCGTGTGGCAAATGCTGCAAGCGGCCAGGCTCGACTCGTCCCAGACATTCTCGATCTTCGGTCTGCTGATTCTGTCGGTGGCCATCATCCTGGCCATTGTCTTCATGGAGCGCGCTCAGCGTCGGCTGCTGATCGTCTATCCCAAGCGGCAGGTGGGAAACCGGATCATGGGCGGGGACAATTCCTTCCTGCCGCTCAAGATCAACGTCTCCGGCGTGATCCCGCCGATCTTCGCTTCATCCTTGCTGCTTCTGCCGGCGACGGCGGTCAGCTTCATGAAGCCCCAGAACCTGCCGACCTGGCTGCAGTGGCTTCCGGGCGCGGCCGGCCAGCTCACCCATGGCAAGCCGGCCTACATGGTTCTCTATGGCGCGCTCATTATCTTCTTCTGCTTCTTCTACACCTCAGTGGTGTTCAATCCGGACGACACGGCGGAGAACCTCCGCAAGTACGGCGGCAACCTTCCGGGCATCCGGCCGGGCAAGCGCACGGCGGAGTACATCGATTATGTGCTCACGCGCCTGACCGTGATTGGGGCGGTCTATATCGCCATCGTCTGCCTGGTGCCGGAGCTCCTGGCCGGCCCGACTGGGTCCTATATGTTCGGCGGCACATCGATTCTTATCGTTGTGTCGGTGACCATGGACACCGTGGCCCAGATTCAGTCACATCTGCTGGCCCACCAGTATGAAGGGCTGATCAAGAAGTCGAAGCTGAGGGCCGTCAGGCGCTAGCCGACCGGGGGAGGGATGAATCTGATCCTGTTTGGCCCGCCAGCGGCGGGGAAGGGGACTCAGGCGGCGCGCCTGGTGGCCAGGCGCGGCATGGTCCACTTGTCGACCGGCGATATGCTTCGCGCCGCCATCGCCTCCGGCTCCGATCTCGGCAGAAAGGTCGAGGCGATCATGGCCCACGGCGAGCTGGTCACTGACGAGATCGTCATCAGCCTGATCGAGGAACGCCTGCCGGACCTGAAGGGCACTGGCGGGGCCGTCTTTGATGGTTTCCCGCGCACCCTCGCCCAGGCCGAAGCGCTCGACGCCATGCTCGCCGACCACGATCGCAAGGTCGACGTGGTCATTCGCCTGTGCGTGGACGACGTGGCGCTCAAGGCCCGTGTGGCCGGCCGCTTCGCCCAGTCCGGGCGGGCCGACGACAATCCGCAATCCTTCGAGCGCCGCTTGGCAGCCTACAACCGCGACACCGGCCCCCTGATTCCCTACTACCGCGCCCAGGACAAGCTGGTGGAGATCGACGGCATGGCCGATGTCGAGACCGTCGCCGAGGCCGTCGAGGCGGCTATCAGCGCGCGGGTGGGCTGAACAGGTCTCCAGAAAATCCTCACCTTTCCAGCTCTCGCCATTGACCCGGCGGCGGCAATTCCAATATACGAGGCGCTCCGCGAAAGGGCGCGATCAGCGCGCCGGCCCTCCGCCCTCCAGGCGGGTGGGTCGGGTGTGCTTTTCGCGCTTGTCTGCGTGATCAGGAGAAAAGCCGCGTGGCCCGTATCGCCGGTGTGAATATACCGACCAACAAGCGCGTCGTGATCGCGCTGCAATACATCCACGGAATTGGTCCCGCGAAAGCCCGCCAGATCGTCGATCGGGTCGGCCTCAACGAGGGCCGCCGGGTCAGCGAGTTGACCGACCAGGAAGTCATTCAGATCCGTGAGACCATCGACCGCGACTATCAGGTGGAGGGCGATCTTCGCCGCGAAACCGCGGTCAACATCAAGCGTCTGATGGACCTCGCCTGCTATCGTGGCCTGCGCCACCGCAAGGGCCTGCCGGTCCGCGGCCAGCGCACCCATACCAACGCCCGCACGCGCAAGGGCCCGGCCAAGCCAATCGCCGGGAAGAAGAAGTAACAGATATGGCCAAGGAACCGACGCGCGTCAAAAAGCGCGAACGAAAGAACATCACCTCGGGCGTGGCCCATGTGAATGCGTCTTTCAACAACACCATGATCACCATCACCGACGCCCAGGGAAACGCGATCTCCTGGTCGAGCGCCGGCCAGATGGGATTCAAGGGCTCCCGCAAGTCGACGCCCTATGCGGCGCAGATGGCGGCCGAGGACGCGGGCCGAAAGGCCGCTGAACATGGCGTGCGGACCCTGGAGGTAAATGTTTCCGGCCCCGGCTCGGGACGCGAATCCGCTCTCCGAGCTCTGCAAGCCGTGGGCATGACGATTACCACTATCCGTGACGTCACGCCGATCCCGCACAACGGCTGCCGTCCGCCCAAGCGGCGCCGCGTCTAGGCCCCGCCACCTATTCCCTCGCGGCCGATCCCCCTGCGGCCGTGACCCAGATGCCCTCGAGGATGCCCCGCCCGTGATCGAAAGAAACTGGAACGAACTGATCCGACCCGAAAAGCCGCAGATCGAGACCGGCGCCGACCCCGCGCGCAGGGCTCGCATCGTGGCTGAGCCGCTGGAGCGCGGCTTCGGCGTGACGCTCGGCAATTCCCTGCGCCGCGTACTGCTCTCAAGCCTTCAGGGCGCGGCCGTCGCCGCCATCCAGATTGATGGCGTGGTCCACGAATTCTCCTCTCTCGAGGGTGTGCGCGAGGACGTGGTCGATATCGTCCTCAACATCAAGCAGATGGCCTTGCGCATGCACAGCGAGGGCCCCAAGCGCATGACCTTGCGCGCCTCCGGCCCGGGCCCGGTGACGGCCAGCCAGATCGAGGCTCCGTCGGACATTGAAATCCTCAATGGCGACCACGTCCTGCTCACCCTGGACGAAGGCGCATCGGTGCGTATCGAGTTCACCGTCCAGAACGGCAAGGGATACGTCCCTTCCGAGATGAACCGTCCCGAAGACGCGCCCATCGGACTCATCGCGGTCGACGCCCTCTACAGCCCGGTGAAGAAGGTCGCCTATCGCGTCGAGCCGACCCGCCAGGGCCAGAGCCTCGACTACGACAAGCTGATCATGGAAGTGGAAACCAACGGCGCGGTCTCGCCCGTGGATGCGGTGGCTTACGCCGCGCGTATCCTGCAGGACCAGCTGCAGGTGTTCATCACTTTCGACGAGCCCAAGAAGAGCCTCGAAGGCGACCTCAAGCCGGAACTGCCGTTCAACCCGTCACTGCTCAAGAAGGTCGACGAGCTGGAGCTCTCCGTGCGCTCGGCCAACTGCCTGAAGAACGACAACATCGTCTACATCGGCGACCTCATCCAGAAGACCGAGGCGGAGATGCTCCGCACCCCCAATTTCGGCCGCAAGTCCTTGAACGAAATCAAGGAAGTGCTGGCGAACATGGGCCTGCACCTGGGCATGGACGTGCCCAACTGGCCGCCGGAAAACATTGAAGACCTGGCCAAGAAGTTCGAAGACCAGATGTAGGTTGCGCCGGCCCGTCGCGAGACGGCCCGAGCTTGAGGAGATTTCGACATGCGTCACGGATACGCCCGCCGCAAACTTGGCCGCACGTCGAGCCATCGCACGGCGATGTTCGCCAACATGGCGGCCAGCCTCATCAAGCACGAGCAGATCGTCACTACCTTGCCCAAGGCCAAGGAGCTTCGGCCCGTGGTCGAAAAGCTGGTGACTCTCGCAAAGCGCGGCGACCTGCATGCGCGCCGCCAGGCGATCTCCCAGGTTCGCGACGTCGCCCAGGTCGGCAAGCTGTTTTCGACGCTCGGCCCCCGCTACGCCTCCCGTGCGGGGGGTTATGTCCGAGTGCTCAAGGCCGGCTTCCGGTTCGGGGACAACGCCCCGATGGCGGTGATCGAGTTCGTCGATCGGGATGTCTCAGCCAAGGGCCAGGACTCGGGTCCGGTCGCCCAGGCGACCGAATAGTCGCTCACTTGTTCCCAGGCCGCGACTGCGCCTGACCTCGATTTAATGTGACTGAGGGGCCTTGGGCCTCTACCAGCCTCGGGCCGGATTGATCCGGCATGGGGGACAAAACAATGCGCCGTTCGGTCCTGGTTCTTGCGCTCCTGGCCTGCGCAGCAACAGCCTGCGCGGCGCCGGCAACCCTGGAAGAATTGGCCAAACCGCCGGCCGACGCGACCGGCTTCACCATCATGTCCAGCGCCGGCGTGCACGGCCATTCGTACCAATGGGTGACTCCCGATGGAGTCCATCATGGCCGCGAAAGCCTTAACCTGCGCGGCCAGCTCTTCGAGACCGACAGCGCGACCGCCATGGGTCCTGACGGCTCCATCTCGCACATGGAGATCCGCGGATTCACCCCCTCCGGGGACTCAGCCGAGACATTCGATGTCCACGGTGGCGTCGCCACCTGGAAGAGCCCGGTCGACGGGGCTTCCGCGCCCTATGCCGGCCCGGCGATGTATCTTGCGTTCGGCGGTCCCTTCGACGTCAACGAGATCGTCGCCGACGCGGTGATCGCTTCGCCTGACCACCGGGTCAGGCTCCTGCCGGGTGGCGAACTGACCGCCGAACCGCTGACCACTCTCGAAGTCGGAGACGGCGCCGCCAGGAAGACCATCGCCGCCTGGGCGATCACAGGATTTGGCGGCACGCCGACGCCCGTGTGGTTTGATGACAAAGGCAAGCTGTTCGCCATTGACGCCGGCCTCACCTGGATCCGGCCGGGTTATGAGGCCGCCCAGCCACTGATCGACAAGGCCCAGGATCAGGCGATGGGAAAACGGTCGGCGGCCATCGCTCACCGGTTCCTGCAAAAGACTGAAGGGCCGGTGGCCTTTACCCATGTGCGGGCCTTTCTCGATGGCGACCGCTTCGCCGACGATCAGACGGTCGTCGTCAATAAGGGGATCATCACCAAAATCGGAGGCGCGAATGGAACATCGGTTCCACCGGGCGCGCGGATCATCGATGGCCACGGCGATACGCTGGTCCCGGGCCTGTGGGATTCACACCAGCATGTCGGTGATGACTTTTCGGGCCCGACGCTGCTCTCTCTGGGCGTCACGTCAGTGCGCGATCCTGGAAACGTCACTGCCCTGACGCTATCTCGCGCGGCGCGCCGGGCCTCCGGCGACCTTCTGATGCCCCACGTATACCCATCCATGCTGATGGACGGGAAGGGGCCATACACCGCCCAGGTCGGCGAGGTCTCGACCTCGCTTGACGAGGCCCTGGGGATCGTCCGAAAGGCCAAGTCCGAAGGGTTTGTCGCGGTCAAATTCTACGGCAGCTTCAATCCGGCCTGGGTGGCCCCGACGGCCGCCCTCGCTCACCAGCTTGGCATGCACGTCCATGGCCACATCCCGGCCGGCATGCGCACCATGGACGCCATCAATGCCGGCTACGACGAGATCACCCACATCTATTTCGTCGCCATGCAAGCCATGCCGGATGACGTGGTCGCCAAATCCAACACCATCGCCCGCATGGAGGGGCCAGCCAAATACGCGAAGGGAATGGATCTTTCCGCCGATCCAATGAAATCCTTGATCGCCACGATGGCTAGCAAGCACATCACGTCCGATCCAACGCTGGTGGTGGTCGAAAGTCTGATGGTGCCCGAGAACGGCGACCTGGGCGCTGCCTATGCGCCCTTCTTGGGAACCTTGCCGCCGACGGTCGAGCGAGGCTTCAGGGCCGGCGGCCTGGCGGTGGCGCCCGGCTACACGCGGGCCGACTACCGAGCGAGTTTCCGCAAGCTCGAGGACCTCGTGGGGGCCATGCACGAGGCCGGCGTGCAGATCGTCGCCGGCACGGACGGCTCAGGCCTCGAGTTGGTGCGCGAGCTCGAGCTTTACGTGGACTCCGGCTTCACCCCGTCGGAGGCCCTCCAGGCAGCCACCCTAGCGCCGGCGCGTCTTCAGCATGCGGATGACCACACGGGAATCATCGCGCCGGGCAAGAATGCGGACCTCCTGCTTGTCTCGGGCGACCCATCGAAGAATATCGGCGATCTCCGCCATTCGCGAATGGTGATGATGGATGGCGCCTTGATGAATTGCGATGAGCTTCGCGGCGTGGCGGGCATTGCGGGCCGCCCAAAATATTCCGATTGAGCTCAAAGTCGCCTCAGGTCGTTGGGCGGACATAGCCCCCCGGGACGCCCAGCGGCGAGAGCACCCACTGGCCGACGTTGATCGTCCGACTGCGGAAGGCGCCGGCGCAAGAGCACAGGTAATAGTCCCACATGCGGCACAGACGTTCGCCGTGGCGGATGGAGATCGCGGCGCGATGGGTCTGGAACTTTGCCCACCAGGCCATAAGCGTCCGGTCATAGTCGGCGCCGAAATTCTCAAAATCCTCAATGACAAAGAGGCCCTCGCAGGCGCGTCCGATCTGGCCCACGGTAGGCAGGACGCCGCCTGGAAAGATGTACTTGTCGAGCCAGGGCTCGATCCGGTCCTCGCGCACGTTGCCGATGATCGAGTGAAGCAAGAATAGGCCGCCCTCCGCCATCGAGCGGCGCGCCAGTTG
>DASXGB010000188.1:0-3615 GCA_036489325.1 Caulobacteraceae bacterium
TGTGGGCCTGGTGCTGGATGATGATCCGATTGTGCCAGGCCAAGGCGGCCAGCAACGCCGCCAGCGTCAGGCTGGCGAGCAGCGTGAGGTAGACCCGCCAGAACAGGGCGCGGCGAAACGCGAACATCGCCGTTCAGCCCAGGTCGTGGGAGCGCGCGAAGAGATAGCCGGCGCTGCGCACGGTGATGATTCGCTTGGGCCGGGTCGGGTCGTCCTCGATGGCGGCGCGGATGCGCGAGATATGGACATCGATCGACCGGTCGAGCGCCTCGGAATCTTCGCCGCGGGCGAGATCCATCAGTCTTTCGCGGCTCATCGCCTTGCCGGCGTTCCGGGCCAAGGCCAGCAGCAGATCGAATTGGTAGCTCGTGAGATGGGCAGCCGCCCCGTCGATGCGAGCCGTGCGCGAGCCGGCGTCGATCTCCAGACGGCCGAAGTGCAGCGTTTCGCCGCCGGTCTCTCCGCGCCGGCGCCGCAGAATGGCTCTCAGCCGCGCCTGCAGCTCGCGCGGATTGAACGGCTTGGGAAGATAGTCGTCCGCCCCGATCTCCAGGCCGACGATGCGATCAGCATCCTCGCCGCGCGCCGAAAGCATCAGGATCGGTACGTCACTGGCGGCCCGCACTCGACGGCAGACTTCGAGACCGTCCAGGTCCGGCAGCATGATGTCCAGCACCACGACATCGAACGGCGCCTGGCCGCCCCGGTGCGCGACCGCGCTAACGCCCGCATGGCCGGTATGGCGCGCTTCGACGCTGAAGCCGGCGCCGGTCAGGTAGGCGCCGATCATCTCGGCTAACCGGACGTCGTCGTCGATGATCAGGATGCGCCCGCCCATGGCGGCCAGACTAGAACACGATACGATCCGGCGGGAACGCCAGATCGCATCGTATTCGCGGTTCAAAGGACAGAGCGCGTTCTGATTGCAGGAGCGGTTCCGGCTTTTGTGAAACGCGCCCCCGGCGTGGGCCGGCCAGCCGGGAGCGGGCGAGCCAGGTCAGTGGTGATGTTCCTGCATCATCATCTGGCCGAGCTTGGCCCGCTGCTCCGGGGTCAGGATCTCGGCGGCGTCCGCCAGGGCGCCGACAAGTCTGCGGCTGGCCTGGTCGACATCGGCGATGCGGTCGGCGCGTAGCTTTTCCAGCGCGGCGCGGTCAATCACCGGCGCGGTCAGCAGGCGATGGAGCTCGGTGTGAGTCCCGGCCATCTGCTGATGCATTGGGCCCATGGATTGCATGGCGCCGCGCATGATCTGGTGGATGCGAGCCTTCTGATCAGGGGTGGCGTCGACGGCCGCAAGCGCCTTGTCCAAATGCTCGGCCATCATGGCGTGCATCTGCATGTGACCTTCGCCGTGCGCTGCGCCCATCTGGTCGGCGGCCAGGCTGACACCGGAAAATGTCAGCCCACCAGCGACGAAGACGCCGGCGAAAGCGGCAGCGAGCCACCACGTGCGGGCGCCTGGCCGCCCCGACGTACGCAGCACAGACTCTGGATCGACAGTCATCTCGAAGTTCCTATGTTCCGCCCCGATCTCGGGGACCGATGAGACAAGCCTACCGGGGGCGGATTTCAGCCTTCGCCGGGGAATGTTTCCGATTGTGAAGTTGTTGGCCGAACGCCGGCCGAGGTCAGTGGCCTCCCGCGCCGGCCGCCACTTGCGTCGTCGGTTTGGGGGCCAGCCAGACCACGATCGCACCCACCAGAAACAGGACCGCGCTGATAAGGAAGATGTGGTCGGTCGACACCATCACCGCTTCACCCTGAACCAAATTGTCCAGCGCGCCCACGGCTTGCTGGGCGGTGAGGCCCATGGACTGCATGGAATTCAGCGTGGACCCCGGATCGTGCAGAGTTCCGGCTAGATCAACGTGGTGTGAGCGGGCGGTGTTGTCCCAGGCCGTGGTGGTGATCGAGACGGCGAAGGCCCCGGAGACGGTCCTGGCGAAGTTGAGCAGACCCGCCGCAGAGGCGACCTCCTGCGGCTTGACCGAGCTCAAGCCCAGACCGGTGAGCGGAATGAAGAAGAACGGGACGGCTACGCCGAGCAGGATCTGCGGCAACGCTATATCCCAGTAGCCGGCGCTGCTGGTGAACTGTGCTCGCCAGAAGGAGACCACCGCCATGATCGCCACGCCGAAACAGACGAGCAGGCGTGAATCGACTTTGGCGGTAAGGCGTCCGACGATCGGTGAAAGGACTACCGCGAACAATCCCTGCCAAGCGGTGACACGTCCGGCCCAGGTGGCGGTGTAGCCCATGCTGGTCTGTAACCAGAGCGGCACCAACACGACCGAGGCGAAGAAGGTTCCATAGACCACACACATGATGGCCGCGCTGGCCGCGAAGCCACGGTGCAGGAATACCCTGAGGTCGACGATCGGGTTTTCCTCAGTCAGCTCCCAGTTGATGAAGGCCAGGAAGCCAAGGGCCGCCAGGATCGCCAGAGCGACGATCGTGCTTGAGCCGAACCAGTCGAGGTCTTTGCCCTTGTCGAGCATGATCTGCATCGCTCCCACCCAGACTATTAGGAGGCCAAGACCGAAAAGATCGACCGGTCGACGCTCAGTCGCCGTTTCCCGGGAGTTGAGCATCCGCCAGGCGAGATAGGCGCAGATCAGCGCAGGCGGCACATTGATGTAGAACACCCACGGCCAGCCCGGCCCGTCGACCAGGACGCCGCCCAGCAGGGGGCCGGCAATCGGGCCGACGACCGTCGTCATGCCCCACAAGCCAAGCGCCATCGGCTGCAGCCTTGCCGGGAACACCCGCCGCATGAGCGTCTGAGAAAGCGGCATCATCGGGCCCCCTGATAGCCCCTGAAACACTCGGAAGGTCACCAACGCTCCAAACGAAGGCGCCAAGCCGCAGAGCGCCGAACAGGCGCCGAAGCTGACCATGGCTACGCAGAACACCCTCACCGCGCCGAACCTCTGGGCGAGCCAACCGGTGAGGGGGACCGTGATCGCCTCGGCCACGGAGTAGGAGGTAATGACCCAGGTGCCCTGATCAGGCGAAACCGCCAGGCCGCCGGCGATATTGGGCACCGAGACGTTGGCGATGGTGATGTCGAGCACGACCATGAAATTGGCGAGGGCAAGCAAGACGCCGGCGATCCACAACGGAGCGCCTTCCATCGGGGCGAATTCGTCTTCCGGGCGATGGTCGGACATGACGGCGGCTCTGGCCTAACGGGACTTCACGTCAACGTCGGCCTTCATGGATAGCCCCACGCGAAGGGGATGCTGCCTCAGCTCCTCCGGTTCCAGCGCGATACGCACGGGCAGTCGCTGGACCACCTTGATCCAGTTGCCGGTGGCGTTCTGCGCCGGGATCAGGGCGAACGCCGCGCCCGTGCCGCCGCCGACTCCCACGACTCGACCATGAAATTTGACGCCGTCGCCATAGAGGTCGGCGGTCAGGGTCACCGGCTGGCCGACGCGCACATGGCGCAGTTGGCCCTCCTTGAAATTGGCGTCCACGTAGACCCTCGAGATCGGCACAACGGTCATCAGCGCCTGCCCGACCTGAACCCGCTGGCCGACCGCCACGTCCTTCTTGGCCACAACGCCGTCGGCCGGGGCGGATAGCACTGTGCGCTGCAGATTGAGTTCG
>DASXGB010000213.1:0-1641 GCA_036489325.1 Caulobacteraceae bacterium
CTCATCCTTGAGGCCGAGCGCGCCCGGGTCCGGCCAAAGGCCGGCCCAAGGATAAATTCAGCGAGGCCATCAAGGACCCAGGCTTTTTCTGAAACCCTGCGCCCTACGATAAAACACCTGGGTCCTGGATCTCGCCGCTACGCGCGGCTCGTCCAGGATTGTCTGTTTGAGCTGGGCTAAGGTTGGCGGGTCGGTGAAACGGGTCCCCGGCTGGCCAGCCGGGGACCCGCCTTCCCTCGCCGTGGCCGTCCAGGATGGGGCGCAAGGCCCGTCGTCATCGAGGCCCGGCGAGGGAGCCGACTTCGTCCTGCTTGCTGACTTGACTGGGCCGCTTTCGCGCGCCCGCAGACAATCCGAAGCCGAGGAAGATCATGAAACCTGCCAACTCCCGCATCAAGACGATGGACCGCGTGCTAGGCGCGGACGTCGCCAAGGCCTCCGTCGTGCTGTTCGACCCGGTCTCAGGCCGCACGCTCAGCGTTCCCAACCAGGCGGCGGCGCTGATCGAGGCTCTGAGCCCCTTCGCCAGCTACGAGCTTATGGTCTGCGAGGCCACCGGCGGCTACGAGCGCGCCGTGCTGGCCGCTGCGACCGCCCTGGGCCTGCCGGCTCACCGGGCCGATCCGGCCAAGGCCAAGAACTATATCCGCTCTCACGGCGGAGCGGCCAAGACCGACCCCATCGACGCCCGCTGGCTCAGTCGCTACGGCCAAGAGCGCGGTGCTGGCCTGCCTCTGTGGGCGCCCCCGGACCAGGATCGAGACGCCCTGGCCAGCCTGATGCGCCATCGCCAAAGCCTGGTCGTGGTCCGGGCCGAGGCCAAGAACCGCCGCGCCGGCCCCGCGCCGGAGGCCTTGCGCTCCCTCCTCGAGGCCGAGATCGCCTTCCTCGAGGATCACATCGCCCGGCTCGACCGGACCGTGGGCGAGCTGATCGGGGACAACCCGGACCTGGCCCAGGCCGAGGCGCGCCTGCGTTGCATCCCCGGCATCGGCCCCGTCGCCGCCAGAACCCTTCTCGCCCTCCTGCCCGAGCTCGGCCGCCTCAACCGCCGCCAGGTCGCCAGCCTCGCCGGCCTGGCGCCACACCCAAGAGACTCCGGTCAGGCCTCCAGGCGCCGCTTCACCGGCAGATCCGGCAGAAGCGGCCTGCGCGAGATCCTCTTCATGGCCGCCCTCTCCGCCGCCAGAGCCCACCCCCAGCTCAAGACCTTCGCCCAGCGCCTCATCGACGCCGGAAAGCCAAAGCGCCTCGTCTTCACCGCCGTCGCCAGGAAACTCCTCGTTATCGCCAACGCAGTCTCAAAACCCGCCGCACTCCAACTGACTTGATGAGCGGAGTGGGGGGTTTGCCTGGAGGCTACCCCTCCACCTCGGTCTCGGGCCGGTCATTGCCGTCGGTGACCTCGTTGTGCCAGCGGCCGTCGGCGTCCTCCCAGCTGATCCCAGTCTCTTCGCCTGGCACGCGCTGTTCGCCGGCGGCGCGGCGGGCGGCGGCCTTGGCCGCGTCGTGGGTACGGTAGGTCTCCGAATAGACGCCATCGACCCGATAGGCCCAGCCGCCGTCGTGCTCGACGATTTCGTAGATGACCATGGGCATCGCCGTTCCTCCGCGCTGGACGCGCCGGCAATCTAGTCCTCG
>DASXGB010000227.1:0-4074 GCA_036489325.1 Caulobacteraceae bacterium
CAGAGGAACGCTCTCCTGCGTACCGGCATAAGGTGCGACCGCGTAGAGAACCGCACTCAGCAGAAACAGGATCGTGAAGGTGTTCCGACGGCCGAGGTGGTCGGAGGCGGACGCAAAGATGATCCGTCCGGCCATGTTGAAGAGGCTCAAGAGTCCGACAAAACCGGCTATGGCCGCGGGCGTTGCGCTGTCACCCACCTTTTGGAGCAGGATCTCGGACGCCTCGCCGAGCACGCCGATGCCGGCCACGACGTTGACCGCGAGCATGACCCAAAGGAGATAGAACTGGGGCTTTCGGACAGCGACCTGGACGGGGGTCGACATGTCGGGAGCGGCGAGGTGCGCTGTGTCTTCGCTGTTCGGCGTCCGGATGGCGAAGGCCCCGATCATCATGACGACGAAATAGATCGCCCCCATGATCGCGAAAGTCTCGGCGAGTCCGACCGAGGCGGGCGCGGCCATCTGCGACATCAGGAACGTCGAGAGCGGCGCGGCGATCATGGCGCCGCCGCCGAACCCCATGATCGCAAGGCCAGTGGCGAGCCCCCTGCGGTCAGGGAAAAACTGGATCAACGGAGAGATCGGGCCGACATAGCCGAGCCCGACGCCGATGCCTCCCACGACACCGGACCCGAGATAGAGAAGTGAGATCTGGTGGAGTCTCACCCCGAGCGCCGAAATCAGGAAACCGCCCCCGAAACAGCAGGCGGCGACAAACAGGACCGCCCGCGGGCCTGCCCGATCGAGCCATCGCGCCGCGACGGCCGTCCCCAAGCCCAGCGTGACGATCGCGATCGTGAAGATGGAACTGAGTTCAGCCGGGGTCCAATCGCCCGGCGCTGGGCGAGCGCCGCCAATGAGATGCGACAAGGGGCCATAGAAGACGCTGAGGGCGTAGACCTGGCCAATGCAGAGGTGAATCGCCAGCGCCGCCGGCGGCATGAGCCAACGATTGAACCCCGGCCGAGCGACTGCGGCTTCCTTGGCAAGGAGCCGCATCATGGCAGCAGACCCGCGGCCCGGCCGAAGATCCGGTCGACTATTCGCTTGGGTAGCAGCGTGGGCATGATCCAGTTGGTCAGAGCGCCCGGAACCACCGCATAGCGCACCTTCGGCTTGGTGGCGGTCAAGGCCGTCAGCACCACCTGGCCGATCTTCTCCGGTGGAAAGCCCTTGCGACCTTGCGTGAGCATGTAGTCGCTGAACCGCTGCATCGGCCCCGCGTAGGCGGTTCCCGCGTAGGGCCCGAGGCCGGCAGCTTCTGCCTTGTCCCAGATCGGCGTCGCGACGGAACCGGGCCCGACGATGACGACGTCAATTCCGTACAGCATCAGCTCCCGTCGAAGGGCTTCGGAATAGCCTTCCAGAGCGTGTTTGGACGCGGCGTAGGCCCCGAGGAAAGGCGCGGCAAACTTGCCACCGACCGAGCTGATGTTGACGATCCGACCAGGGGAGCCCGTCAGGGACGGATCGGTCCCGAGCAACGGCGCGAACGCCTGGGTGACCAGGAAGGGACCGACAAGATTGACCTCGATCTGGCGCCGGAAATCCTCGGGCGGCTGCAAGGTCAGGGGGCCGGAAACGGCGACGCCGGCGTTGTTCACCAGCCCGTTCAGCCTCGCGCCGCCCAGCGCGGCGCGGACCTCCGTCGCGGCGATAGCGATCGCGGCCTCATCGGTGACGTCGAAGACGATCGGGGTGAAGCGATCGCCGAATTCGGCGCTGAGAGCCGCTGCGTCGGCGATCTTCCGCACCGTGCCAAAGACCCGGAAGCCGGCGGCGGCGAGCACCCGCGCCACGCCGGCGCCGATGCCCGTGGAAACGCCGGTGACCACGACAGATTTCATTCGAGCCCCTCCGCTCGCCGACGGATCCGTGCCTTGGGCTATACCATGCTCACCGGCGGCCCGGGTCCATGCATGTCCGGGCTTAGGGCCGCTAAGTGGGCCGGTCGCCCGGAGGCGGAACAGTGATCGGGCGGCAGATGTCCAGGGTCGACCGGCCGTCCGTCGCGCGCCGGACGGCTGCGGGAAACTCGGAGGCGGGGAGCAGGCCCGTCGCCTTCACGGCGTCACGCAAACGGGCGCTGGTCTTGGTCATGTGGACGCTTGAGCCGGCGGCCATGACCAGTGTCGTCCGCAGCTGCTGAGCCTCCACATCGCTCAGCCGGCGTCCAGCGCCGACCATGCTGTCCAGCACCGTCCACAGATCCTCCTCACGGTCGCTGAGGGCGCTGAGATACGCGCTTGTCTGAACGATCGTTGTGTAGGCGATCGCCTTCTGCCGCGGCAGGTGTGACACGGTCTGATCGGCCACCAGGACCTCCCAGGCGCCGACCGTCCAGGGAGTGAAGGACGGATGGCCGACAGCCGCGATTGGCGGCAGCCGGCCGGTTTCCGTAGCCTGCCTCAGGACCGAGGACAGGGCGACAAGGCGTTGGGTCACGCAGGCGTCCTGCGCCCCTCGCAACGCCGCATTGTTCACTTCGCGAAGGAAGGCGATGCGCAGTTCCGCTTCCCCGGCTTCCGCCTGATGCATCCAGTGAAACGCTTCGACGGCCTGTTCGCCGGCTAGCGCGGTCAGCACCCCGGCCACGATGATCAGGTATTCCTTCAGGAACTCCCGGAAGCCATGCCAGGTCTTGGGATTGTGGATGTCCATGCCGCCCCCCCAGCGGATCCCCCATGGACTTGCGTAACATGGATCGGCTGAACGTCGGCAATGGGTCGTTGGCGGAGATTGGCTTCCAGGCGGAAGCGGACTTTCACCGCGTCCGGCGCTCCAAAGCGCGTGTATCGGCGGGATTGCGGTGACACTTAACCAAATGGCTCCGTCCGTTCCTGTTACGGCGCGCCTCGCGCGTGCGAGCGCCTAGCGGACGCTGTGACCCGTCGTCCCACGTTACCTCGGTCACAGCCGCCTGACAGCCGACCGTCTAGTTCAATCCTGCGCGCTTCAAGCCCGAAGGGCCTGGGAGACGACGATCATGTCTGTTTCGAATCTACTGCTCGCCGCTGCGTTGGCGACCGCCATCGGAGCCGGCCCGGCGGTTCTCGCTCGGGACGCCGGAGACGTTTCGACGACCGTGAGCTGCCGCGATCTCGACCTGACGACCTCGGCAGGCGCCAACACAATGCTTGAGCGCATCAGCCAGGCGGCGGAGCGGGTTTGCGCGCCCAAGGCCGGCCTTGGCGACTCCTTCGGTCGCGCCCTGTGGAACGACTGCGTGGCGAGCCGCATCGACCTCGTCGTGAACCGCTTGGGCTCGCCGACGGTGACGGCCGCCTATGCCCGAGACCGATCCAACCCAATGAAGCTAGCCGAGGGTGGAACCCGCTGATCCTCCGTCGGCGCCGGGGCTTGGGCCACCGTCAGCCGATACGGGCGCGGACCTCGTCGCGGGCCTGGTAGAGGCGCCAGAACGCGTCGGCGATGGCGGCGCCTTCGATGGTGGGCGCCCCCGGGGCGTCGGGGCCCGTGCCCTTGACGATCCCGGCGATGGTGACCTCGCCGACGTAGACGCCGTCGCCCTTCAGCCGCGCCGAAAGGAGGCCGACCAGCTTTGCCTTGGCGGCGTTGCCGATCGGCACGCCCGTTTCGCCCAGCGCGATGGCGAAGGCGTCGACCATCGGATTGATCTCGCCGAACGCGCCATTGGTGACGAGGACGGCGCCGTCGCCTGCCGCCTTCAGGTCCGGCAGCGCCTCCTGCACTGCGCTCAACAAGCCGACGAGCGCCACGTCGAATAGGTTCGGTAGCGCCGCGGGATCGACCTCGAGCAGGTCGCCAAAGCCACGCCCGCTGTAGGCGTTCCAATGGATGACGCCGATCGGCCCGAGTGCGGCGCGTGCGGCGGCGATGGCGCCCCGGATCGATGCCGGATCACCGGCGTTGGCGGGAAAGGCGCCGGCCGCGACGCCTTTGGCCTTCAGCGCTTCGACGCCGGCCGCCAGCTACGCCTCATTGCGCGCCACCAGGGCGACGGAAAAACCCTCGGCGCCGAACTTCTCGGCCACCGATGTCGAGACGCCGGGGCCGTAGCCGACGACGACGATGGTCTTGGCCATGAGCTCA
>DASXGB010000252.1:0-10896 GCA_036489325.1 Caulobacteraceae bacterium
CTGGATGGGGATCAAGCAGGACTTCCAGGACGTCGACGCCCACGTCCACTGGAACCTGTTGGGCTTCGCCGCCTCGACGCTCTACGGCCTCATCCACAAGACCCATCCGGCGATGGCCCGCTCGAGGTTGGCGTGGCCGCAATTCTGGCTGCACGTGCTGGGCGTGGTGGTCTTCGTCGCCGGCATCTTTGTGGTCCTCGCCAGCAAACAGGAGGCGCTGGTCATCGCCGGATCGCTGATGCTCATCGTCGCCGCCCTGACGTTCCTGGGGATGTTCCTGACCGCCAAGGCCGAGGCGGCCTGAGGCCTCAAGGACCGGACGGGCCCGCCACCCGCGCCAGCCTGGCCGCCGCCGCCAATCCGATCAGCGAAAGGGGCAGGAAGGCGGCGAACAGCCACGGGGCCGCCGCGGCCGCCCGCTCCGGCGTGAACGCGTGGGCGAGGCCCAGGAGGTTGGCGGCGGCGCCGGCCAGCGCCGCCCCGGCCGCCGAGCCGATCATCTGGGTCGTCGGGCTGGCCGAGGCCCCGATCGCCCGGTCTTCGTGCGGCAAGGCGGCTAGGATGCGTCGCGTCGCCAGCGACCAGGCCAAGCCGAAGCCGGCGCCGAAGACGAAGCCGGCAAGGAACACCGCCCAGGCGGCCCGCCCGCCGATCAGCCAGGCGAGCATGGCCAGGCCGATGTTGATGGTCACCGCGCCGGCGAAAATGAGGGCGGGGTGGCGCCTGTCCGGCTGGCCGGAGACGATGATCGCCGTGAGCGTCCAGCCGACAGCGTCGGAGGCGACGACGTAGCCGGCGCCAAGCGGCGTCAGGCGGGCGACCGACTGCAGGATGGCGGCGCCATAGACGCCGAACACCGCCGAGGACGCCATCATGAAGAAGATGAAGGCGTAGCCGGCGCCGGCGCGCGTGCGGGGTTGAAGCGCCTCCAGGGGCAGGAGGCGCTCGCCTGGCCGGGCGTTCACCCAGCCGGCGGCAAGCATCAGGCCGAGACCCAACGCCAGCAGCCCCACTGAGCGGGCCGCGCCCTCGGTGACGTCGGCCGCGGCGATGGCGATGATGGCGAGGCTGAGCACGGCCAGCGTGCGCCAGGCCAGGGGCCGGCGCGCCGCTTCGTCGTCCCGCTTGGGGGACTCGGCCCCCAGGAGCCTGGGCGCGGCGACGGCCAGCAGGACGCCGGAGACGGCGAAGACCCAGAAGGCGCCGCGCCAGAATCCGGCCTCGGCGAAAGCGCCGCCGACGAGGGGGCCGAGGAAACTGGCCACGCCCCAGACGCCCGCCGCCGCCCCGAAGACCCGGGCCCACAAGCGCTCCTCGAAGAGCTGGCTGATGGCCACGTAGCAGAAGCCGCTGACCCAGCCGCCGCCGAGCCCCTGACCGAGGCGGCCGGCCATGAACAGGGTGATGTTGGGCGATACCGCGCCCAGGGCGCAGCCCGCGGCATAGACGAGGGCCGCCAGGGCGATGGCGCGCGTCAGGCCCAGGCGGTGAGCCAGTTGGCCGGCGCTGGCGGCGGCCAGGATCGCGCCCAGCAGATAGATCGCCACCGCCCAGCCGAACCAGGCGTAGCCGCCGAGGTCGCGGGCCACCGACGGCATGATGGTCGAGGTGACGAGGCTGTCGGCGGCGTTGAGCCAGATGCCGAGAAGGACGAGGGCCGTGCGTGGCGCCTGGCGGGGGCTGACCAGTTCCCCCCAGCCGACCCGGCTCACGAGTCGAGGCCCGAGATCGGCGAGGCCGGCGCGGGGGTCACGCGAAGGCCATGGCCGACAAACCAGGCGAGGGCGACGGCGGCCAGGGCGATGACGATGGCGCGCCAGAGCGGGGCGGGCCTGGGCGCTGACGCTCCCTCGGGAATTTCCCCGCGGCCGGAGAGCATGGGCGCAACCAGGTTGCGCCCGCGCGCGGCGTAGACGGCGATGGCGGCCAGGTGCAGGGCGATGAGGGCGACCACGACCCAGAAAACGAAATGGTGGACGTGGGCGACGGCGCGGGCGTCGTCGAAGGAGAGGAACCGGGCCAGGGGGCCGGGCTGGAGGCTGTCGACGTCGATGGAAAAGAGGCCGAGGCTCACCTGAAGGCAGAGGGCGGCCAGCATGGCGACGACGCTCCAGCCGCCCAAGGGGTTGTGGCCGACGAATCTGCTGAAACGGCCGCCAAGATAGGCCCGCACGCGCTTCGGACCGGCCAGGAAGCGGGAGAAGCGGGCGGTCTCAGGCCCCCAGATCCCCCATCCCAGGCGGAAGGCGAGCAGACCCAGGATCGTGTAGCCGGAGAGGCGATGCCAGGGCAGATGGCTGTGCGTCGCGCTCCACCAGGAGAAGGGGACGAGGACGGCGAGCGTCCAGTGGACCGCCCGGGTCGGCAGGTCCCAGATCAGAGGCCGACGCGCGGCGGCCACCTGCGATCTCAGGACTTTTCTTTGGCCCGGTAGGTGTCGTGGCAGCCCTTGCAGGCGGCGCCGACGTCACGGCCGGCGGTTCCCAGGGCGGCTGAATCGCCGGCCTGGGCGGCTGCGTCGAAAGCCTTGGCGGCGACGGCCAGGGCCTGGGCCTTGCCGGCGAAGCCGGACGGGTCGGTCCAGATCAGCGGCAGGGCCTCGGTCTTGGCGCCGGTCTCCGGGCCGCTGCCGTGCGGGAACCAGGTGGGAAGCAGTTGGGCGGAGGCGTCGATCTTGGCCGCCTCGGCCTTGATCACCGCCGGGTTGGGGGCGCCGGAATGGAACTGATCGCTGATCGCCTTGGTGGCGGCGCCCAGGCCCTTCATGTGGGTCTGGCGGTCCTTGAGGGCGTCGACGCCGGTGAGCCCAGCGGCGAGCGCCGCTCCCGAGACGAGAACCGCCAGGGCGGCTCCTGCGAAACGACGCGACAGGCTCATGGCTGGCTTCCTCCGGACAGCAGGTCCAGGGCAAAGCCATAAGGGCCGGGCCGGGCGCGTCAAGCGCCGCTCCGTTCCCAATCCCCGTGCATCCCCGCTCTAATCCCCGTGCATCCCCGCGAAAGCGGGGACCCAGGCTTTTTATGAATGGCTCGCGCTCAACGAGAAAACACCTGGATCCCGGCTCGCCTCGCGGAGTTTATCCTCGGGCCGGCCCGGGGCCGGACCCGGGGGCGCTCGGCGTCCGGGACGAGCGGAGGATGGAAGGTAGGTCGCCGTCCCGGCAGCAGGCCGGCGGGACGAGACGACTCAGCTTTCCTCGGGCTCGCCGGAGGTTTCGGCCGCGGCGCGCTGGGCGCGGCGACGGCGCGGCTTGGGCGCGGCGGCGGTCTCGGGCGGGCGGCTCTGGAGGAAGGCCGGAGCGTGGCTCACGTCGCCGTCGTCGGCGCGCAGCAACGGCGCATCGCTGTCCGGCAGGGGCCGGCGCTCGTCCTCGGCTTCGGGACGCGGGTTGGCGTGTTCGGGCCGATCCGGCTGGCGCTCATAACGGTCCTGCCGTGGCTCGAAGCGTGGCTCGGCTCGCTGGTCTGGGCGCTGATCGGGGCGTTGATCGGAGCGGGGCTCGAAGCGTTCGCCACGGTCCTGCCGCTCGCCGCGGTTCTGGAAGCGATCGTCGCGGCCGCGGTCGTCGCGGCGCCGGTCGCGATCGCCATTGTCGCGTGCGGTGTTGTCGCGAACGGGGTTGTCGCGATTGGCGTTGTCGCGGAAGCGGTCGTCGCGATTGCCGTTGTCGCGGTTGCGAAACTGGCGCTCGCCGCGATCACGATCATTGGCGCGGTCATAGCCGCGGTCGTAGCCGCCCTCGCCCCGCCACTCGTTCCGCTGGTCCGGGCGCTGTTCGGGCCGCTGATCCTGACGCTGCTCGCCCCTCTGGTCGCGCCAGCCGCGATCCTCGCTGTTCTCGCCCTCGGCCGCTTCGACCTCGCCCTCCGCCTCGCCGGCGGCGCCTTCGTCCTCGAAATCGATGTCGAAGCCGGAGACGAACTGGTCGCGGCCGATGATGTCTGACACCGGGCGCTGCGGCTGCATGGCGCGCATGACCCGGAAATAGTGCTCGGCGTGCTGCAGGTGGTTCTCGGCCAGGATCCGGTCGCCGGACGTCTGAGCGTCGCGGGCGAACTGCTGGTACTTCTCGTAGACGTGCTGGGCGGCGCCGCGCACCTTCACCCCGTCGGGCCCGTTCGAATCGAACGCCCGGTTGATATTGTTCTGTGGCTTGCCACCGCCGCCGCCGCCGCTGCCGCCACCATTGCGATTGCGGTTACGCTGGCGCTTTATGCCTTTGAAATCTCTCATTCTTATCCGACCTGTTGCGGGATTCTCAGCGTCCGGCGCGCCGGTGATCCGTCTTTGCGCGCTCGGTCGTAAAGCCTTGGGGCCAGTCGCTCAGCGCCTGGTGACCCGCCTTCCCCTCACACGCCGAGCGCCACTGCGCCGAACGGTCTCGCGCGGGATTGAGGTGGGCGCAACCGCGCGCCTCTAAGGTCCCGGCAAATTGAGAGGAGACAACCAAGGATGTAGCGCTTGCGCGTCGATTATCCAAGCCCCTTCTTGCGGCCGGCGAGAACCCGGTCGTGGTCGGCGAGGTCACGGGTGACGGCAAGCCCGGTCGCGCCGGCCGCGGCGAACAGGGCCCACACCGCATCCTTCTGGCCGAGCCCGAACTCGACCGCGAAGCGGCCGCCGGGTTTCAGCACCCGCAGGATCTGCGGGGCGATGGCGCGAAAGGCGTCGAGACCATCGCGGCCGCCGTCCAGCGCCATGCGCGGCTCGTGGTTGCGAACCTCCGGCGGCAGCGAGGCGATGTCGCCCCGCCGCACGTAGGGCGGATTGGAGACGACCAGGTCGAACTGATTGTTGTCGAGCCCCGCCGTCCAGTCGGTGTGGGTGAAGACGGCGCGGCTTTCGAGCCCGAGATTGGCGGCGTTCTCGCGGGCCACGGCCAGGGCCTCGTCGGAGGCGTCGACCCCGAGCCCGCGGGCGCCCGGCCGCTCGGTCAGGATGGCCAGAAGGATGGCCCCCGAGCCGACACCGAGATCGAGCACCGAAAAGGCTTCGCTCTCGCCGAAGAAGGGCAGGACGACGTCGAGGATGGTCTCGGTGTCCGGACGCGGCGCCAGGACCGCCGGCGTCACCCTGAGCATGATCTTCCAGAAGCCCTTGGCGCCCAGGATGTGGCTGACCGGCTCGCGCTTTTCGCGACGGGCGACCAGGGCGTCCAGCGCCTCGGTCTGGGTCTCGTCAAGGGCGCGCCGGGGGTCGGCCAGGATGTCGGCGCGGGTGGCGCCGGCGGCCGCCTCCACCAGCAGGCGCGCGTCGATCACCGGGCTGTCGATCCCGGCTATCTCCAAGCGTCGCTTGGCCTCGTTCCAGGCCGAAACGAGGGTGGTCACGTCGTCGGCCTAGGCCCGCTCTCCCGTGAGCGGCGAGGAGCCGAAGGCGCCGGCCTTGACCGACCCGGTCATGGCATCGCCGCTGACCGTGACCGAGAATTCGAGGGTCATGGGAAAGGGCTGGGTGATCTGAGCCGACCAGCTGGCCGAATCGCCGCTGACCGATCCGTTGATGGGCTGCTCGCCCATCCGGCCCTTCATCACGCCGGTGAAGGTGTCGCCGCTCGAGGTGATGGTGAGCTCGCCTTCCTGCACGCCCATCGGCGAATTGATCTTGGTCTTCCAGGCGCCGTCCAAGGACATGGTGGTTGTCTCCTCGTTCCCGTGTCCCTCGCTGAGCGGGGACTGTGGGGCGACCTAACCAGCCGCGCCGCCGCGAAGCAAGGGCGCGAGGAGCCTATTCGGCCGCGGCCAAGCTCGGCGTCTTCTCCGCCGCCATGGTTTCAGCGGCCTCGATCTCCACGGCCCGGGCTTCAACCAGCTCGACGATGTGGTCGATCATCCGCTCGTTATCCATCTTGTGGTCGGGTTTGCCGGCCACATAGACCATGCCGGCGCCCTTGCCGCCGCCGGTGAAGCCGAGGTCGGTCATCAGCGCCTCGCCAGGCCCGTTGACCACGCAGCCGATGATCGAGAGGCTCATCGGGGCCGAGATGTGGGCCAGCCGCTCCTCCAGCTTGCCGACCGTGTCGATGACGTTGAAGCCCTGCCGGGCGCACGAGGGGCAGGCGATGATGTTGACCCCGCGGTGGCGCAGGCCCAGCGACTTCAGGATATCGAAGCCGGCCTTGATCTCCTCCACCGGATCTGCGGCGAGCGAGACGCGGATGGTGTCGCCGATGCCGGCCCACAGCAGCGATCCCATGCCGATCGAGGATTTGATCGTGCCCGAGCGCAGCGCCCCGGCCTCGGTGACGCCCAGATGTATGGGGCAGTCCACGGCGTCGGCCAGCATCTGATAGGCGGCGACGGTCATGAACACGTCCGAGGCCTTCACGCTGATCTTGAACTCGTGGAAGTCGTGATCCTGCAGGATCTTGGCGTGGTTGAGGGCGCTCTCGACCATGGCCTGGGGGCAGGGCTCGCCATAGCGTTCCAGGAGCTCCCGCTCGAGCGAGCCGGCGTTGACCCCGATCCGCATCGAACAGCCGTGATCGCGGGCGGCCTGGATGACCTCCTTGATGCGCTGGGCCGAGCCGATGTTGCCGGGATTGATGCGCAGGCAGGCCGCGCCGGCCTGCGCCGCCTCGATGCCGCGCCGGTAATGGAAGTGGATGTCGGCTACCAGCGGCACGTTGGCCGCCTTGGCGATGGTCTTGAAGGCGGCCGTGGCGTCCTCGTCCGGGCAGGAGACGCGGACGATGTCGGCCCCGGCGTCCTCCAGCTGGCGGATCTGATCGATGGTCGCCTTGGCGTCGCCCGTGATCGTGTTGGTCATCGACTGGACGGCGATCGGGGCGTCGCCGCCGATGGGCACGTCGCCGACGTGGATCTGGCGCGACTTGCGTCGCTCGATGTGGCGCCAGGGGCGCACGCGGGTGTGATCTTCAGTCATGACGTCTCAAAGATAGAGCTTTACGGCGACGAGCCCAAGCCTTGGCAGAACGCGCGAAAGCCCGCTGCGATCACTGCGTGAGCGGAGGCTTGACCCTCGGCGCGCCTCCGCGCGAGTTAGTGCTGGGCTGTGGGGCATTTGAAAATGGGCGAATCTGACGAAGTCGCGGAGCTTCATCGCCTGAGCGGCCGCGCGCTCGTGGATCTGTTCGGCGGTGCGCCGGGCGCCGAGATCAGGCTGGCCGGCGGCTGCGCCCTGGGTCTCACCGGCGAAAAGGTCGCCGATCTCAACATGCTGCTGCTGGGCGCGCCCGGCTCGGCCGCTGAGGCCTTCCTGGACGAGGCGATGGCGCGCGCCGAGGCGCGCCAGCTCGATCTGCTGGCGATGATGACGCCGGCCGTCGCCGACGACCTGGCCGGCCCCGCCGAACGCCATGGCCTCGTCAGAGCCGGCTCCGTTCCGCTGATGGTGCTGCGAGAATCCGCCGAGGCGCGCATCGGCCGCACCTGCCGGATCGAAGAGGCGCGCGATCCCGCGATGGCGCGCATCGCCGGAGACCTCGTTTCCGCTGCTTTCGACCTGCCGAGGGACTCAGTCGGCCGGCTGCTCGATCCGTTGATCGCGCCGACCTCGACGGCGTCGGTTTATGTCGCCTACGACGGCGATCAGCCGAAGAGCTCGGTCTCCGTCACGCGCACGGGCGACACGGCCGGGATCTGGACCATGGCGACCCCGCCGGAGCATCAGGGCAAGGGCATGGGCCGGGCCCTGCTCACGCGCATCATCGAGCGGCTGCGCCACGAAGGTGTGGGGCGCTTCTACCTCTTCGCCACCGACGCCGGCTTCCCGCTCTACACGAGCCTCGGGTTTGTCACGCTCGCGGAGGACGCCGCCTGGGTGAAGGGGCACTCGACGCAGACGAGCGGGTAGGGCTGGCGGAGCGCGAGGATCGGAGCCGCGCCGGCGCGTCCGATCCCCCATCCCCGGGTTGGCTGCTTCGCGCCTCTGCTTCGCAGTCGCCGGTACTTCCCCCTTGTGAAGGGGGAAGAGAGTCACGCCGTAAACCCTCACCCGGGCGCGATCTGGCGATCGCGTCTCGACCTCTCCCTCAGGGAGAGGTGAAGGCAGGGGCGACCGTAAAGCGGCGACCGCAAAACACCGTATGATCGGGGCGATTCACCGTATTCGGTGGGCCCGTGGGGAGCCGCCGAGGCGCCGGCGATCGGGGAAAATCGGCCACCATTAACGTCCATAAACATGGACGATTCCCCATAAATAATGGTGTCCAGCGACCTTGACAGGCGCGCGTTCCGGAGCCGGACTCTCTTCCCCCGCATCGGGGGGAAGTGTCCCGAAGGGACGAAGGGGGGAGGGAAACGCCGACGTGTCCGATCCCCCATCCCCCGCTGCGCGGGGACTTCCCCCTTGTGAAGGGGGAAGAGAGTTGGCGCCGTGAACCGTCACCCCGCTTCGCCAAGGCTTCGCAGGGTTTCGCCCTGCATAGCGCCTTGCGCGACGCAGGGCTCACCCGGACACGCGCCGGGCGCGTGACTCGACCTCTCCCTCAGGGAGAGGTTTTGGGGGGCGGAGCGGTGAGGGAGCTGACGGCGGTCTGGGAGGCGGTCAGGGGGCCGATCGCCTTGCCGCCGACGTAGGCCTGCATGGCCGCCGGCTCGTCGACATCGGCGACGAGGCCCGCCTCGGCCGGCGCGCGCCAGGCTTCGCCGGCGGAAAGGGCGCGGGCGAAGGTCACCTGGCCGCCATTGCGGACCACCAGGGTGAGCGGGCGAATGGCCTGCAGGACGACGCCGGAGGACGCGCCGGCGGCGGCGCCATAGACCTGGCCGTGGGCGACGAAGGCCGTTCCCGCCGCAACCGGATTGACGGGTCTGGCCGCTTCGGCCTCGGCGGCGATGCGGGCGGTCGCCGCGGCGGCTGCGTCCGGACCGGTGGCGGCAGTGGCGGCGGCGAGGCCCGGGGTCTCATACGGCGGCGGCGTGGTCGCCTCCGGCGGGGCGGGCAGTGGCGGCCCGAGCACGGCTGGGCCGGGAATCGGATCGGCCCTCTGCGCCAGGCGCGTGGCCGATGCCGGCTTCCTGGGCGGCGCCGCTTTCAAGCGGACCATCAGATTCCACCCGGCCAGGGCGGCGCAGACGATCAGCAGGGCCGCGGCCAGGCGGCGGAGGCCGACGCTGCGCCGCAGGCGCACGCCCAGAGGCGGCCGTAGAACGGGCTCTTCGCTGGGCGCCTCGCGCCGGAAGCGGGCGACCGCCGTGTCCTGGTCGACGCCGAGGGCCCGGGCATAGGCCTTGACGTAGCCGACGGCGAACGGGCGCGAAGGCAGGAGGTCCAGGCTGAGGGTTTCGATGGCGGCGATGGACGGCGCCCGGATGTGGGTGGCCATGGCGATGTCCTCGATCTCGAGGTCGAGGCTCTCCCGCGCCCGGCGCAGGGCCTCGCCGACATGGCCTTCTTCGCTGAGAACAAGCTTGGCAGGGCGAAGCGCCGCAACGTCGGCGAGCACCGCTTCGCGGGCACCGTCACGCCCGCCCATATCACCCACCGAAGGCGAAGCGATACTCACGCCGCACAATCCCCCCGTATGTCCGGAGTTAACAGACGATTCGGCGGCCATCAACTTTAGCTCGCGACGCAAAGTTCAGGCGTCCACATGATTTTTCCGGGCCAAGGCCTCGATTTCCGCCCGCACCGATCCCGCCGAGCTGGAAAGCAGGCTCTCGACGCCGCGAATGGCAGCGCCGCGGTCGCAGGATAGCACCATCTGCTTGACCGGGCCGATGCCGTTGGGCGGCATGCTGAGGCGGTCGAAGCCGAGGCCCATCAGGGCGAAGGCCTCCATCGGCCGGCCGGCCATCTCGCCGCACACCGAAACCGGCGCGCCGCTGCGGGCGCAGGCCTCGCGGATGGTCTTGAGCGCGCGCAGGGCCGGCGGCGAGAGCGGGTCGTAGCGGTCGGCCATGCGCGGATTGCCGCGATCGGCGGCGAACAGGTACTGCATCAGATCGTTGGTGCCGACCGAGACGAAATCGGTGAGCGGCAGCAGGGCGTCGAGATGGAAGAGGAGAGACGGCGCTTCGATCATCGCCCCGACGCTGAGGCGCGAGGGGTTGGGCCGGCCGCGCCGCTCCGCCCAGACCGCCTCCTGGTCGACCAGGGCGCGGGCGGCGCGGAATTCCTCGACGCTGGCGACCAGCGGGAACATGACCCGAAGCGGCCGGCCGCCCGAGGCGGCGATCAGGGCGCGCAGTTGCATGCGCAACAGGGCCGGCCGGTCCAGGCCCATGCGGATGGCCCGCCAGCCGAGGGCCGGGTTGTCCTCCCGCTCGGCGTTGAGATAGGGCAGCACCTTGTCACCGCCGAGATCGAGGGTGCGGAAAGTGACCGGGCGGCCCTCCGCAGCGTCCAGTACCTTGGCGTATAGCTCGGTCTGGGCCGACAACCGGGGAAGATCCTCGGAAACCATGAACTGGAACTCGGTGCGGAAAAGGCCGATTCCCTCCGCCCCCGCCTCGGCCAGCTGATCGAGATCGACCGCCAGGCCGGCGTTCATCATCAGCTCGATCTTGATCCCGTCGCGGGTGAAGGCCGGGGTGTCGCGCAGGCGGGCGAACTCAGCGCGGCGCTCGGCGCGCACGCCAATGCGGGCGCCGATCGCCTTGATCACATCGGGCCGGGGCCTGAGGTACGCCTCGCCGGTCTCAGCATCGACGATCACCGGATCGCCTTCGTTGACCTTGTCGCGCAGGCCCGGGAGGCGCCCGACGCAGGGGATATCCAGGGCGCGGGCGACGATGGAGGCGTGGCTGGCCGGCGAGCCGTCCTCCAGCAGCAGGCCGCGCAGCCGGGTGCGGTCGTATTCCAGCAGGTCCGCCGGGCCGAGGTTGCGGGCCACCAGGATGGCGTTTTCCGGCAGCTCCCGCGTCTGGCCGCCGTCGCCCGCCAGATGCCGCAGCAGCCGGTCGTTGAGGTCCTCCAGGTCGTGGACCCGCT
>DASXGB010000272.1:0-2256 GCA_036489325.1 Caulobacteraceae bacterium
GTCTTGAGCACCTCGCGCGCCTGATCCCGACGTTCCTCCGGGATCTCGGTCCAGATCTCCAGGATGTCTGTGTCGATGTCGTTGGGATCGGTGTCGAACAAGAACCCGGGGCGGATGCCGAGCACCGGCCCGATCTTGTTGGCCCATTTGTCTGACAGGCGACGCTCACCGGCCTCGATCAGGCTGATCACCGCCCCGGTCGTGCCGATGGCTTCGGCGAGCCGGGCCTGGGTGAGGCCTTTGAATTCGCGCCAGACGCGTAGGTAGTTCCGTACGGGATCGCGGGGCATGCCGCATTATGCAAACCAACAGGCTCGACAGTCGTCAGACAGAATGCAAAAATATCCACTTGCCTCGTCAATTGCATTATGCAATGATGTCGCATGCTTCGATTCTGCACGCCGCCGCACCCCGCAATCCCCCCTGCGACCCTCAAATCGCCCCTCAACGTGCGCGCCTGAGATGGCTCGCAAACGCACCAGGCCGGCCGACCCCGTGACGATCGCCCGCCGCCGCGAGGCCACGCGCCTGGCCAATCGTGATCCGCAGACATGGGGCCTCGATCCGACCGCCCTCCGCCTCAGCGCCAATGCCGATATGGATGCCACGGTCGATCCGAGCGGTCGCCGGGCGCTCATCCGTCGCCGCGACATCTTCGAGCGCCTGTTTGGCAGCCAAAGCGGCCACATCGCCCTGGCCGCCGTTCGCCGGCTGCAGGCCGATCTCGCCGCCCGCCATGCCGGATGCGGCGGCGTCGCCCGCTACGCGGCGCGGATCGACGCCGGCCCCGGAGACGATCCCTGCGCCGAGCGAAGACTCCGCGCCGGCGTCCGGGCCCGGCGCGTGCTCGCGCTCAGCGGAACGTCCAGCGCGCGCCTGTTGCTGGCGCTCATTGAGCCTGACGCAGCGCTGGGGCAGGGAGTCGACTGGCGGGCCGTCGTCGAGCGGGAGACCGGCGAGGGCCTCGCCGACGCCCAGGCGGGCGCCCTGCGGCTGGCCTGCTTCAACCTCGCCGAGGCCTATGCCGCCCTCGATCGATCGCGCCCTTAGCCGTTCCGTTTCCGGGCCTCGCGCGCCTGCCGCCATGCCGCCATCGCCTCGTGCGGCTCCGATGTCAGGAAGGCCTGGGCGAAGGTGTCGACGCCGACCGCTACCGCCTCACGCAGCGGCAGGGTCTCCCAGCGACGGATGAGCGCTTTCTGCAACCGCACAGCCTCCGGCTTGGCGTCGAGGACCGCGGCGATCCTGGTCTCCACCGCCGCGTCGAGCTGTTCCGGCGCGACCACAGCGTCGACGAGGCCCATCTCCCTGGCGGCGTTCGCGTCGCAGGTCAGGCCCAGCATCAGCATCTCCCGCGTCCGGCCCCAGCCGATCAGGCCGGGCAGAAGAGCGGCCTCGACCACCGATGGCACGCCGACCTTCACTTCCGGCATGCCGAACGTGGCGTTATCGGACGCCACTCGTAGATCGCACGACGCCGCCAGTTCCAGGCCGGCGCCGAGGGCGTGGCCATTGATCCTGGCGATCACAGGGACGGGGAGGGCGCGCACCGCCTCGCAGCAGGCGTGCACCTCGCCGATGAAGGCGCGCGCTTGCGCCGGGCCGATTATCTCCGCCATCTCCAGGATGTCCGCCCCGGCTACGAAGGCGCGCTCGCCGGCGCCGGTGAGCACCACGCAGCGAAGATCGGCCTTGGAGTGCAACCCCTCCATGACGCGCAGGAACGCGCTCATCAGCGCGCCGCTGAAAACATTCAGCCGGGCCTCGTCATCCAGCGTCACTTGGGCGATGGCGCCGCCATCGCGGGTTTCCAGGCGCAGGTGTGCCTCTGGGGTGGGCATGACGCCAGGAGCTAGGCTGGTCTCGCCGCGCCTGACAAGGGCTTGGGCCACGGGACTCCACCTTGCTGACGCCCTTTGCGCTGTCCTAGGGTCAATTCCGGTGCGGCGAGGCGAGGAACGGCGATGAGCAACACGGAAGCCGACGTCGATCGCCCCTGGCTCGATCCGGCGGCGCCGCTCGAGGCCCGCGTCGAGTCTCTGCTTGCGGCCATGACTCTCGAGGAAAAGGTCTCCCTGATGGCCGGGTCCGGCGCCTTCACTCTGATGGGCGTCGAGCGGCTGGGCGTGCCGCCGGTCCGCGTCACCGACGGGCCCACCGGCGTTCGTTCCAACGAGGGCGAGGCGGCCACCGTCTTTCCCGTGGGCGTGGCCATGGCCTCGACGTGGAATCCCGAGCTGACCCGCGAGGTCGCCG
>DASXGB010000275.1:0-5334 GCA_036489325.1 Caulobacteraceae bacterium
GGTCACGGCGGCGGACGACGTCATCTGGGACGCCTCCAGCGATTCCAAGAATCCCATTCCCACGCCACACACCCAGCTGACCCTCTCCGGCTTCTCCGGCTGGGACAGCGCCACCGGCGTCACGGTTCACTTCGCCTGGTCTTCGGTGGCTGGCCTGTTGAACCAGCCCTACGCCGCCTGGGCCGGCACGCCCTCGACGCTCCTGGGTCTGGGACCCAAACCCTTCCCGGCCTGGTACGACCAGCCGATCGAGATCCAGGATTCCACCGGCCTCGGCGTTCCGGCGACCGCCGGATCAGCAGGCGATTTCAACGTCGCCGTGGCCAGCCTGCCGGATCCAACGCCCTCGCTCGACCCACCCTTCGTCATCCTGCCGAACATCCTGCCGGTCACCCGCGGCAAGACGGTGAAGAACGAGACGCTGGGAAGCGGCGACGCGACCAACCCGGCGCAGGATTTCAAGCTTTCCCAGTCGCCGGTCACCTATCTGCAGACGGGTTCGACCTGGTCCAGCACCATTCAGCTGACGGTGAACGGCCTGCCGTGGAAGGAGGTCGCCCACTTCTTCGGCCAGACGCCAGACGCTCAGGTGTTCGTCACCCGCGAGGACAACGACGGCGCCACCCACGTCATGTTCGGCGACGGAGCTAACGGCGCGCGCCTGCCCACAGGCGCGAACAACGTTGTCGCGACCTATCGCGTCGGCGGCGGCGCGGCTTCGCCCCCGGCCGGCCAGCTGACGGTGATCGCCAAGCCCTGGCCGGGCCTCGGCAAGGTGCTCAACCCCGTGGCCGTGGGCGGCGGGGCGGATCCGGATCCGCCGGACGCCATCCGCCGCTATGCCCCAAGATCGGTGCTGACCTTCGGCCGGGCGGTGAGCGTCTTCGACTTCGAGGCCCTGGCGGCGCAGACGCCCGGCGTCACCCGCGCCAGCGCCGTCTGGGCTTGGAACGACGCCCGCCAGAGAGCGCTCGTGACGGTCTATGTCGGCGATACGCCCGCCGCGGCCCAGGCGGCGCGCGTGGCCCTGGCGGCCGCGGGCGATCCCAACCGGCCGGTGCTGGTCGTGGAGGCGACGGAAGTTCCCGTCGCCATGACCCTGACCTTGCTGATCGTCCCCGGCGTCGACGCCGACCAGGCGGCGGCGAACGTCCTCGCCGCCCTCACCGATTCCGAGACTGGCCTCTTCGGCGCCTGGAACCTCGGCGTCGGCCAGGCAGTCTTCGACAGCCAGATCGAGGCCTTCGTGCTGGCCGTCCAGGGGGCCGTGGCGATCACCGCCATGACCTTCGAGACGGATGCCGGCGTCGACACGGGCCCAATCCACAACCCTGGCGAGGGCGGCTACTTCACCCTCGAGCCGGCCGACATCAACCTCGTCACCGAGCCCGATCCCAATGGCTGACCCTCTGGCGCCCGACGGCTACGAAGCCTGGTACCAGAGCAAGCTCTGGAACCTCCTGCCCGGCATCTACCGGGCGCAGGATGCCACGGTCGCAGGCGTTCCAGGCCCGCTGCAGGAACTGACCGGACGCCTCGGGGCCCAGGCCGCGGTGCTCAGGCGCAGCATCGACCGGCTGTGGGAGAACCAGTCGATCGAGACCTGTGACGACTGGGTGATCCCCTACATCGGCGACCTCCTGGCCACGCGCCTCGTCGCCTGCCTGGACGCCCGCGCCCAACGGCTCGACGTCGCCAAGACCATCTATTACCGCCGCCGCGCCGGGACCCTGGGCCTGCTGGAAGAGCTTGTGGCCGACATCGCCGGCCGCGACGCCCGGGCGGTGGAGTTCTTCCGTCGTCTGGGCCGCACCCGCCACCAGTTCGACCCGCCGATCGGCAACGCCTTCGACATCGACGCCCCCGCCTGGGCGGCCAACACCGACTATGCGCCGGGCGCGATCGTGGCCAACGGCGTCAACGCCTATGTCTGCGTCGCCGGCGGGATTTCCGGCGGGGCGCCGGGGCCGGTCGGCGGCGGAACGGCTATCGCCGACGGCGGAGTCACCTGGAGCTTCTATCAACCGGCCGGCTCGCTCGGCCTGACGGTCATCGAGGGCCTGGCCGGGGCCAATTCGCGGACCCCCGCCGGCGGCTTCGCCGACCTGCGAAACGCCTACGCCGCCAGCAACACCGACGGGCCGTTCGATGAATTCGCCCACACCGCGGACCTGCGCCGCGGCGCCCAGTCGTTCGGCTGGTACAATATCTCCCACCTCGGGGTGTTCATCTGGTGGCTGCACAGCTACGGGATCATCGCCGCCACGCCGGTGCCGTCGGTCCCGGTCAAGGGCGGCGGCCCCTCTCCCTGCTTCAGCTTCGATCCGAGCGGGCGCCAGATCCAGCTCTACGCGCCCTCATCGCGCACCTCGGCCAGCTTCGGCGACGACTGGGTCTCGCCGAACGAATGGCAGCTGCCGGTCCCCATCCGCGAAACCCTGTGGAGCGCCTATCCGGACGAGCTCTATTTTGCTGAAGGCGCCGGGCCCGCGGCCTTCTGGGTGGGCCTGGGCGGCGGCGGCCCGCCCGCGCCCCTGCCAAGGGACCAGCTCTCCATCCATCCGGACCGCGGCGTCTTCAGCTTCATCGCCAGCCCGCCGATCGGCCAGATCGTCGCCAGCTATCACTTCGGCTTCACCTCGACGATCGGCGCCGGCGGCTTCCCGATCGCCCTGCTGCCGGCCATTTCGACGCCAGGCACGACCACCCATGTCGCGGGCGGGACGGGGCTGGATACGGCCCTGGCGGGCCTGGCCGGCGACGCCACCGTGGAGATCGCAGACAGCCTGACCTACGACGGCCTGACCGCGACCCTCGATCTCGGATCCTCGACCGTGGCCATCGTCGCCGCCGATCAGCAGCGGCCGATGATCCGCTGGGCCGGCGGCGGGGCGACCTGGACCATCCACGGCAAGAACGCCAATCTCGTCCTGCGCGGGATCTGGCTGCAGGGCGCCGACATCGTCCTCACCGGCAGCTTCGAGAGCGTCACCCTCGAGTTCGTCACCCTCGATCCCGGCACGGCCGGCGTCGGCGGCGCTTCGTTCGGGACGGCCATAGACGGCATGCCGCTGGCGCCGACGCACCTGTGGGTGGAGGCCCTCGTTACCGAACTCACCCTCGAGAACGGCGTCACCGGGCCGATCCGCACGCGCAGCGGCGGGGCCATCGAGACGCTTTCGGCCTCGGATTCCATCCTCCAGACCGTTCCCGCCGGCCTCTCGAAGAAGGGTCCCGACTTCACGATCGAGACCGAGCTTGGATCGGTCTCCCTCGTCCGCTGCACGCTGCTCGGCCCCTGCGCCGTCCACGAGATGAACGCCAGCGAATGCATCTTCGATGAGCCCGCCGTCGCCGAAGATGTCCAGCACGGCTGCGTGCGGTTCTGCGCCATCGCCCAGGGGAGCGCCCTGCACCAGCCCTACGAATGCGTCTCCATTCCGGCCCGCGGGCCGATCTTCTTCAGCCGCGACTTCGGCGAGGCCAGCTACGCGCGCCTGAGGCGCGGAGCCGGCGCCGCCATCATCGATCCGCAGACAGGCGACTCCATCCTGGCCGGGGCCCAGAACGGCTCGGAGATGGGCGCCTTCAAGAGCGAGGACATCGCCCTGATCCGCCGCGGATTGGAGCTGAAATTCGAGGAATACGCGCCGCTCGGGGTCTTCCCGGTGTGGATCGACGCCGACTGAGCCGGAGCGGGAACATGCAGTCTGTAGACGGAGGGTGCTGAGATGGTCGCCGACATCGCCAGGGTCACCTACGACCCCACCCGGCAGTACCGTTCTGTCATCTATCAGCAGGGACGGGTGACGCTCGAGGCCGACAACAACGAGGCCGAAGCCCTCGAAGGCGAGGCCCTGCGCCTGGAGACCATTGACATCATCGGCCCGGCCGGGACGCCGGACAACGGCTACCAGGTGACGTCAGGGACCGGCCCGGCCGGCTTCGACGTCGGCCCGGGGATCTTCTACCTCGGCGGTTGGCGCCTGGAGCAGGACGCGGCCGTCGACGTCCCCGGCAACCCCAACTCCAAGACCGACATCGAGCTCGCCCGCCAGGGCGGCGACTTCGTCGTCTGCCTGCTGATCACCGAGCGCAGCGTCGGCGCGGTCGAAGACCAGGCCCTGCGCGAGGTGGCGCTCGGCGGCCCCGACAGCGCCGCCCGCTCGCGCCTGATGCAGAGCTTCCCGCGCGTGGCCACAGACGGCGACACCTGCGCGCAAGGCGCGGTCTCGATCGCGGCCCTACTCGCCGCCGAGGGCGTCAGCATCGACCCCTACAGCGATGAGCTGATCTCCAGCGCCACGCTTCAGTCCGGCTTCACCCCAGGCCCCGCCAACACCGACCCCTGCCAGCCGACGGCGGCCGGCGGCTATCTCGGGGCGGACAACCAGATGGTGCGGGTCACCGTCACCGCCTTCGATCCCAAGGCCCAGACCGGGACGATGCTTTGGGGCTGGAACAACGCCTCCCTGCTCTACCGCGCCACGATGAACGACCCCCTGACGCTGACCCTCGCCACCACCCCGGTGGACGAGGAGCACGCCCCGCAGCAGAACCAAATGGTCGAGGTCCTGGCTGTCGATCTTGATCTCGGCGACGGCGACTACATCGCCGACGGCGAGGGCTTCGTCACCAGCCTGGCCCAGGGCTATTCCTTCGATACCGGCCAGATCATCCTCTCCAACCCCCTGCCGGCGAAATACCAGGGCCTCAAGACGCCCCTTTTCGTGCGCCTGTGGCAGGCCGAGGTTCCGTTCAACGCCGGCGTCCAGACCCCCCTCGATGCGGTCTCGGGGATCACCGTGGCCATCTCCATGGTCGCCTTGCCGACGCGCATTGCGAAAAGGCCCTTCTGGCGCTTCGCGGTGCGGCCGGCGACGCCCACCAGCATCTATCCGCAGCGCTACCTCGACGCGCCGCAGCCGCCGGACGGCCCCCGGCAGTGGCTCTGCGACCTCGCCGTCTGCAAGGCGCTGACCAACGGCTGTGCGGTCCTCGAGGACTGCCGGCCCAAGTTCAATCCCCTGACCGGGATCAGCGGCGGCTGCTGCGGCCTCGTCCTCGGGCCCGATGACGTCACCGCCGCCGGCGGCCTTCAGGCGGTGGTCGACGGCCTTGGCGGCAGCGGCCCGGCGCTCCTTTCGCTCAAGCCCGGGACTTACACACTCGAGGCGCCCGTCACCCTCACCTCGGTCCACGACGGCCTCACCATCGAGAGCTGCGCCGGCGGCGCGATCCTCCAGGCGGACGCCAACGCTGATCTCACGGCGTTCCGCTCGGGCCTTATCGTCATGGACGGGGTGGCCGAGATCACCCTGCGCGGCCTGGTGT
>DASXGB010000296.1:0-9539 GCA_036489325.1 Caulobacteraceae bacterium
GGGGACCGTGGTCGAGGCCGGGTCTTCCGCCGCGGCCCAGGCCCTGCTCGGCAAGACCGTCGCGGTGATCGGCGGGGCCATGTACGCGCAATACCGGGTGGTGAAAGCGGTGGACGCCCTGCCGCTGCCGGCGGGCGCCACCGCCGTCGATGGCGCCTCCTGCTTCGTCAATCCGCTGACGGCGCTGGGGTTCGTCGTGACCATGCGCAAGGAGGGTCACACGGCCCTGGCCCACACGGCCGCCGCCTCCAACCTCGGCCAGATGCTGGTGAAGATCTGCCTGAAGGACGGGGTCGAGCTGGTGAACATCGTGCGCAGCCCGGCCCAGGCCGAGATCCTGCACGGCATCGGGGCGAAGCATGTCTGCGATTCCAGCGCCCCGGGCTTCATGGAGGGCCTCATCGCCGCCATGGCCGCCACGGGCGCCACCCTCGCCTTCGACGCCATCGGCGGGGGCAAGCTGGCCGGCCAACTGCTGACGGCGATGGAAGCGGCCGCCAACCAGAAGGCGGGCGGCTACAGCCGCTATGGCTCGACCACCTTCAAGCAAGTCTACATCTACGGCGGCCTCGATACCGGCCCCACCGAGCTCAACCGCGCCTTCGGCATGTCCTGGGCCCTGGGCGGCTGGTTGCTGACGCCGTTCCTGATCAAGGCCGGTCCGGCCGAGGGCCAGCGCCTGCGCCAGCGCGTCGCCGACGAGCTGAAGACCACGTTCGCCAGCCACTACACGGCCGAGATCTCTCTGGCCGAGGTCCTCAACCCCGAGATCATGGCCCTCTACAATCGCAAGACCACGGGCGAGAAATACCTGATCAACCCCAACAAGGGGCGGTAGGGGCGCGGCTGGTCCCGCTTGGAGCCTGCATCACCCAGCGGCCATGAAGCGGCCCCGGTGAGGGGGTAGGCGGCTTCCGCCCCCACCTCACCGTCTTGGCCGGGCTTGTCCCGGCCACCCATTGAGCGCTGACGCGCGAGTGACCGCGCTGGCGCGGTCAAAGCTGGACAATCGGGACCCGCCCGCTTGTCGTGCTCACCGCATAAGGCAAAGCTCCGGCCATGGAGCGCCGGCCGTTCATTGCCGTCTACATCATGACGAACAAGCGCCACGGCACGCTCTACATCGGCGTGACCGCCGATCTCATCACCCGCGTTGTCCAGCATCGGGACGGTGAGGTTCCGGGGTTCACCGCGACCCATGGCCTGAAGCGCCTCGTCTGGTACGAGCCGCACGACATGATCGTGGACGCGATCCAGCGCGAGAAATCCCTCAAGAAGTACAAGCGAGACTGGAAGATCAATCTGATCGAACGCCTGAATCCGCAGTGGGACGATCTCTTCGAACAGCTGCTGTAACGCTGGCCTTCGTGGACATGCCGGGCATGGCCACCCCTCATTCCGCGCTCAATGGGTGGCCGGGACAAGCCCGGCCATGACGGTCTGATTTTGGGGATGCGAAGGGGAAATCTAGAGCGAGCGCTTGACCTCTTCGAGGGTGAAGCACTCGATCTGGTCGCCGGCCTGGATATCCTGGAAGCCGGCGAAGGCCATGCCACATTCCTGGCCCGCCTGGACCTCGGTCACCTCGTCCTTGAACCGCTTGAGGGTCTGCAGGACGCCAAGCTCGAGCACCACCACATCGTCGCGGACGATGCGCACGCGCGCGCCGCGGCGGACGACGCCCTCGCGCACCCGGCAGCCGGCCACGCGGCCGACCTTGGAGATGTCGAACGCCTGCAGCACCTCGGCGTTGCCGAGGAAGGTCTCGCGCTGGATGGGCGAGAGCAGGCCCGAGAGCACGCCTTTGATGTCGTCGATCAGGTCGTAGATGATCGCGTAGTAGCGGATCTCGACGCCTTCGCGTTCGGCGAGGTCGCGGGCCTGTTTCGAGGCGCGGACATTGAAGCCGAGGATCGAGGCCCCGGCCCCCTTGGCCAGCATCACGTCGCTCTCGTTGATGCCGCCGGCGCCGGACAGGATCGTCCGGGCCCGGACTTCATCGGTGCCCATCCGGTCCAGAGCGCCGACGATGGCTTCGGCCGAACCCTGCACATCGGCCTTGATGACCAGCGGCAGCTCCGAGATCTTCTTGTTGGCCAGCTTGGCCATCATGTCGGCCAGCGAGGCGCCGGCCGCGGCGCCCACCGGGGCCATGGTGCGCTCGCGCTTGCGGCGGATGCGGTAGTCGGTGAGCTCGCGGGCGCGGGCCTCGTTCTCGACCACGGCGAAGGCTTCGCCCGGGTCCGGCGCGCCGTCGAGGCCGAGGATCTCCACCGGCGTCGAAGGCCCGGCTTCGGCGAGTTGCTCTTCGCGTTCGTTGAGCAGGGCGCGGACGCGGCCGAACTGGGCGCCAGCGACGACAATGTCGCCGCGCTTCAGGGCGCCGCGCTTGACCAGCACCGAGGCCACCGCGCCGCGGCCGCGATCGACCTTGGACTCGATGACCACGCCCTCGGCCGTCCGGTCCGGATTGGCCTTCAACTCCATGACTTCGGCCTGCACCAGGATGGCCTGGACGAGGGTGTCGAGGCCGGTCTTCTGGGTCGCGGAGACCTCCACCGCCTGGGTCTCGCCGCCGAGGCTCTCGACCACGATCTCATGTTGCAGGAGCTCGTTGATCACCCGGTTGGGATCGGCGTCCGGCTTGTCGATCTTGTTGATGGCGACGATGATCGGCGCGTCCGCCGCCTTGGCGTGCTGGATCGCCTCAATGGTCTGGGGCATGACCCCGTCGTCCGCCGCCACGACCAGAACGACGATGTCGGTGACGTTGGCGCCGCGCGCGCGCATGGCGCTGAAGGCGGCGTGGCCGGGGGTATCGAGGAATGTCACCCGCTCGCCGCCCTCCAGCCGCACCTGATAGGCGCCGATGTGCTGGGTGATGCCGCCATGCTCGCCGCCGGCGACGTCAGTGGAGCGCAGGGCGTCCAGCAGCGAGGTCTTGCCGTGGTCGACGTGGCCCATGACGGTCACCACCGGCGGCCGGGGCGCCAGGTGGTCGTCGATGTCGTGGTCGGCGAGGAAGCCGCTTTCCACGTCGCTCTCGGAAACGCGGCGAACGGTGTGGCCGAATTCGGTGGCCACTAGTTCGGCGGTGTCGGACTCGATGACGTCCGTCGCCTTCAGCAACATGCCCTCGCGGGACAGGAACTTGATGATCTCGACCACGCGGACGGCCATGCGGCCGGCCAGTTCCTGCACAGTGATGACATCGGGGATGACCACCTCGCGGGCGGCGCGGACGGCCTCCTGGGCCCCGCCGCGGCGCTTCTCGCGCTCACGCTCGCGGGCGCGGCGGACCGAGGCCAGGGAACGCATCCGCTCGATGGCGCCCTCGTCGTCGCCAGCCACCGCCTGGATGGTGAGGCGCCCTTCGCGGCGCTTGGGCTCGCCCCGCGTGCGGGACACGGCTTTGCCGGCGCCGGTCTTGTTGGCCTTCTTGCCCTCGTCTTCGTCGAAGTCAGGACGTCGGTCGAGGTTCAGGCTGCCCGGGCGCGGCGTCTGGCGGGCCGCGCGCTGGAATTCCGGCTCGGCGGGCGCCGCTGCCGGACGCGGGCCGCGGGGACCCGCCGGCCTTGCGCCGTCGCGGGCGGCGGGCCTGGCCGCATTGGCCGAGAAGCGGACGGTCTCGCCGGGCCGGGCGGGCCGCGGGGAGCCGTTATCGCGGGGACGATCCTCGCGCGGCCTTTGACCCTCGCCGTCCGGGCGGGCGACCCGCTGGTTGAAGGCGACCCCAGACCGATCGGGGCGATAGGTGGTGGTGGACGGCCGATCGTCGCGGCGATCGCGGCTCGGCTCATAGGTGCGGGTCTGGCCAGACGCGTTGGGACGGGCCGTTGCGGCGGCTGGGCGCGGCGCCTCGGGCGCCCTGCGGACCGGCTCGGCCGCGACCGGGGTCGGCTCCTGGGTCGGCTCTGGGGCCGGCTCTGGAGCCGGCGCTGGGGCTAGGGCTTCTGGGGCGGCTGGCGCTTCCGCAACAGCGGCGGGGGCGGCCTCGGCGGCGACGTCCTGGATTTCGGCGACCGGCGCCTCGGGAGGCGGCGGAGGTTCGATCGGGCGCTCGGCGCGTTCGGCGGCGCTGCGCTCCTGGGCCTTGCGGGCCTCTTCGATGACCCGCTGGCGCTTGAGGCGTTCATCCTCGGACAGGCCGCGGCCGGCCGTCTGACCGGCCGGCTGAGCCGGCGCCGCCGGCTGGGCCGGGACCGGACGCGCCGGCGCGAGGCCGCGCACCTCGAAGACGCCGCGGCGCTCGGCCACGGCGGCGGGCGCGCCGCCCGCGTCGACGCGCCGACGCTTCGTCTCGACAACGACGGTCTTCGACCGGCCGTGGGAGAAGCTCTGTTTGACCATCCCGGCGCTGACCGAGCCGCCGAGCCGGGGCTTCAGGGTGAGCGGCGTCCTGCCGCCTGGGGCGCCAGGCGCGGGGGTCGGTCGGCCGCTGTCGTTCTCGTCCGTCATGCGCTCTCGTTCAAACATCATCCGCGGGCCCGGCCAAGGCCGGACCAGATCGTTCCATATCGTCCCGAGCGGCCAAGGCCGCTTCTCCCCCGAGGAGCGACTGGCCGTCTCGGGAATCCTCGCGCCAACCCTCGGGAAGGAGTGGGCGGAAGCCCGCGAGCCGCCGGACATCCGCTGTCCAGCGATCGGCGCCGCGCCCGGCAAGGAAGGCGCTGTGTATCACATTCTCTTCGCCCAAGGCCAAACCCAATTCCGCTGCCGTAAACATTCCCGCCAGCAACGGCTGCGTGGCCTGGCGACGGGCGGCGGCGAGGAGCTTGCGCCGCCCGTCGGCCGCGCCGTCGGCGGCCTCAATGAGGACGGCGACCCGGCCGGCATTGATCGCGGACAGAACCTTCTCGAAGCCGGTGACGAGATCGCCCGCCTTGCGCGCCAGGCCGAGGCCCGCCAGCAGGCGAGCACACATAAGGCGCTCCACCTCATCGGCAAGCCCTGCCGTGGCGGCGATCTTTGCCTTGGCGGCGCGGGCGAAGAGGCCCTTCTTGGCCGCCGTCTCGACCGCGGCGCGGTCGGCCGCCACCCAAAGGCCGCGGCCGGGGAGCTTGCGGCCAAGATCGGGCACAACCTGCCCGTCCGGGCCGGTGACAAAGCGGATCAGGCCCTCCTCGCCCCGGGCCTGGCCAGTCGAGATGTCGCGCCGCCGGCGGTCCGCCGCGGCAGAGCTACTCCGTTTGCCCGCCATCAGCGAACTCCGGCGCAGCGTCCTCGGACGCTTCCGCGTCCTCGGTCTCCGGCTCGGCTTCCGGTTCGGCGATCGCCTCCGGCTCAATCCAGCCGATGGCGACGCGGGCGCGCATGATCAGAGCCTCGGCGTCCTCGGGGGACAGTTCGAAGCTTTCCAGGATGCCGGCCTCGCGCACGCGCTCGCCGCCCTTGACCTCGTACCAGCCGCGCAGATCGTCCGGCACCAGGCCGGCGAAGTCCTCGAGGGTCTTCACATCGCCTTCGCCAAGGGCCACGGCGATGGGCCCCGTCACGCCCTCGACCCCGACCACGGCGTCTTCGACGCCCAGTTCCTTGCGGCGGGCGTCGTATTCGGCGGCCTCGCGGTCTAGGTAGTCGCGGGCGCGGGCCTGGATCTCCTCGGCGGTGTCCTCATCGAAGCCCTCGATGGCGGCGACCTCGTCGAGCTCGACATAGGCCACGTCCTCGACCGAGGCGAAGCCCTCGGTGACCAGCAGCTGGGCGATCACCTCGTCGACGTCCAGCGCCTCCTGGAACAGGGCCGTGCGCTCGGCGAACTCGCGCTGGCGGCGCTCGCTCTCCTGGCTCTCGGTCATGATGTCGATCTGCCAGCCGGTCAGCTGGCTGGCGAGGCGGACATTCTGGCCGCGACGGCCGATGGCCAGGGACAGCTGCTCGTCCGGCACCACCACCTCGACCCGCTCATCCTCCTCGTCCATCACCACCTTGGTGACTTCCGCCGGGGCCAGGGCGTTGACCAGGAACGTGGCCTCGTCCGGGTTCCACTGGATGATGTCGATCTTCTCGCCCTGCAGCTCGGCAACGACCGCCTGCACGCGCGAGCCGCGCATGCCGACGCACGCGCCCACCGGGTCGATCGAGGAATCGTTGGAGATAACCGCCATCTTCGCCCGGCTGCCGGGGTCGCGGGCCACGGCGCGGATCTCGATGACGCCGTCGTAAACCTCGGGCACCTCCTGGGCGAACAGCTTGGCCATGAAGCCGCCGTGGGCGCGCGAGAGCATGATCTGCGGCCCCTTGGTCTCGCGGCGCACGTCATAGATGTAGCTGCGCACGCGGTCGCCGATCTGGAAGGCCTCGCGCGGGATCGACTGGTCGCGGCGCATGATGCCCTCGCCGCGGCCGAGATCGACGATGACGTTGCCGTATTCGATGCGCTTGGCGACGCCGTTGACGATCTCGCCGACGCGGTCCTTGAACTCCTCGAACTGACGCTCGCGCTCGGCCTCGCGGACCTTGCCGGTGACCACCTGGCGGGCCATCTGGGTCTGCACCCGGCCGAACTCGAAAGGCGGCAGCTCCTCGGTATAGGTCTTGCCGACGAAGGCGGTCTTGTCGTCGCGCAGGGCGTCGGTCAGCCGCTTGTTGGCGTATTCGTTGAGCGGCTTTTCGAGGCCGGTCTCCTCGTCGATCTCCGGCTCGATGTCATCGGGGACCACGGTGACGACGCGGGTGATGGCCGTCTCCCCGGTCTTGGTGTCGATCTGCACGCGGATGTCGTGCTCGGCGCCATAGCGCGAGCGGGCGGCCTTCTGGATCGCCTCCTCGATCGCCTCGATGACGATCTCCTTCTCGATCGACTTCTCGCGCGCGACGGCGTCGGCGATCTGCAGAAGCTCGAGGCGGTTGGCGGAAATGCCGGTGGTGGTCATGGTCGGTTCAGTCCCTCAGGGATTGGGCTTTGAGAATGGGTGTCGGGCGTGTGGGCGGCGGGCTTGTCAGAGCCCTGGGCGAGGCGCGCAGCGCGGGCCTCGGCGCCGCGTTTCATCATCGCCTCGTCGACGACCAGGCGGGCGTCGGTGATCCAGGCGAAGGGCAGGAGGGCGGTCTCTTCCTCGCCCTCGAGGTTGATGGCCACATGGTCGCCCTCGATGCCGGCCAGTTCGCCCTTGAAGCGCTTGCGGCCCTCGGCCAGGCGGTCGAGTTCGAGCTTGGCCTGATGGCCTTCGTAGGCGGCGAAGTCCTCGAGACGGGTGAGCGGCCGGTCGAGGCCCGGGCTCGACACTTCCAGCGTGAAGGCGCCGCGGACCGGGTCGGCGTCGTCGAGCACGTCGGAGATCGCCCTGGCGAGCCGGGCGCAGTCGTCAATCGGCATGGTCCCGTCGGGCCGCTCGGCCATGATCTGCAGGCGGCGCACCGTGTCGCCGCCCATCAGGCGCAGGCGGACGATCGCATAGCCGGCGGCCTCGGCGACGGGGTCGACGAGGTCGAGGAGCTTCAGATCTTCGGCGGTCTTGCCGCGCAACCAGGGTCAGCCTTTTGAGCTCGGGCGCGGGCGGGCAAGAAAAAAGCGGCAGGCCTTCTTGAGGGCCGCCGCTCGTTAACGCCATCCAGCGCTACGGACGATGTGAGCGGCTATATAGGCGCTCCGTTGGGCCTTGTCAGCCCCGAAGTGCGCGGCGGGGACTCTAAGAGCGGATCCGGTTCCCTCCCAGCCGCTCATCCCCGCGGAAGCGGGGACCCAGGTTTTTCGGACTCTGCAGGCGCAACGACAAAAAGCCTGGGTCCCGGCTCGCCTCGCTCCCGCTCGGCGTCCGGGATGAGCGGAGAATATCGGGCCCTTCTGAGATCATCTGTGACCATCTGCGGATCACTATCTTTGGCGCCGTAACCCATCACCCTGCCCGGCTTCGGCGCGCTCGACCTCTCCCGCCGGGAGAGGTTAAAGCACGGCCATGCATGCCCGCGTGCTTTCGCCCGGCGACGAGGCGCTGCTCATCGCCACCAGCCGGGTCGTCGACGAGGATGAGGTCCCCTCACCCGCGCGGGCTCAGGCACTGCTCAACGACCCGTGCTTCGTCGCCGTGGTGGCGCTCGACGGCGAGACCCCGGTGGGCCTCACCTATGGCCACGTCCTGCCGCAGCTCACCCGCACGGGCTTGCTGATCTATTCGGTCGACACCATCGAGGGCCGCCGCCGCCAGGGCGCGGCGCGGGCGATGATCGCGGCGCTGAGGGCGCTCTGCCTGGCGCGCGGCTGGTACGAGATGTGGGTCCCCACCAACACCTCGAACGCGGCTGCCATGGGCCTCTATGAAGCCTGCGGCGGCATGCGCGAGGATGACGACGAAGCGATCTTCGTCTGGCCAACTGATTCTTAGTTCGCAGGACGCCGGAACCCAACAACTCCGCTCATCCTTGAGGCCGAGCGAGTAGCGAGGCCATCAAGGACCCAGGCTTTTTCTTCAGCCACGAGCCTTACGATAAAAAACCTGGGTCCTGGATCTCGCCGCTACACACGGCTCGTCCAGGAAGAGCGGAGTTTTCCTGTAGCGGGCGTGACTGCGCATCAATACCGACCCGGCGCCGTAAGCCCTCACCCGGGCGCGATCTGGCGATCGCGTCTCGACCTCTCCCTCAGGGAGAGGCGGACCCCGAGGAGGCGCTTGCGCCGAGGAGGGTCAACCAGGGCGCCGGGCCGCCGCCTTCCGGGCAAGGCGGCCGCGCCCGTGGATCTAAGCCAGCCAGACCATCATCCGCGTTTCGGCCTCCTCGCCGCGGGCGAGAGAGAACCTCGGCTCCACCTCGCCGGTGTAGAGGAAGCAGCTCTTGGTGAGCACCCGGCCGCTGGCCTCGTTGTCGGCGAAGTGGCCGCTGACCAGCGCTCGCCGGCCCCAAGGTCCGCCGGCCCAGGCGAGCGCCGCGCTCACCGCCTCGGTCATGTAGCCCTGGCCCCAGTACGGCCGGCCGATCCAGTAGCCGAGCTCGGCGGCGAATCCGTCCCTGGGATGGATGCCGAGCACGCCCATGAAATCGCCCTCGAGCGCCTGGACGGCGAAGGTCACCTCCCGGCGCGGGTCGGTCTGCGACATGCGCTCGATGAAGCCCTCGGCCATGTCCCGCTCGTAGGGATGGGGGATGGCCGTCGTCATCCGGGCCACACCGATGTCGTCGGCAAGGGTCGCCATCGGCGCCGCGTCCTCGGCCGCCAGCGGGCGCAGCGTCAGCCGCTCGGTCTCGAGCCGCGGTTTGGAGTCGTGGTCCTTGGTCATCATCCGAGCCCTGAATATAACTGGAGCGGAAGGTCCGGTTCCGGACGCCCCGCTCCTTATGGCTCGTCCGGATCGCTTTTTCGTGACGCGATCCGGGAAAAGTCTCGGATCGTCTAGTCGGCCTCGGCCTTGGCGGCTACCCCGACGTAGGTTCGGTCATTGCGCTTGGTGACGAACTTCACCGCGCCGGCCGCCTTGGCGAAGAGGGTATGGTCCTTGCCCATGCCGACGTTCTCGCCCGGCCAGAACTTGGTGCCGCGCTGGCGCACGAGGATGTTGCCGGCGTCGACCGCTTCGCCGCCGTACTTCTTCACCCCGAGGCGG
>DASXGB010000019.1:0-7041 GCA_036489325.1 Caulobacteraceae bacterium
GCCCTTGCGGTTGAAGTCGCCCGAGGCCTTGCGGATCTCCAGGAACTCCTCGATCTCCGGATGGGTGATATCCAGGTACACCGCCGCCGAGCCGCGGCGCAGGGAGCCTTGGGAAATCGCCAGGGTCAGGCCGTCCATCACATGGATGAAGGGGATAATGCCGCTGGTCTTGCCGGTCTTCACCTTCTCGCCGATGGAGCGGACCTTACCCCAATAGGTGCCGATGCCGCCGCCATTGGAGGCCAGCCAGACATTCTCGTTCCAGGTGCCGACAATGCCGTCCAGCGAGTCCGAGACATCGTTGAGGAAGCAGGAGATCGGCAGGCCGCGGTTGGCCCCGCCGTTGCTGAGCACCGGCGTCGCCGGCATGAACCAAAGCTTGGAGATGTAATCGTAGATCCGCTGGGCGTGGTCGGCGTCGTCGGCGAAGGCCGTGGCGACGCGGGCGAACATATCCTGGTAGGATTCGCCGGCTAGCAAGTAACGATCCTCGAGCGTGGTGCGGCCGAAATCCGTCAGAAGGGCGTCGCGCGAACGGTCGATCTCGACCTTCCTGACCAGCTGCAGGCGCGGCTTGGCCTTGAGCTCGTGGGCCTTGGCCACCGACGGTTCACCGACAACTGTCTTGACTGCGCGTCTCACGCCCATGACCTCTCCCCCGACCCTGTTGTCGCCCCGCCGAGGGTGAGTCGCAAGGCTCACTTCTACGGCTATATATAGTGGGCCCCACGCCCGAACGCCCTACATATGGGGTCACAAGGTTGACAGAGCGTCAACGGGCGCCGGGCTCCCGTGACAGATTTTTTTCGTTAACAAGGTGTTGATATCCGGGTTCCCCGCAGGGTGTGCGGTCGCCGCACGCAAGCCCTCACACGGCGCCGCCGTGTGACCATCCCTTCCCCCTCCGCCAACGATTCGGAGGAGGGCTTTCAGCCTCCCTGCGGGTGAGGGCTAATGGCCGCTAAGGCGGGCGTCGGAGAGGGCCCGGGCCATCCGGTCATTGCGGCCCAGCCACCAGGCGACGACCGCCCCGGCCACCAGATACTTGACGAGTTCGGTGAAACCGGTGGCGAGAGTGTAGCCGGTGCTGAAGCCGTACCAGTTCCAGTAGGAGAAGTTCGTGGAGATCGCGGCCACGAGCCCCACGGCGAGCGCCAGGCCCATGCGCGGGACGAAACCGGCCGTTCCCATCAGGACGACGCCGACCAGGATCGCTTCGACCACTTCCAGGGTGAACTCTACGATCATCTGGCGGGGAAAGGAGCCCTGCCCAGGCCCCTGGTAGGCCAGGAGGCCGGAGGGCTCAGTCCTCAGCCTGGCCTCCTGCACGGCCATCGACTTGGAGTCGGTCCCGGCGGCGTAGGGGAAGAAGTAGAGCGCGGTCTTGTCGCCGAGCTGCTGGCGCAATTGGACGACGACCGCATCGTTCGGCAGCGGCGTGAGGCCGATGGTGGCTAGCGGCGTGGCGATATGGGCGATGTTCGCCCAGACGAACATGGCGATCCCGCCGAGGATCCCCGCGATCACGATGCGCATGGCGCCGCCTCCCCTTGAGTCCCGGCGGCGAGCCTACACCGGGCGGCTGGGCGGGCAAAATCCCGGCCATAGTCACGGTCAGGACACGGCTGGCCCAATGTGCGGTGGGTCGGCAAGTTGGCGGTCCGAACAACTCGCGACACGGCGCAACCAGCGAGTTGAGCATTTCCGTCCCAACCACAAAACCGTCATCGGCGGGCGACGTCCCGCCGATCCATTGGGCGCGACCCCCTGGGTGGCCATGCCCGGCATGGCCACACGCCGGTCGGCGATCTTGGGTGGCCGGGACAAGCCCGGCCATGACGTTCGTTGTTTTGAGGGGCGTGCCAAGATCGCCGGCGGAGCGCGAAAATGCGCCACCGTAAAATGCGCCACCGTAAAACACCGTAAGATCGGGGCGTTTCGCCGTAAAAGCGGGTCGCCCCGCAGGTCCGCTCACCGTATTTGAAATCACTAGACGCCAAGGTGGAACGGGGCCGGCCCCGGGCCGCCACCGAAACACGCCGTATGATCGGGCGTTTTCTCCGTAAATACGGATGGGCTGACGGGCCTTCGGCGGCCACCATTAAAGACCATAAACATGGTGATCTCCCCATAAAGAATGGTGTCCAGCGACCTTGACAGGCCGTCCATGCGCGGCGGTCCGCTCTTCGCGGCCAGCGGATCGTGCTTGAACGATGTCAAAGACCAGGCCGTCGAGACGGCACCTTGGTTGCATTATGCTATCTGGCCTGCACTTTGTCAAGTGTGGACATCGAGCCCGGGAAGCCTGACCATCGCCCGCCATGGACGAGTTCAGCCGCCATCACGGCTTTCAGCGCCTGCTGTTCTTCAGCGACGCGGTGTTCGCCATCGCCATCACCCTGTTGATCCTCGACGTGCGCCTGCCGCCCGGCGCCACAGCTCTCGATCTGCGCGAGGCGTGGCCGCAGATCATGGGCTTCGTCATCAGCTTCTATGTCATCGGCCGTTTCTGGCTCGCCCACCATTCCCTGTTCGAGGGGGTCGGCGGCTACGACAACCGGGTGCTGAGGTCCAATCTCCTCTTCCTGGCGGCGGTGGTCTTCCTGCCGTTCCCGACCATGGTCCTTGCTGAGCTCAAGGCCTCCGCTGCGACGGTCGCCTTCTACGGACTCTCGCTCGCCGTCGTGGGCCTGCTGATGGTGTATCTCACCTGGCATGCACGGAAGCCGGCCCTGCTCCTGCCCGGCCAAACCGTCGGCGGCACCGTCCGGCGCTTCGTCAACATGGGCGGGGTGACGCTGGTCTTCCTGCTCACCGCGGCCGTGGGCCAGGTATGGCCGGAACGGGCGCTCCTCGTCCTGCTGCTGCTGTTTCCCGTCGGCCCGCTCGCCGACGCACTTGGGCGCCGCCTGGCGGAGAAGACGGACAATAGAGCAGGTCATCCCGCCCGAAGCCCAGTCGAGAGAGACGCAGGGGTTACGACACCTTAACTGGAGGCGCGCGGGCGGCAGGCCTAGCCTCGGCGCTTCGAAGTCAAGGGGGAGGCCCGATCTTGCGATTCATCCTGGCACTCTTCGTGCTTGCCCTCGCGCCGGCCGCTGTCCTGGCCGCCGTGAACGTCGAGCCGCATCCAGGTCCCGCGCCGGTCGAGGTGATGATCGTCGGCGGCTTCCACATGGCCAATCCGGGGCGCGATCTCCACAACCTCCAGGTCGACGATGTTCTGGCGCCCCGCCGCCAGGCTGAGATCGCCGCCGTCACCGGTGCGCTCGCCCGTTTCCGGCCGACCAAAGTGGCCGTCGAGGACGACGCCGCCGACGCCGCCCAGCGTTGGGCCAAGTATCGCGCCGGGACTCTGCCGCCCTCACGCAACGAGGTGATTCAGCTGGGCTTTCGCCTGGCTAGGACCGCCGGGCTCGACACCGTCTATGGCATCGATGTGGAGGGCGACTTTCCCTTCGAACCGGTCCAGGCTTGGGCCACCGCCCACGGCAAGAGCGCGCTCCTCGACCGGCAGGGCATGCTTGTCGATCAGCGCCTGGCCGTCGAGTCTCGCATCCTCAAGGAGAAGAGCGTCGGCGCCCTGTTGCGCCACATGAACCAGCCGGCGCTGCTCGCGTCCGACAACGACTTTTACCGCACGACCCTGTTCATGGGTGAGGGCGCCACCCAGCCAGGCGCGGATCTTCTGACTGCCTGGTACCACCGCAACTTCATGATCTGCGCCAACCTGCTGCAGCTTTCGAAGCCCGGGGACCGGATCGTGGTCTTCTATGGCTCCGGACACGCCTTCCTGCTGCGCCAGTGCGTGGCCGAGACGCCGGGCTTCCGTCTCGTCGAACCGGACGTCTGGCTACCGGGATAAGGCCGTAACGCTCCTATCCGGGAGGCGTTTCCTTCAGCAGCTCCAGCGTCGCCTGGTCGGGATCGAGGCCGAAGCGGGCGAGCGCCGCGACCCAGGGACCGTCCGGCTGGACCCTGGCGAAGAGGGTCATGGACGAGCGGAATTTCAGGTCGTCCGGTGATCCGAAAAGATCGTGCGCCGTGGCCGCTGACGAGCCCGTCGCCGCGGCCGTCGCCTGCCCGAGCCTTGGGCCCAGGAGCGCATGCTCGAGATAGGCTTGCGCCTCCGCCAGCGAGCTCACCCCATAGAATTTCGCCGTTCCCGATTGGCCAAGGGCCGTGAGCTGCGGAAATACGAACCACATCCAGTGGCTGCGCTTGCGGCCCGCGCCCAGCTCGGCCAGGGCGCTTTCGATGACGCCCTCCTGGGCGGCGACGAAGCGGAAGAGATTGAAGGGATCGGACGCGGACATGACCCGATCATAAGCCGAACGCGCGGCAGGAATGCGCCCCGTCATCGTCGGTTCATGTCGGTTGGCGCAGGTTTGGGCTCGCGAGGGCCGGATCGAAACCCAGTCCGGAGCGTTAGCAGAACTCGGGACGCTTCAAGACGCCTCCAAGGGAGACACTTTCATGAATCGCAAGACCGCCATGTTGATGGGCGCGGCCGCGGCCCTGACCGCCGGGCCGGCTCTGGCCCAGCCCGCTCAGGCGCCCGCCGAGCCCGCCGTGCCGGCCGCGTCAAGTTACGCCGATCTGCTGCAGCCGATCCCCAACGCGGTCGAGCGCTTGGAGATCGCCGACATGCAGGAAGAGGCGGCGCCGGTGCCGCGCCTGATCCAGGCGCAGTACTATCAGCAGCAGCACCATCACCATCATCATCATCACAATCGGCAGTGGTACAGTTCGCACGGCTACGTCTACCTGAATGGCGCCTGGGTGCTGCGTCCGCATCACCATCACCACCATCACAACTCCTATCCGCCGCACTACTGAAGCGGCGGCACGCCAGGTCGGGCCAAGGGCGCGTTCCGCCAGGCTGGAAGGCGCCTCTCGGCGCGCGCCGCATCTCGGCTGCGCTTCGTGCGGGATGACGATGTGAGTTTGATCACCGCGCGACGGCGCCGGTAGTGCGAGTTTACGCCCCGCGGTCCCGCGCCTTGGCCGCGCGGAACATGTGCCGGTAGGTTCCGTCGAAGACCGTGTTGGTTGTCGATAGCCAGCGGGTGCCTTCGGCCAGGGCGTCGCGATTGGCGGCGATGCGCCGGGCGCGCATCTCACGTTCGGCCGCCTCTTCCTCGGTCATCGGCTGAAGGTCCAGGCCCGGTTCGGCCGGCAGGACGATCAGGCTGATGAACGGCTCATCCTTGCGGAAGACGTGGGTCACCCCTTTTGGCGGGGCCTTGAAGATGCAGAAGAACATCATCGGCCACCACTCGCTGCGGATCAGCGCCGGCACCGCCAGCGGCGTCTCGTTGCTGGCGTCGGTATAGTAGCGCGGGTGAGGTTCGGTGCGGACCGCCCAGCCAGGCGGGACCTCGAGGTCGAGCGAAAGCTGATAGGAATAAAAGTCTTCTCCGAAGGTGCGAAACGGCGGCCACATCAGGCCGTCGCCCGGGTCCGGGCCCCAATCGGCGTCAAGCCTCACCTTGCCGCGGAAGCGGGTGACCCTCAGTTCCTGGTCGAAGGGATAGAGAAGCTCGACGCCGTATTTGGCGCTCTCTGAGAACGGCGTGCAGTGCCACGGTTGTTCATGGCTGCCGTCGACCCTGGGCTGGGCGTCGCCGCCCCAGCCGGGCACGGGCAGGTTCACAGGCTGAGGCGGCGGACGATCGCCATGCAGCCGATACTTCACCAATGGCACGTTCAGCGGGCTCCGCCCGGCAGCATCCGCCAGAATACCTTCGGGCCGGCCAACTGATGCCACAGCGCTCCGAGGATGTGCAGGGCCAGGTTGATCACGAGGATCCAGATCAGAATGAACACGTGAGTGTGGGCCACAGCCTCGCGCGTCGCCTTCGACGGATGCTGGCCGAAGACGGCGTGGACGCCCGGCAACTGCGGCCAGGGCAGGCCCCAGAAATGGATTGGGTGGCCGCCTAGCGAGACGATTGTCCAGCCCGAAAGGGGCAGCAGCACCATCAGGAAATAGAAGACGGTGTGCGAGGCCATGGCCCCCGCCTTGGCCCAGCCCGGCGTCGTGGCCGGCAACGGCGGCGGCCGCCAGATCAGCCGGATGGCGATCCGCAGCAGCACCAGCAGGAAGATGGTGATGCCGAGCGAGATGTGGACCGTCTTGATCTGCGCCTGGATGGGCGAATGATCGGGCGCCCACTCGTTCATCCACCAGCCGAGGAAGACCTGGATGATGATCGCCAAGGCGATCAGCCAGTGCAGGGTGATGGCGGCGGTGTTGTAGCCGCGCTCGCCCCCATGTTCCCATCTCGGACTGGTCATCGGTCCTCCGCGTCAAGCTTCGCCGGGGTTCAAACGCGCGGCGGCGAGGTTCGTTCTCCGGGCCTCCGGACGGAAGTCGGTCGGAGATTCCGCGGACGCCGACGCAACTTTGCCGGCCGGATTTCGGCCGCCTTCCGCTCATGCATTCCTGCGGGGCGAGGCGACGTCACTCCTTGCGCTGCAGCGACTTCGGCCAATAGCTCGGCAGGATCCGGGTCATGGCCTGCAGGTAGGCGAGCTTCTGAGGCTCGGGCCACGCGGATATGATCGGGTTGACGGTCTGGACGACGAAACTATCCACGGCCGTACAGGAGCAGGCGCAGCGGAGCTTCTTGATCGCGCCGAGGATGCTTTCGTCACCCTTGTAGCCGATCATGCGCTCCTCATTGAGCAGCGATTTGGTGTGCGCCTTTTCGCCGGCCAAGTTCTGGAAATAGACAGAGAATTCCGCGGTTTCGGCAGCGATCTCGGTGAGCATGCCCTCGACGGTCGAGACGCCGGCCGGCGTATCCAGGGTGCAACCACCCTCCGGCCCGATCGTCCGGGCGCCTGGATCGTTCTGCACCTTGTCGAAGGCCGCATGCTCCATTTCGTGCACGCCCGTGGAGAGGATCCACGCCAGGTCCTTCTTTTCGGCTTCGCTCAGCGGAGTCTTGCCCTTGCCGTCGATCGCCTTCGCCTTGTCCACGGTCTCGGGCGGCATTTGCGTGCAGAACTTGTCCGCCGGAGCCGGAGGCGTTC
>DASXGB010000022.1:0-8335 GCA_036489325.1 Caulobacteraceae bacterium
GATCCCCCGACCTTCTCTTCCTGCATGCCAACGGCTTCAACGCCCACACGTATCGGCGAATCCTGACGCCGCTGGCGGAGCGCTACCGGATCCTGGCGATCGATCAGCGTGGTCATGGATCGACCACCCTGCCCACGCCCATCGAGAACCGAACCGGGTGGGACGACTTCCGCGACGATCTCCTGGCCCTCCTGACGGTCTTGGAAGTTCAGTCTGCTGTGCTGGCAGGCCACTCCATGGGCGGCGCATCGTGCCTGGGCGCGGCGGCGCGCGCGCCCGAACGGATTCGACACATGCTTCTCCTCGATCCGGTGATCCTGTCCCATGGCATGATCGACGGCGTGCGATGTGGCGGGACACCGCACTCGCCCCTGATCGAAGGCGCGCGCCGGCGCCGAGCCGAGTTCACCAGCCGCGCCGCGGCTTTCGAGGCCTACCGCCGCCGAAGCGCGTTTGCCGGCTGGCCGGATGACATGTTGGCCGACTACGTGGCTGACGGGTTTCATGACCTTCCGAACGGTCACGTTCGCCTGGCTTGCGAGCCGGCGTGGGAAGCCTCGACCTATCTTGCCCAGGCCAATGATCCCTGGAGCGACTTCGCGGCGTCGCGCTGCCCGATTGAAATCCTCAAGGCCGAGCATGGCTCGACTTGCCGCACTGAGGGCCAGGAGGGGGCCCTGACGGCGAGCGGCCAGATCACGCTCGAGATCGTTACTGGGGGGAGTCACTTCCTGCCGATGGAGCGGCCGGAGCTTGCGACCGAGCGCCTGGCTAGAGCGCTGGCGGCCGACTAGGCCGTCGATCGCCGGACGTCACCAGGGAGTCCGCGCGGTCAGGGCAGCTTCCTTCTGGCAGCGGTTCGGGTCGGGCCGCCGGCCTGCGGCCCGGAGGGCGGAGATCTCCGACCTCGCCGCCGCCAGATCAGCGCGGAACGCTGCATCGCCGGCCAGGGCTGAGACGACCGTGTCCGCTGCCACGCGTCCGGCCTCGACCGCGCTGGCGTTGTGCACGCCGCAGACGACACGGCTTTCGCCGAACGCCCGGGCGCGGCCGAGGATCTCGGCGGCCCGGTCTGGCGCGGCGCGGGCGAGGATCAGACCGACGGCCCACGCCCAGGTGGCGTGCCCTGAGGGATAGTCATAGCTATGTGCGAAACCGCTCGATCTTGGAACGCAGATGTCGCCGGCGTCGCGGGTGAACGGCCGGAGCTTTTTGTAGGCGTCCTTGGGGACATTGTAGGCGGCCGAGATATCCGGCGCCGCCTTGACGATCAGCGCCATCAGCCGCGGGGCGTCCTGGGCTGTCAGGGAAACGCCAAGCGCGCAATCGAAGTCCGATAGTAGTTTGGTGAGGTCGGCGTCGGATCGGGCGAGAGACCAGCGCGGCCCGCCTTCGAGACTGCGCGTCTGGCGGAAGATGGCGCGGTCGGCCTGATCCCGCGGGGAGCCGGGGTTCGGTGGCCGAGGAATGGCCGCCAGCGTGTCAGGCTCTCGTCCCGAGAGATATCCGGCAGGATTCGGAGCGGCCGCCGAACCGACGACGAGGGCCAGGCTCAGGGCAGCGATTCGCAAGGTCTGAGAAATCAAGAGCGGCCTCTCCGGCAGGGCGACCACGGCCTCGCCGGCGAAGATGACGGAATCATCCTTGGCCGAATAGTTTCGCCCAGCGGCGTTTCTCGCGTTGTTTCCAGGGCTCGCGGTGCCAGGCGTCGGAGACGATCAGCGGGACCACGGTCGTCGCTTCAGCGAACACCATCTGCTCCCAGGTGACGTCCACCTTGCCCCACGAGCAGGCTTCCTTGAGCGTGGACGATGAGCAGGCGCCGTCGCGCACGTCGGCGACGGTGATCTGCACGGCATACTTGTGCATGTCCGCCTCCACACCGAGGATTTCGGCGCAGACTACGGTGTCCTGGGCGAAGTTCTTGGGGACGCCGCCGCCAACCATGAACAATCCGGTGGTTCCGGCCGCGATCTTCACGTCGGTGAGCTCGCGGAAGTCCGCCACCGAATCGATGGTCAGGTAGGCTCGCCCCGCCTTGATCCGCTCGGCCTGATGCTTGACGAGGCCGAAACCGGCCGAGCTGTCCGTGAACGCCGGACAGAATATCGGGCAGTCTTCCTCGAATGCGGCCTGGATCAGGCTGCCAGGCTTGCGCGCGTGTCCGGAGGCCAGCCAGCGACCGATTTCGCGGATGAACTCGCGCGACGAATAGGGACGCGGCTCGAGGCCGTCGGCGATCTCCTTGATCGCCATGTCGCAGGCCTGCAGTTCCTCCTCGTCGATGTAGGTGTCGTAGATCCGATCGATGTAGAGGGCCCGCAGATCGCGGTCGTCGACCGCCGAATCCGCCTGATAGTGGCGAAAGCCCAGGGCCTCGAAGAAGTCCATGTCGATGATCGAGGCGCCGGTCGCAACGACCACGTCGGCCATCCCGAATTTCAGCATGTCGCGCCAGACGTGCATGCAGCCGCCTGCGCTGGTCGAGCCGGCAAGCGTGATCCACACCGAGCAATCCTTGTCCTCAAGCGCCATGCTGAGGATGTCGGCCGCGCGGGCCGTGTCGCGCGAGGTGAAGCTCATCTGTCGCATGGCGTCGATCACAGGGCGCGCGTCGAAGGCGGTGATGTCGACGTGCTCGACCGTTTTGGACAGCAGTTCGGCCTTGGTGTTCGAGGCGGTCATGGACATTCTCGTGGTTGGGTGGGCGGACTACCGCCGCCGCCGCCTTTTGCCACGCGCGCGCGACAGTCGCACGACCGTGGAGGGCTCGGGTGAGCGGATCGAGCGCGGCGCAAGACCGAACATCGAGGCCATCGGCGCATCCTTCGCCTCGACGGTTTCCAGCTCGCCGAAACCATTGAACCGGGTCGCCATGGCGACGCCATAGGCGCCGAGCATGCCGATCTCGACGTAGTCGCCTTCGCCCACATCGCCCGGCAGCCAGAAGGGGCCCGGCATCTGATCAAGTGAATCGCAGGTAGGCCCATAAAGCTGGAAGGGCTTGAGCGGCGCATCGCTCTCGCCGTCCGCGCGCACGAGCTTGATCGGGAATCGCCATTTGGCGTGGGCGGCGTCGAACAGCGAACCATAGGCGCCGTCATTCAGATAGAGGGCGTCACCCTTGCGTAGCTCCACGTGCGTCAGCAGCGAGGAGCCCTCGGCCACGAGCGCCCGCCCGGGCTCGCACCACAGTTCAGTGGATTCGTGGACCATCATCTCGGAAAAGCCGCGCTCGACGGCGCCGACATAGTCGGCCAGGTCTGGCGGGATCATTCCCGGATAGATCGACGGGAAGCCGCCGCCGACATCGACCACATCAGCGAAGACACCGGCGCGCACCAAGGCGCGTGAGACCTGGGCCATGGCCGCCTGGTACGAAGTCGGCCGCATGCACTGGCTGCCGACATGGAAGGTGACGCCCATCCGCTCCGCGGCCGCCCGGCGCGTGGCGAGCAGCAGGTCGGGCGCGTCGACAGGCTCGACGCCGAATTTTCCCCCGAGGGCGTAGGCCGCGCCAGGCGCATCGACCGCGAGCCGCACCATCAGGGTGAGGTCCTTCGCTCCGCCGGTGGCGCTGAGAATCTTGTCGAGCTCTTCCTGGCTATCGAGGGCGAAAGTCCTGACGCCGTAATCGGAGTAGGCGCTTGCGATCGCTCGGCGGCTTTTGATCGGATGCATGAACGCCAGCCGCGCGCCGGGCGCGTGCTCGCTCGCCAGCTCGACTTCGCGGATCGAGGCCACGTCGAAACCGGCCACGCCACAACCGGCGAGTTCCCGGATCACCCAGGGCGACGGATTGGCCTTCAGCGCGTAGAGCGCCTCGCCTTTGAAGAATTCCTGGAACCAGGACGCCGCCGCCCGCACGGCGTCCGGACGCACAAGCGCTACGGGACGTTCCGGCGACCGCTCACGGACCAGGTCCAGGGGAGAATTGTACGTGTGCAACTCACGTAGCCCCCTGCCAATGATTGAACCCAGACCGGCGTTAGCAGCGCATCTGTGGACAACGGGGTCCGCCGGAGCGGGTGCACATAGGGACCTTGTTCCGCGATGTAAAGCGGGAATGGACCGCGAAGCACCGGCCGTGGCAGGATCGCCGCCCACCATCCGCGGTGACAGGAGCCGCTACACATCTTGCTGAGCCGCCGGTTCGTCCTGGCCGCCGCCTGCGGCGCGGTCCTCTCGGCCTGTGGACGTGAACCCGGGGACGAGACGCTTGGCGAGGCGGGCGACATCCGGTTTGGCATCCAGAGAGCCGCGACTCCCAGCTCTCAAGAAAGTCTTTGGTCGCCGCTGGTCTCGGACCTCCAAGCCACGACCAGCTTGAAAGTGAAGGACTCTTTCTTCGACAGTGGCGCGGCCTTGGTCGCCGCGTTGCATCAGCGAAAGATCGACCTGGCCCTCATGTCGAACGCCGCGGCGCTGGCCGCGGTGCGCCGATCCGACGCCGAGACCTTCGCCAGGCCCCTGCCCGCCGCGTCTGGGGCCGGAGGCGGCGCGGTTCTCGCCACCGGTCCCCGAAGCCGCCTCACGCTCGCCCGCGTCCTGCAATGCGACCGATCCCTTTCGCTCGGGGTCGCCGCGGAGGGCCGGGACGAGGCTCTGTTCGCCGCGGACGCCTATCTCTTCGCCTCCAGGGGCGTCGGGCCGGGCCGTTGCTTTCGGAGCGTTCGCCCGATGTCGCTGTCCGGTCTCGTCGCCGCCGTAACCGACCAGAAACTGGACGCCGCGATCGTGGACCTCAATCTCCTTCGGTCGCAGCAGGACGATGGCAAAGCCAAGAACCTCATCGAACTGTGGCGGTCCCCGACTCTGCCGTCGCCATCGCTGATCTGGCGGCGCGATCTGGATCCGGCCATCAAGGAAAAACTGCGTCAGTTTCTCCTCACCTATGGCCAGAACGACGCGGCGCAGCGCCAGCGCCTGGCGGCGCTTGGGCTTGCCGGTTTCGCGCCGGCGGATAACTCGCACCTGCTGGTGGAGCGCGAAATGGAAGCGGCGCACGCTTGGCTCGGGGCCAAGGCGAACGGCGACACCAAGAAGGAAACCGAGGCCAAGGCGGTGCTCGACGCCGTGGTCGCGGAGCGCAAAGATCTCGAGGCGCGGACCGCGACGCCGGCCGCCGCCCAATAGCTCAATCGTTCGGCCGAAGCCGCTCCATCGCCGCGCCGCGCGCCTTTGCGGCCTGGCCGACGTCCTCGCTCATCACCCCATCGGCGCCGGCGAGGAAAAGGGCTGTCAGCCCGGCGCGGTCATTTCCGCCTGCCTGCGCCGCCGGAGCGCGCGCGTAGACCCTGAGCCCGGCCGCATGCGCGGCGGCGACCACGCCGCTCACGGCGAAAGCGCCTTTTGCACCGGGCTGGATGATGAGCGACTCATCGGGAGCGACGGCGCTGGCCCAGCTCCTGACGATGCCGAGCCCGTCAGGTCCGATCATCGCCTGGAACCTCGGAGAATCCGGATCGGCGGGGCCTCCCTCGGCGCCGATCTCCTGGATACGGCGGACGCCCGACTGAGCGCTCAGGGACTTCAGTGCTGCCGGCTCCTTCGACATGACGATCATGCCGGCGGCCACGGAATTGTATCCCGCCAGACGGATGAGCGCCGCAAGGCGGGACTCGATGGCGATGTCCTGGGCGTTGAAGAAGGCCGGGTGAACGAGCCGCGGGCAAAGTCCGATCACCCGCGCACGCCGGATGCTTCCAGCGCGGGCAATGTCGATGACCTCCTGCAGGCCCATAAGCGTAGGCGGCGACGGCGCGGTGCGGCCGCGGCTCGGGCCTGCGGCGCCTGTGGCCAGCGATCTCAGTTCCGGCCCGGTGAAGTCCGTGGCCAGCCAGCCGGACACCGACACGCCGTCGATGACCGCCTGGCGTCGGCGGTCTGCGAACTCAGATCGCGAAGCGACGTCGGTGAAGCCTGAGAGCTCGATGGCCGGCGCGACGATGACCGCGCCGTCCTTCGCGGCCACGATCGGAACGACGAGGAAGTCGGCGCCCTTGTCGATCGCCTGGTCATAGGCGGCCAGGTCCGGCGGTCGCGCCCCGAATTCCGCGAAGATCGACGGTGGCGCCAGCCCGGCGAACGCCGTGCGCGGCGCCAGCATGGCGAGCGTCGCCAAGGACAGCGCCTGCCTGCGTGTCGCCCTCATGATCGCGACTTAATGCCCCCGGCGGTTCCCGCCAAGCCATCAGGCCGAGAGGCGGATTCGCTCGAGGAGTTTGGGATGGAGATCGAGGTTGGCGGCGCAGATCGTGCCGGTCGCCAGAGGATCGTCGCCGCCATCCGCATCGCTCACCTGGCCACCGGCCTCGGTCACGAGAATCAGGCCCGCCGCCAGGTCCCAGGCGTGGAGATCGCGCTCCCAGTATCCGTCGAACCGGCCGGCCGCGACCCAGGCCAGGTCAAGCGCCGCCGAGCCGAACCGGCGCACGCCCGACACGCGCTGCGCGATCTGGTGCAGTTCCTTGAGGAAGCGGGCGTGCTGGCCGTGGCCCATGAAAGGTATGCCCGTGGCGAACACCGCCTCGTCCATGCGGGTGCGGGCCGCGACCCGCATGCGCCGGCCATTGAGGAACGCGCCGCGCCCCCGCTCGGCCCAGTAGAGATCCGACGTCGCCGGATTATAGGTGACACCGGCGACCACGGCGCCCTCTCGCTTCAGGGCGATGTTGACGGCGAAGTGCGGCATGGCGTGCAGGAAATTGGTCGTCCCATCCAGCGGATCGACGATCCAGGTGTGGGTCTTGTCCGTGCCGGGCGCCAGGCCGCGCTCCTCGGCCAGGAAGCCGTATCCGGGGCGGGCGCGGGAAAGCTCTTCGTAGAGCGTCTGCTCGGCCTTGAGATCGGCGGCCGAGACGTAATCCGCCGCGCCTTTTTTCGACACCTGCAACTCGGTGACCTCGCCGAAGTCGCGCGCCAGTCCCCGGCCCGCCTTGCGGGCGGCGTCGATCATCACCTTGACGAGCGCGCTGGGCGTGGTCACGGGCGTCAGTCGGCCCGGCGCATGTATTCGCCTGTTTCGGTGGAGACGAGGATGCGTTCGCCCTGGCCCATATAGGGCGGGATCATGATCCGCATGCCGTTGGACGCCTTCGCCGGCTTATAGGAGCTGGAGGCTGTCTGACCCTTAACCGTGGGTTCGGTCTCGACCACTTCAAGCACGACGCTCTCCGGCAATTCGATGCCGATGGGCCGTTCTTCGTGGAACTCGAGAGTCACCAGCATGCCGTCGTGCAGGAAGCGGACCTGGTCCTCGCCGACGAAGTCCTTCTGCAGCTCGATCTGGTCGTAGGTGTTCTGGTCCATGAACACCAGTGCCTCGCCCTGCTCGTAGAGATACTGGAACTCCTTCTGCTCCAGGGTCACCTTCTCGACCGTGTCGGAGGAGCGGAATCGCTCGTTGAGCTTTCGCCCGTCGATCAGGTTCTTCAGTTCCACCTGGGCGAAGGCGCCGCCCTTGCCGGGCTTCACGTGTGCGGTCTTGACCGCCACCCACAGGCCGCCGTCGTGCTGGATGACGTTGCCGGGCTTGATGGCGTTGCCGTTGATCTTCATGACATCTCTTAAAAGGTGCGGCGAAATCGGCCGCGGAACCTAGTTGAGGGGGATTGAAGTGGCAACAACGCGGGAACTGGTCTGGACCGTCCTGGCTCTGGCCGCCGCGCCCGCGCTCGCCCAATCGCCCCCGGCCAACCCCGCGCCCCAAGCCAGCCCCGCGCCCGCCTTCACCTACCAGGAAGTCATGATCCCGATGCGCGATGGCGCGCGCCTGCAGACGGTTATTCTGACACCGGCCGGCGCCCATGGTCCCTTGCCCATCCTGATCCAGAGGACACCGTATGGCGTTCCTGACCGGGCGCCGCCGTCCATCCCTCCCAACTTCGTCGAGCTGGAAAAGGACGGTTACATCCTGGTCATCCAGGCGAGATCGCGCGCGGTTGCCACTTAAGGTCCCCTCCACTAGGTTCCGCGGCCGATTTCCGCTCCCCCCAAAAGAGATGTCATGAAGATCAATGGCAACGCCATCAAGCCTGGCAACGTCATCCAGCACGACGGCGGCCTGTGGGTGGCGGTCAAGACCGCGCATGTGAAGCCCGGCAAGGGCGGAGCGTTCGCGCAGGTCGAACTGAAGAACCTGATCGACGGCCGCAAGCTCAATGAGCGTTTCCGCTCGTCCGACACGGTCGAGCGGGTGACCCTGGAGCAGAAGGAGTTCCAGTACCTCTACGAACAGGGCGACGCCCTGGTGTTCATGGACCAGAACACCTACGACCAGATCGAGCTGCAGAAGGACTTCGTCGGCGAGGACCAGGTCCGCTTCCTGCACGAC
>DASXGB010000031.1:0-3700 GCA_036489325.1 Caulobacteraceae bacterium
GTCATCTCCGGGTTGTCCTTGAGGATCAGCCGGTCGGCGGGTCCTGGATCGCCGTGCAGATAATCATGCCAGCCCTTGGCGCTGGCTTCGACGAAGGCACGCACGGCCTTCGGATCGGAGGCGATGACGCGGTCCGTGACAATGACCATGCTGGCGTAGCCGGGGTAGCCTTCGTCCGCGAGCAGGAAGACTTCCGGCTTCAGATGACCCTGCTTCTCGATCGTGTAGGGCTCGCTCGTGACATAGCCTTCCTGGACGAGGCGCTTGTCGGCCAGAAACGGGGCGTTGCTGAAGGCGTACTTGCGGACCTGGTCGTCGGTGAAGCCGTACTTGGCTTTGAGCCACACCCAGAAGGCCGAGATCGAGGCGTCCGACAGCAGGATCGGATGGCCTTTCATGTCGGCCATGGAATGAATGCCCGCGTCCGGATGGGCGAGGAGCACCTGGGGGTCCTTCTGCATGAACGCGGCGACAGCCCTCACCGGCGCCTTTTGGGCGGCGAGATTCATGACGATGAAGCTGTTGGAGCCGATCCCCATCTCGGCCGCGCCGGACGCCACCAGCTGGGGCACGTTCACCCCCGGGCCGCCGGGAATGAAAGTCACGTCGAGGCCACGTCTGGCATATTCGCCCTCGGCGAGGGCTTCGTAATAACCGCCCTGCTCTGCCTCGGCCCGCCAGTCGGTAGCGAAGCGGATCTCCGCCTTGCCTTCCGAAGACGGCCTTTGCGGGGAACAGGCGGCGACCAGAAGGGTCACCGCCAAGGACAGGATCAGGCTTAGCTTCATACGCCGGACGTTAGGGCGCGCCTTCGCCCGCGCCAAGGGCGAGCCCTTCGCGCCGGCTTTCCAGCCCAAGCCAGGTGTCTTCGGCATTCGAGAGCGCGTGGCGGGTGTCTGAAAGTTCCCTGCTGGCGCGCTCGAAGGCGCTGGGGTCTCGCCCGTAGAGGCCCGGATCGGCGAGCAGCCTCTCGATGGCCGCGATCCTGTCCGCGAGCCGCGGAATCTCGGCCTCCAATTCCTCCAACTTACGTTGGTCGCGGTAGGAGAGCTTGACAGCCTTTGGCCTTGACCGCTCGGGAGTCGCCCGCCTTGGGCCCGCGGGTTCGGCCGGCGGGTCGAAAAATCCGGGGTTCTGCGAAACGAAATCGCGCCAGCCACCTGGCGTCTCCACCACCCCGCCCCGGCCGTCGAGGGCGATCGTCGAGGTGGCCAGGCGATCGACAAAGTCCCGATCGTGGCTGACCAGGATCACGGTCCCCTCATAGTCGGCCAGCAGGTCCTCGAGCAGGGTCAATGTCTCCATGTCGAGGTCGTTGGTCGGCTCGTCGAGCACAAGAAGGTTCGACGGCTTCGCCAGCGCCAGGGCCAAAAGCAACCGGCCACGCTCGCCGCCCGATAAGCTACGCACCGGCTGGCGAAGCTGTTCGGCGCGGAACAGGAAATCAGCGGCGTAGCCGGCCACGTGCCTCGGCCGGCCGCGAACCATGATCTGATCGCCGCCGGTGGGCGTAAGGATCTCCATGAGCGTCTTGTCAGGCGCAAGCTCGATGCGGCTCTGGCTGGCGAAGGCGAGCTCAAGGGAGGCGCCGAGCCTGACCTCGCCGGAATCCGGGTTGATACGGCCCAGCAGCAGGTTGACCAGTGTCGTCTTGCCCGCTCCATTGGGACCGAGGATCGCCACCTTCTCGCCTCGCAGAATCCGGGTCGAGAAATCGTCCACCAACCGGCGCCCACCGAAGGTCTTGGAAATCCCTTTGGCTTCAATCACCAGGGCGCCCGACCTTGCCGATGGAGACACGGCAAGTTTCGCGTCGCTTCGGCCGCCCGCCATGCGCTGGGCCTTGTCCGCCCGCAGCGCCTCCAGCCGCCGGCGGCGACCCTCGTTGCGCGCCCGCCGCGCTGTGACGCCGAAGGCGAGCCAGCGCTCCTCGCGCTCGACGGCCTTTGCCAAACGACGTTGGGCTTCGTCCTCCGCCGCCAGGATCTTTTCCGCCCAGGCCTCGAAATCCGAAAACGACGAGTCGAGGCGGCGGAGCCGACCGCGCTCCAGCCAGAAACAGCGCTCACTCACTGCCTCCAGAAACGCCCGGTCGTGACTGACCAGCAGGAGCGCCGCACGCTGACGCTTAAGACGCGCCTCCAGGGCTTCGATGGCCAGGATATCGAGATGATTGGTGGGTTCGTCGAGCAACAGAACGTCTGGCTCTTCAGCGAAGGCGCGCGCGAGCGCAGCGCGGCGCGTCTCGCCACCCGATAGTGTCCCGGTGGCGCCGGCAGGATCGAGGCCAACGGATTCGAGCGCGGCTCGGGCAAGATGGGGCGCGGCCCCGCCGGTCTCAGCCCAGACCTGGAGGGTTTCGCCGGTGACGATCGGCTCCTGCGCCACCAAGGCGATGGAGAGCCCAGGCGTCGTGACCCGTTCGCCCGCGTCGGGTTCGATCTCGCCCAGAAGCAAGCGCAGCAAAGTCGACTTGCCGGCGCCGTTGCGGCCGACCAGGCAGGCGCGCTCACCCCGCCCGAGCGCCAGGTTGACGTCCTCGAACAGCATGGTCGGACCGTCGGCGAGACCGACGTCACGCAGCGCGAGAATGGGCGGCGCCATCGGCGGCGACAATCCATCAGCGGGCGCAATGGATCAATTGGCTGTGACGCGGAGCCTTGTCGGCCCAGCGACCGACTCCTTCAATGCGAAGCACGGCACCGACGAGGGCGGCGCGGCGACCGAAGCCGTCGCGCCGCCTTTCGCCCACCCGACGGCGGGATTCTAGTTAGCGTGCTTGATCTCGATCTGGTGAGGGGCGGCGGACTTCGGTTTGGCCACCTTCACCTTCAAAAGGCCCTTATCCATGCTGGCCCTGACGCTGTCCGCCTCGAGATTGGTCGGCAGTGGAATGGACCTTGAGAAGGAGCCGTAAGTGCGCTCAAGGAGCTGGTAGGATTTCCCCTTCTCCTCTTTTGTCGCCTGTTTCTCGCCCTTGATGGTCAGAACGCCGTCGGCAAGGGAAAGATTGACGTCGCTCTCCTCCATGCCGGGCAGCTCGCAGGTGATCTCGATTTCCTTATCAGACTCGACGACATCGATGTTGGGATAGGCCCAGTGGGGGGCGGTCGAATGGGCGCCCCAAACCGGAATATTCCGCGCGAAGCTGTCGAACACCCGATCGATCTCACGCTGCAATGTGTTGAAACCGAGATCCCGGTGCGCAGGCGCACCATTTTCACGGCCAAACGGGACAAGATTCATGTCTTACCTCCTGCGATGAATCGCCGGATGGCGATCCTTTGCTAAGATCATTGGCTGATGGCGATCATTGGAACTTGACCGAAACGATCGGCTTCGAAGCGGATCAATTCGCGTTTCAACCCGGAAAACCTGAGCCCGACGCGGGATTGGCTCCGCCGTCCGCCACGATCGCTATCCGGGACGCTCGCTCGGCTTTGTTCCTGACAGCCGGCCGCTCCAGGGTTTAGGAGAAGGCGTGATGCCGGCCGAGCCCTTTTGGCGAACCAAGACCCTGGCGCAGATGTCGGCCTCCGAATGGGAGAGCCTGTGCGACGGATGCGGCTTGTGTTGCCTCATTCGTTACGAAGACGAGGACACGGGAATCATAACCCCGACTCGCGTCGCCTGCCGCCTGTTCGATGGGCATGCCTGTCGCTGCCGCGACTACGAAAACCGCCGCGATTTCGTTCCCGAC
>DASXGB010000058.1:0-3114 GCA_036489325.1 Caulobacteraceae bacterium
GCGGATTTCCAGAGGACGTTTCGCACCACCTGCCAGAAGGGCGTCCCCAATGCGATGGCCGCTTCCCGGAGGGACGTCGGCTGAAGCTTCAGCACGTCCTCGGTGGTCCTGGTGATCACCGGAACGGCGAGAAGGGCGAGGGCGACGGCGCCCGCTATGCCTGAGAAGTGGTGGATGACCTGAAACACCAGGATCTCGTAGACGAACAGGCCAACCAGGATCGACGGCGCGGAAAGCATCACGTCGTTGAGGTAGCGGATCAGGCTGCCGTACCGGCTCTCGCCCGCGTACTCCGACAGCCAAGTGCCGGCCATGACGCCGACCAGGATGGCGATGGCCATGGCCAGGCTGCACATCATGATCGATCCGACAATGGCGTTGAGCAGGCCGCCCGGCGATCCTGGCGCGGGCGTCGACATGGTGAATACCCGGAGGTTCATCCCGCCGATCCCTTTTTCGACCAGCGAATAGAGGATCAGCGCAAGGGCGAAGAGTGCTAGGGCGGTGACCCCAATGCAGAACGTCACGAACGCCGCGTTAGCGGCACGGCGCTGACCAATACGGGCGGTGGAAAGCGCCATTTCAGAGCCTCGCCTGGTTGCGCAACAACAGCCGCGCCAGGCCCAGGACGGTGAAAGTGATCAGGAACAGGACGAGGCCAAGCGCGATGAGCGCCGATTGCTGCATGCCGCTGGCCTCGTTGAACTCGTTGGCGATTGTCGAAGCAATGGTCGAGCCGGCGTCGAAAAGACCATGCGGAAAGTCGTGTGAGTTTCCGATGATGAACGTGACCGCCATCGTCTCGCCGAGCGCGCGGCCCAGCCCCAGCATCACCGCGCCGATGGCGCCGCGCCGCACGTAAGGCAGCGTGACCCGCATAACCACTTCGCCTGTGGTCGCGCCCAGGCCGTAAGCGCTCTCGCGAACCTGAGTGGGCACGGTTTGGAGTAGTTCGCGAAGGGTCGCGGCCATGAATGGCAGGATCATGATCGCCAGGATGATCGAGGCGGCCAGTATACCTGTGCCATTTGGAATGCCTTGGGCGAGCGTGGCCCAGATGCTGCCGGGCGGAACCGCGCCCATAACCGGGATCTCGACCCACTGGGCAAAAACCGGGGCAAACACGAACAGACCCCACATGCCGTAGACGATCGAGGGGATGCCGGCGAGCAACTCGACTGCTGTGCCGATCGGCCGGCGCAGCAAAGGCGGGCAAAGCTCGACGAGGAAGAAAGCGACCCCGCCGGCGACGGGGAGGGCGAAGAGCAGCGCAAGGGCGGAAGTGATCAGGGTCCCAACCAGCGGGCCGGCAGCGCCGTAGACGTCTTGCACCGGATCCCAGGTGACCGATGTGAGAAATCCCAGGCCAAACTTGGCGATTGCCGGCCACCCCCCGATCGCCAGGGACACCAGGATACCGCCCAGGGCCACAAGCAGGGTCGTTGCCGCAGCGAAACAAGCGGCATGAAACAGGGGCTCTAGCCCGGAGCCTCGCGCAGAGGCGGGTCGGCGCAAAGCTGTTTCATCTGCGGCGATCGCAGCTGCGGTGATCTCGGCTGTTGCCATCTCGCCAGTCGCGTCTCGAATCCTGAGCCCTTAGTCGAAACCATGGGGCGGGAAAACCTGGAGGGCCGTCCCGCCCCGAAGGTAGCTAGTGATAGACTGGCTTTCCGTCGGGACCGGTGATGGTGAGCCAGGACTTGCGAATCAGCGCCTTTACGCCGTCGGGAAGCGGCACGTAGTCGAGCTGCAAAGCGGCTGCGTTGCCGTTTTTGTAGGCCCAATCGTAAAACGCCAAGACCTCGTGGGCCGCGGCTGGGTTGGTCTGCTTCTTGTGCATCAGGATGAAGGTGGCGCCGCTGATCGGCCAGGTCTTTGCGCCCGGCTGATTGACCAGCACCAAGTAGAATCCGGGCGCCTGGTTCCATTTGGCGCCGGCGGCCGCGGCTGCAAAGGATTCCGCCGTCGGCGAGACCCAGCGCCCAGATTTATTCTGCAACAAAGCATACGAGAGGTGGTTCTCGAGCGCATAGGCATATTCGACATAGCCGATCGAGCCGACCGTCTGTTTGACGAAGGCGGCGACGCCCTCGTTACCCTTACCGCCAATCCCCACTGGCCAGTTGACCGAGGTGTTGGCGCCTGGTCCGGACGCCCAGTGCGGCGCCATTTCCGAAAGGTACGTCGTGAATATGAAAGTCGTCCCGGACCCGTCGGAGCGGTGCACGACCGTGATCGGCAGGTGCGGCAGTTTCACCCCTTTGTTGTAGGAGACGATCACCGGGTCGTCCCAGAACCGCCGGATCCCGCGGTAGATGTCAGCGATGATTGGGCCGGATAGGTGGACTTCGCCTGGCGTGATGCCCGGCACGTTCAGGATCGGCACGACCCCGCCAATCACGGTCGGAAACTGCTGCAGGCCGTTTTGCTCCAGCACGTCAGGCTTCAACGGCATGTCCGAGGCGCCGAAGTCGACGGTGTTGGCTTCGATCTGTTTGATCCCGCCGCCGGAGCCGATCGATTGGTAGTTCAACAGATTGCCTGTCGAGGCCTTATAGAGTTCGGCCCACTTGGCGTAGATCGGGGCCGGAAAGGTGGCGCCGGCGCCGGTGATGCTGGCGGCGCTCGCGGCCGAAGCAATGGCCACAGTCGCGGCGATCGCGGCGGCGAATAGATTTTTCATCATGTTCTCCAGAGAACTCGGGCGCTGGTCGCGCGACGCGTGTGTGAGGCTCATTAGAGCGCTCAATTGACAGTTTGGTGACAATCGTCGGCAACCCGACGGGTATGATTGGGACGGCGCGTTGCGAGGCACGCCGTCCCAAAGCGGCGTACTAGTACTTCCACTGCATGAAGACGCCGACTTCGTCATAGACCCCTTCGCCCTTGAGGTTCGGGTGGAGGGTACCGATCGTGCCGTTCTGGGTGCTCAGCAGACCGTCGGTTACCGAGTCATGCTTGTAGACGAGCGCAAAATCAAGCGGGGCGATGGGCTTATAGTCGACGCCGATATTATAAAAGTTGCTTGCGAATGAGTTATTCGTGTCTTCCTGTGGCTTCAGCCAGTCGTAACGGCCAAAGATTGAGAATTGGTGGGAGATATTTACCGAGGCG
>DASXGB010000101.1:0-11635 GCA_036489325.1 Caulobacteraceae bacterium
GGCGCTGGGGTTCGGATGAGCAGAAGCGCCGCTATCTGCCGCCTCTGATCAACGGCGAGCATGTTGGCGCCCTGGCGATGAGCGAGGCCGGCGCCGGATCTGACGTGATCTCCATGAAGCTGCGCGCCGAACGCGAAGACGATGTCTACCGGCTCAACGGGACCAAGTTCTGGATCACCAACGCGCCCCACGCCGACACCCTGGTCGTCTATGCCAAGACCGACCCGGCAGCCGACAGCCGCGGCGTCACCGCCTTCCTCATCGAGAAGGGCTTCAAGGGCTTTTCCTGCTCGAGGAAGCTCGACAAGACAGGCATGCGCGGCTCGGACACCGGCGAGCTGGTGTTCGAGGACTGCGAGGTCCCGGCCGAGAACGTGTTGGGCGCGGTGGGCGGCGGCGCCGGCGTTCTGATGAGCGGACTGGACTACGAGCGGACGGTGCTGGCCGGCGGCCCTCTGGGCATCATGCAGGCCTGCCTCGATGTGGTGCTGCCCTACGTCCGCGAGCGGCGTCAGTTCGGCCGCCCGATCGGCGCTTTCCAGCTGATCCAGGCCAAGGTCGCCGACATGTACGTCGCTCTTAATTCGGCCAGGGCCTACGTCTACGCCGTGGCGAAAGCCTGCGACGCTGGCAAGGCCACCCGCTTCGACGCCGCCGGGGCCATCCTGCTGGCGTCGGAGAATGCTGTGCGCGCCTCGCTGGAAGCCATCCAGGCGCTTGGCGGCGCCGGCTACCTAAAGGAATTCCCGGTCGAACGGTTCCTGAGGGACGCCAAGCTCTATGACATCGGGGCCGGCACCAACGAAATCCGCCGATTCCTAATCGGCCGGGAGTTGATCGGGGCATGAGAATGTTGCTCGCTTCCGCCGCCCTGGTGGCCTTGCTCGCCACGGGCGCCCAGGCGCGGGCGGCTTGTCCCGACGGCCTTCACCCGGTGACCACCGCCGAGCTCTTCTTCGGCGCCCAGGTCCGCGGCGGCGGCGAGATCAGCGATGCCGATTGGCAGGCCTTTCTGGCCGCCGAGGTCACGCCACGCTTTCCTGAGGGTCTGACCACCTGGGACGCCGATGGCCGCTGGCGCACGCCGGCGGGCGTCCAGACGCATGAGAAATCGCGGGTGCTGCTTCTGGTCCTGTCCGGCCGGCAAGACGAGCGGGCGAGGCTCGACGCCCTGATCGACGCCTACAAGACCCGTTATCACCAGCTCTCGGTCGGTCTCGTCGAGCACGCCGACTGCGCGAGGTTCTGAAAATGCGAGGGGCCGGCCCGCTACACAGCAGGCCGGCCCCTCCATCGTCGTCGCCACGGTTTTCGCCGCAGCAACCTGATCCTTCAGTGCGTCAACGACGCCGTCAGGTGAGAGCCTCCGTCATCGGGCTCCAGGTCACATGCGACCGCGGCTGGAGACAATGAGACACTGGACCACCTCCTTTCAGCTGTTGAGAACAGTGGCCACAGTATGGGGCCGACACGGCCGAGTCGCAAACCCTGCGAGCTTGACAAACCGGTGAGGGGCGTGGCCTTCGGCGCCTCTCGCCAAATCGGCCGGACGGAAGCCAAAACGCTCATGCACGCCTATCGCACCCATACCTGCGGCGCCCTTCGGCTCGCGGACGTGGGCGCGAATGTGCGCCTGTCGGGCTGGATCCATCGGAAGCGCGACCATGGAGGCCTGCTGTTCGTCGATCTGCGCGATCATTACGGCCTCACCCAACTGGTCGCCCATCCGGGCGAGGCGGGCTTCGAGACGCTCGACCGGCTGCGCGCCGAGAGCGTTGTGCGTATCGACGGTGAGGTCGTCGCCCGCACGGCTGACACCGTGAATCCCAATCTCTCCACCGGCGAGATCGAGGTGCGGGTGCGGGCCGCCGAGGCCCTCTCGGAGGCCGCCGAGCTGCCGCTGCCCGTTTTCGGAGAGCCTGACTATCCCGAAGAGATCCGCCTCAAGTATCGCTATCTCGACCTTCGCCGCGAGAGCCTGCACCGCAACATCGTCCTGCGCTCGCAGGTGATCGACTCGATCCGCCGGCGGATGGTCGAGGCCGGCTTCACCGAATTCCAGACTCCAATCCTGACCGCCTCCTCGCCGGAGGGCGCGCGCGACTATCTGGTGCCCTCGCGCCTGCATCCTGGGACCTTCTACGCCCTGCCGCAGGCGCCCCAGCAGTTCAAGCAGCTGCTGATGGTCTCAGGCTTTGATCGCTACTTCCAGATCGCGCCCTGCTTCCGCGACGAGGACGCGCGCGCTGACCGCTCGCCCGGCGAGTTCTACCAGCTCGACCTCGAGATGAGCTTCGCCACCCAGGAAGACGTCTTCGCCGCCATGGAACCGATCATGCACGGCGTCTTCGAGGAGTTCGCCGGCGACAAGCCGGTCACGCCCTATCCCTTCCCCCGCATCCCCTATCGCGAGGCGATCGCCCGATACGGGACGGACAAGCCGGACCTCCGCAATCCCCTCGTCATGCGGGATGTCTCCGAGCACTTCCGCGGCGGGGATTTCGGCGTCTTCGCGCGGATGCTGGAGGACGGGAAGAACGCCGTCTGGGCCTTGCCGGCCCCCGGGGGCGGCTCGCGCGCCTTCTGCGATCGGATGAACAGCTGGGCCCAGAGCGAAGGACAGCCTGGCCTCGGCTATATCTTCTGGCGTGAGGAGGGCGGCGCGTCGGAGGCCGCCGGACCCATCGCGCGCAACTTGGGGCCAGACCGCACCGAGGCCATTCGCGCTCAGCTCGGCCTCGCGGTCGGCGACGCGGTCTTCTTCGCTGCCGGCGATCCCAAGGCCTTCTACAAATTCGCCGGCTTGGCCCGCACCCGGACCGGCGCGGAGCTGGGGCTCATCGACGAGGGCCGCTTCGACTTCTGCTGGATCGTCGATTTCCCGATGTTCGAGTTCAACGAGGAGTCCAACCATGTGGATTTCTCGCACAATCCTTTTTCCATGCCGCAGGGCGAGTTGGCCGCGCTCGAAGGTCAGGACCCGCTCGAGGTGCTGGCCTACCAGTACGACATCGTCGTCAACGGGGTGGAGCTGTGCTCGGGCGCGGTGCGGAACCACAAGCCGGAGATCATGATCCAGGCCTTCGAAATCGCCGGCTATTCGGCGAGCGAGGTCGAGCGACAGTTCGGCGGCATGCTCAATGCCTTCCGCTACGGCGCGCCGCCCCACGCCGGGATGGCCCCCGGGATCGACCGCATCGTCATGCTGCTCGCAGGCGCCCAGAACATCCGCGAGGTCATCGCCTTCCCGCTGAACCAGCAGGCTCAGGACCTGATGATGAATGCCCCCTCGGCGGTCGGCGAGCGCCAGTTGAAGGATCTGCACATCCGCCTGGCGCCGCCGCTCAAGGCTTAGGGATTCAGTCCGATCTAGCGCCGGCCACGGGGGCAGGGCGGGGTCGAAAGACCGGCTGGCAGCCGCGTGCGGGAGTCGCCGCAGGTGCCCTCGAGTTGATGCTGGGTGAGATTGTGGGCCCCGGCGAAGTTGGCGCCGGTCAGGGTCGCGCCCGCCAGGATCGCGCCGGCCAGATCCGCGCCGCGAAGATCGGCGTTGCTGAGGTCGGCGGCGGCCAGGTTCGCGCCCTCCAGCTTGGCGTCGCGGAACGTCGCCCGCTGAAAGCGTCCATCGGCGAGGACCGCGTGTGTCAGCACGCCGCCGTCGAAATGGGCGTCTTCAGCGTCGGCATGGGTTAGATTCGAGAACGACAGGTCGATCTGGCTGGCGTCCGCGCCGGAGAAGCTGGCGTTTACGAAGTTCACAGCGTGGGCGTCCAGGCCCTCCAGCTTGGCGTCGGCGAACTTGGCCAGCATGAAGTTGGCGCCGTGCATGGTCGCGCCGCGGATATCGGCCTTGGTCAAGTCCGCGCCGGTGAAGTTCGAGCCGATGAAGCTCGCGCCGCGCAGGTCCGCGCCCACCAGGGAAGCCCCGTCGAAGTTTGCGCCGATGAACTTGGCGCCCACCAGGCGCCGTCCGGACAGGCCGCAGTTCGGGCAGGAACCGCCGAAGGAGACGAGGCGCGGCACGTCCTGTCCTTCGATCAAGGCGGCATGGGCAGAGGCCGCCAGGCCAAGGGCGGCGGCGCCGCAGAGCGCGGCGATCAGGTTCTCGAAACGGTCGATCGAAAGGGTCAAGGGGCAGGAATCCAAAAAAGGGCGAGCCCGTAGTGCGGCCCGTGCGTCCCCGACGCCAGTGAAAACCTCTTAATGTGACAAAGGTTCAGGCTTCGGCGCCGGCCTGGCGCATGCCGCAGGTCTCGCACACCAACGACTGGCCTTTGCGCACCACGGCGATGTCGCCGCACGCGGGGCAGACGTCGGCGGCCCTGGGCCCTGGTCTCGCCGCCGTCGGCAGGAACACCAGATTGTCCGGCGCGGCCCCGCGCGAGAAGCCCTTCGAGATGAACCGCGCCAGCGGCTGTGGTTCCTCGGCCGCCCGGGCGCCGGCGAAGCCGTCCTTGTCGAGTTCGCCAGGCTCGATCTGAGCCAGATCGCCGCGCCCGAGATAGGAGACGCCGAGCTCGCGGAACACGTAGTCGATGATCGAGGTCGCCGAACGGATGGAATCGTTGCCCGTCACGGCGCCCGCTGGCTCGAACCGTGTAAAGACGAAGGCCTCGACGAATTCGTCCAGTGGCACGCCGTACTGCAGACCGATGGAGACGGCGATGGCGAAATTGTTCATCAGGGAGCGGAAAGCCGCGCCCTCCTTGTGCATGTCGATGAAGATCTCGCCGAGCTCACCGTCGTCATATTCGCCGGTGTGCAGATAGACCTTGTGGCCGCCGACCGTGGATTTCTGGATATAGCCCTTGCGGCGGTCCGGCAGCCGCCGCCGGCTGCGGTTCACCTCGACAACCCGCTCGACGATGCGATCGCGCACGGGCGCTTCGGTCCGGACCTCTGGTGACTTGATATCCAGGGCGAAATCCAGCGCCGCCGCTGGCCGGCCAAGACGCATCGCCCGCACGCCCGCCTCGGCCGCTTCGGTCTGGGCCCGCACCGCCTCGGCCGGGCTCGCTGCGAAGCTAAGGTCGAGGCGTGCGACCGGCGGGGCGGAGAGGAAGGGCTGGACCGCTGCGATCATCGCCAGGCGCTCGGCGGTGGAGACCTCCGTCGCGCTCCGGAACGGCGCGCGGTCGTGGTCGGCCAGAAAGTCTGCGCTCGCCAGGCTCTCCTGGCCGAGGACAAAGGCCTGCGCGGCCGCGATCTCCTCACCGCTAAGCCCGGCGAAAGCCAGGGTGTCGAAGCTCGGGTCGGCCAGGCCGGCAGGGTCGGCGCCCAGGACATCGGTGACGAAGCCTTCGCCGATCACCGCTGGCGCGAAGGCGGCGGCCAGGTCGCGCGTAGCGGCCAGCGCCCCCAGCGCTTCGTTGAGCTCATGATCGGTGAAACCCAGCGCCGCCAGGCGCTCGAGCCCGGGCGCTCCGGCGAGGGTCCGTGCGCCGAGGACGTGGGCGCGGGCGGCCTCGAGATCGGCGCCTATCCGCTCAAGGCCCGCGATCGCCGCCTCATCGAGCACGGCGAAAGTCTCGCCGTCGGCAGTTTCGGCATAACGCCGCGGCCCCGGCCAGGGCTCGACCCCGAGTGACCCACCGCCCAACATCAGGCTCATGACTGGGTCGGCCGCTGCCGCCGTGACCTGGCGGTTGCGCAAGCCGTCCTTGGCGATGCGCTCGGCATGGGCCGCCAGGCCCGCGCCGGTGATCTCCTGCAGGATCCGGTCGCGCTCGTCATGGAAGCTGGGGCAGGGGCCGAGGCGCTCGGCGAGCTCGCAGGAGGTGACCAGTGCGGCCGCCAGCGCCTGGCGATGCAAGGCGGCGGCGCGGTCGCGTCCAGCCCCTTCGACGTAGGAGAGGCCCTCCGCCACCAGGGTCTCGGCGACGCCGGCCAACGAGAGACCGATTGGGCGATGGTCGCGCCGGCGCCAGGCGTCCAGCGGGCTGTTCACGAACCCCGCCGAGACCTCCAGGTCCAGGGCGGCCGTCAGCAGGCGCGTCGCGGCGTCGAAATCCTCCGGATCGGCGAGGCCGAAGACATTGAGCGCTGCCTTCGGCGCGGCGCCGGAGAGATCGAGGGCGCGCGCGTCGCCGGCGGAAAAGGCGAGGCTGAGGGCACCCGTCCGCCACCCGGCGTAGGCGGCGAGGATGGCCTTGGCGTCTGGCTCGAGGGCGGCCGCCCGCTCGGCCCAGGCGGTATGGGGGCGATCCAGACGAGTCGCCAGGTTCGCCGGGGCGCCGACGGCCGCCAGGGCGATGGCGTCGGCGATGTCGGTCCAGGGCGCACCCTCGGCGCGCGCTTCAAGGGCCGCGCGGGCAAGCGCCTTGTTGGCGTTCGGATCATCGCAGCCTTCGCCCTCGCAGCGGGCGATGGCGCTAACGATGGCGGACAGCGAAGAGGCCTCTGACGAGATCGCAGCGGCGAAGGCCTTCGAACCGATGGAAAGCGGGGTCTCGGCCGGCGCCTTGGCCGGATCGCTCACCAAGGGATGGACGCGCGCGCCAATCGCCAGAGCCGGGCCGGGCGCCGCCAGGCCCCTGACGAAAAGGCCAAGCAGCATCCGGCGGAAGGCGTCGGCGTCGTCCGCTCCATCGAAAAGTCCGAGCGCCCAGCCCCAGGCCGCCAGCCGCCGTGCGTGGCCGTCCGGCCCTCCGGCCAGGAGCGGGTGGGCTGGGCGCACGATCGCCTCCGGCAGGTCAATTTCCGGAAGATCGCCGGGGAGGGCCTCGGCCCAGTCGAGCCACGCTTCCACGCGCGCCCTCGTCCACCCGGCCGGCGCCAGGACATGGGCGACATCGCCGACGCGTTCCACCTCCTGCAGGGCGATGGCGCCGCCGTCGGCCAGAAAGGCGGGATGAAGCTCGAAACGCATAGGCCCTCCAGCCCTCGGACGCTAGGCCTGCCCGCCCGGTCCCGCAACATCATCTTGGGTTTGTGAAGGCGCGATCCACAACATATGGCCCAACCGTGAGCCAAGCCGCTCGGCTGGACGGCCCGCGACGCCCCTCCTATAAGCAGCCGGCGGCCGTCGCCGCGAGAGGACTTTTGGGCCGCATGGGCTTTTTGAAGAGCATCTTCACTTGGTGGACCGGGGCCACGATCGGCGCGACCTTCCAGATCAAGAAGAGTGGGCGCCTGGTCGGCGAGGACGAATTCGGCAACCGCTATTACGAGACCGTCGATCCGCGCTGGAACTATGACGGCCGCAACCGTCGCTTCGTCATCTACAACGGTTACGCTGACGCTTCGAAAGTGGGCGCCGACTGGCACGGCTGGCTGCACCACACCTTCGCCGAGCCGCCCAACCGGGCGCCCCTGCCTCGCCAGGCCTGGGAAAAGCCGCACCTGCCCAACCTGACCGGCACGCTGTGGGCTTGGCGGCCGAGGGGGTCCATCGCCCGCGGCGGCGATCGTGCACCCGCCTCCGGCGACTATCAGCCGTGGATCCCCGATTGAGACGCCTGGTCGCCGGCCTGGCGGTCGCCGCCGCCGGCATCTCCCTGGCCTCCGCCCAGAACACGCCCCAGAGTGGCGGACAAAACGGCGGGGAAAACGCCGGGCCCATCATCCTGCCGCCGACGACGCAGGCGCCGATCGTCCTGCCGAGCAACGCCGCCGCGCCCGAGCCGGCCAACACCGAAACCATTGAAGCCCCGCCTCCGCCACGCAAGCCCGTGGCGGTCGCTCCGCCCAAGCCGCAGCTCCCGGTCGGGCCGCCGCCGCCGGCGCGCAGCCCCACCGCCATCCTGCGCGTCCTCGACAAGGTGACCGCCGAAACCATGCGCTTCGAGGCGCCTGTCGGACGCCGCGTACGCTACAAGAGCCTCGTCTTCATTGTCCGGACCTGCGAGACGCGCGGCCTTTCCGAACCTCTGCCGAGGCCTTCGGCCTATCTCATCATCAATTCCGAGCCCCAGGCGCTTCCAGGTCAGGCCGCCCCGCCCGCGCGCCAGCTGTTCCGCGGCTGGATGTTCGCCAATTCGCCCGGCCTGCACCCCTTCGAGCATCCGGTCTACGACGCCTGGCTGGAAGCCTGCGCCCAGGCGACGCCGTAAGGTGCGGACAGCGAAATACTCTAGGGACCGAACGTAGCCCGCTGTTCGAGCGCCAGCGCCAGGCGTCGGCGGTACTCGCCTCTGGAAATCTCCACGGCGCCCAGCGAGCGCAGGTGGTCCGTGACGAATTGGGCGTCGAGCAGCACGAAGCCCTTTTCCCTCAGCCGCTCCACCAGGCGCGCCAGGGCGATCTTGCTGGCGTCGCGCTCGAGCGAGAACATGCTCTCGCCGAAGAAGGCCGCGCCGACGGTGACTCCATAGAGGCCGCCGACCAGGCGGCCCTCATGCCAGGTCTCCACACTGTGCGCCGCACCGCGCTTGAAGAGATCAAGGCAAAGCGACTGAATTGTCTGGTTTATCCAGGTTTCGGCTCGGCCGGTCGCCGGGGCCGCGCAGGCTTCAATCACCGCTTCGAAGGAATTGTCGATCCGGATCTCGAACCGCCCCTGACGCATCGTCCGCGCCAGCCGGTGCGAGGTGTGGAAACCGTCCAGGGGAATGATCCCGCGTCGGGCCGGATCGACCAGGAACAGACGTTCGTCATGGCGCGCGTCGGCCATGGGAAAGACGCCGCGGCGATAGCAGTCGAGCAGGTCATCCGCCGTGAAGCCGTGCAACGAACGTCCTCAGCCTATTTCTGGCCGGCGATCCAGCGCTCCAGCCAATGGATGTCATAGCGGCCTTCGAGGATATCCGGCTCATTGAGCAGGTCCTGGAACAGGGGAATCGAGGTGTCGACGCCGGCCACCACCATTTCGGCCAGCGAGCGCTTCAGCCGCGCCACGCATTCCGTCCGGTCGCGCGCGCGGACGATGAGCTTGCCGGCCAGACTGTCGTAGTAGGGCGGGATCGTGTAGCCGGCGTAGAGCGCCGAATCGAGGCGCACGCCCAGGCCGCCCGGCGGATGGAAATCGGTCACCAGCCCGGGCGAGGGCATGAAAGTGCGCGGGTTCTCGGCATTGATCCGACACTCGATGGCGTGGCCCTCGAAGGCGACATCGGCCTGGGTGAACGACAGCGGCAGGCCCGCCGCCACCCGGATCTGTTCGCGCACAAGATCGATGTCGGTGATCGCCTCGGTCACCGGATGCTCGACCTGCAGGCGGGTGTTCATCTCGATGAAGAAGAATTCGCCATTCTCGTAGAGGAACTCGACAGTGCCGACGCCGAGGTAACCGATGGCCTTGATCGCATCGACGACGATCTGGCCGATGCGCGCCCGCTGACCGGCGTCGATGGCCGGGGAGGGCGCCTCCTCGAGGATCTTCTGGTGGCGGCGCTGCAGCGAACAGTCTCGTTCGCCGAGATGGCAGACTGCTCCGAAGGCGTCGGCGATGACCTGCACCTCGATGTGCCGGGGCTGGGCCAGGTAGCGCTCCATGTAGACCTGGTCGTCTCCGAAGGCCGCTCGCGCCTCGGCCCGGGCGGTGAGATAGGCCTCGGCCACCTCCTCGCGGGTCCTGGCCACCTTCATGCCGCGCCCACCCCCGCCCGCGGCTGCCTTGATGAGCACCGGAAAGCCGATCTCCTCGGCCGCGGTGATGGCGTCGGCTTCCGTGGCGATGGCGCCGTCTGAGCCCGGCACCACAGGGATTCCGACCGCACTGACCGCCCTCTTGGCGGCGATCTTGTCGCCCATCACCCGGATGTGCTCGGGCTTGGGGCCGATGAAAGTCACGCCGTGGGCGGCGAGGATCTCCGCGAAGCGGGCATTCTCGGACAGGAATCCATAGCCCGGATGCACGGCCTGGGCGCCGGTGATCTCGCAGGCGGCGATGATCGAGGGGATGTTGAGATAGCTCTTGGCCGCCGGCGCCGGACCGATGCACACGCTCTCGTCGGCCAGGCGCACGTGCATCGCCGTGGTGTCGGCCTGGGAGTGCACCGCCACCGTGGCGATTCCCATCTCCTTGCAGGCCCGGTGGACGCGCAGCGCGATCTCGCCGCGGTTGGCGATCAGGATCTTCTCGAACACTCTGAGTCGCCCCTAACCGATCACGGCCAGCGGTTCGCCGAATTCGACGGGCTGGGAGTCGCCGACCAGGAGTTCCAGCACCAACCCGGCCCTGGGCGCTGGGATCGGGTTCATGGTCTTCATCGCCTCGATCAGCATCAAGGTCTGGCCGGCCGTCACCGTGTCTCCCACCTTGACGAACGGCGGCGATCCCGGCTGCGCCTGGAGATAGACCGTGCCGACCATGGGCGAGGTCACGGTATCGCCTGCCCGCACCGGCTCGGACTCGTCGGAAAGGGGCGGCGGCATGGTGGCCTGCGGCGCGGTTGGCGACGCCGGGGCATAGGCCTGGACAACATTGGGTCCCGCGTTCCGCGCCACCCGGATCTTCTGGCCGTCGCGTTCGACCTCGATTTCCGAAAGGCCGGTCTCGTTGAGGATGTCGGCCAGCTCGCGCACCAGGGCTGTGGCATTGTCGGAAGCTGGGGTTTTGGCGTTGGGCATTCGGCGTTCAGCCATGTTGTTTCGCTTCAGGTACGCGGCGCGTCGGTCAGGTCGCAGGCCGCCTCGACGGCGAGTTCATAGCTTCCCGCGCCGAAGCCGCTGACAAGCCCTGTCGCGGCCAGGGCCACATAGGTCGTCCGGCGGAACGGCTCGCGCGCCGCTGGGTTGGAAAGGTGGCATTCGACGATCGGTATATCGAGCGTCTTGAGCGCATCCAGGAGAGCGATCGAGGTATGGCCATAACCGGCCGGATTGATCACCAGGGCGCGGGCCGCCTCGCGGGCCTCCTGGACCCAATCGATCAATTCGCCCTCATGGTTGGTCTGGCGGAAGACGACGGCGACTCCGCGCGCCTTGGCCCGCGCCTCGACTCGAGCGCGGACATCGTCCAGCGTGTCCTCGCCATAGATTTCCGGTTCGCGCGCGCCGAGCAGGTTGAGGTTCGGACCGTTCAGGACATAGATCGGCTTCGACATTCCGTTCCCGGTCCGCGACCCGCGGTTCCAAATCAACGGACGGCCGCCCATCCGCTCGTGATTAAGTCACGAAACTCAAATACTTGCGGCGCATTTCCTGAGACGTTCGCGGAGTTCCGCGGCGGCCCAGCGCGCCAAGCTGCGTCTTGTATAGTCGAGCGGCCGGGGTCACAAGCTTGCCGCGTGCGCCTGACCGTCAATGGAGAAGAGCGGGTGGAGACGGCCCGAAGCGTCAGAGAGCTCGTCGCCCGGCTCGGCCTGGACGGACGCAAGGTGGCCATCGAACGCAATCTCGCCATCGTTCCACGCTCGCTGTGGGGCGAAACCTCGCTCGTCGACGGCGACCGGATCGAAATCGTCCATTTCGTCGGAGGTGGTTGAGGACGTGAACGCACCCATTAGGCCTCAGGACGCTTGGTCAGTCGCCGGCCGCACACTGACCTCACGGCTCATCGTCGGCACAGGGCGGATGGACGATTACGAGCTGAACGCCCGGGCGGCCGAAGCGGCGGGGGCCGAGATCGTCACCGTGGCCGTGCGACGGGTGAACCTCACCGATCCCACACGGCCGATGCTGACCGACCACTTCAAGCCGGACCGATTCATCCTGATGCCCAACACTGCCGGCTGCTTCACCGGCGAGGAGGCGG
>DASXGB010000160.1:0-9313 GCA_036489325.1 Caulobacteraceae bacterium
TCGCTCTTCGTCGTCCCGAAATTCATTCCGGACGCAGACGGCAAGCCCGGCGAGCGCAACGCGGTGACCTGCGCCGGCCTGGAAGAGAAGATGGGCATCCACGGCAACGCCACCTGCGTCATGGTCTATGACGAGGCAACCGGCTGGCTGGTCGGCAAGGAAAATCGCGGCCTTTCGCTGATGTTCGTGATGATGAACGAGGCGCGCCTGGGCGTCGGCCTGCAGGGTTTGGCGCAGGGTGAGGGTTGCTATCAGGCGGCGGCCGATTTCGCCCGCGAGCGCTTGCAGGGCCGTGCCCTCACGGGCCCAGCCAACGCTGACGGGCCCGCCGACCCGATCCTAGTGCATCCGGACGTTCGCCGTCTGCTGATGGACACCCGCGCCGTACTCGAGGGCGGCCGGGCGCTGCTCTTCTGGACCGGCCTGCACGGGGATCTGGCTCTCGTCCATCCCGACGAAGCCGAGCGCCAACGCGCAGCGGAAGTCATGGGATTGATGACCCCGGTAGTGAAGGCTTTCCTGACCGAGCGCGGTTTCCAGGCTTGCTCCGACAGCTTGCAGGTGATGGGTGGCGCGGGCTTCACCGAGCACATGCCGGCCAGTCAGCGCCTGCGCGATGCCCGCATAACCATGATCTACGAGGGGACCAACGGCATCCAGGCGCTCGACCTCGTCGGCCGAAAGCTGCCAGCCAACGGAGGCCGCGCTGTGATGGCTTTCTTCGCCGAGATCGACGCCTTTGTCGCCGCCCATAAAGACGAAGGCGATGTGGCCGACTTTATCGATGGACTAGCCGCGGCCAAGGTCCAGCTCCAGGAAGCCACCCTGTGGTTGATGCGGAACGGCCTCGAAGATCCCAACAACGCCGCCGCTTCGTCGGCCGACTACCTGAGACTCTTTGGCCTCACGGGCCTGGCCTACATGTGGGCGATGATAGCCATCGCCTGCCAACCCAAGGCCGGCGGCAATGATCCTTTCTACGCCGCCAAGCTGGCCACGGGCCGTTACTTCCTTGCCCGCGTGCTGCCGGACGCCGGTGCCTGTCTCGCCAAGGTCAAAACCGGTGCGGGGCCGGTCATGGCCTTGGCGGCGGAAGCCTTCTGAGCGTGAGCACCCACCGCGCCACGGTCTCCTGGACCCTCGCCGAGGACGCCGACGACTTCTTGAAGCGTCGCTACAGCCGCCTGCACAAGCTGGCTTTCGACGGCGGCCCCGAGGTGCTGGGATCACCGTCACCCACGGTGGTGCCGGCGCCTTACTCCTCACCCCAGGGCGTTGATCCAGAACAGGCCTTCGTCGCCGCCCTGTCGGCCTGCCACATGCTGTGGTTTCTGGACCACGCCGCCCGCGCCGGGTTCGTGATCTCGGCCTATTCGGACGAGGCCGAAGGGATTCTTGGACGCCTGGAGCGCGGCAAATTCGCCGTCACCCGCGTGGTTCTGCGCCCGCGAGTCGATTTCACCGGCGAGAAACGACCGACGACGGAGGATATCCGCCACCTGCACGAGGTGTCCCACGCCGACTGTTTCATCGCCAACTCGGTCAGCGCCGAGGTGGTCATCGAACCGCCGCTGACCTGACGGCGATTCAGGCCGAAACCCAGCCTTCGCCGTTGTGGCGAGGTTCAAGCAAGCGTAGCCTTATGAAAACATAATTCGGGGAGGCGCACATGTCGCGAGTGCTCGCGCTCGTCTACGGGGTTTTGGTCTACGCCCTGTTTTTCGTTTCCTTCGTCTACGCCATCGGCTTCGTCGACGACCTGTTGGTTCCCAAGACGATCGATAGCGGGACGCCGGGCGGTCTCGTCGCGGCCGTCGTGATCGATCTTCTGGTGCTGGGCGTCTTCGCCATCCAGCACAGTGTCATGGCCCGCCCGGCGTTCAAGCGCGGATGGACGAGGGTCGTTCCAAAGCCTGTCGAACGCTCGACCTATGTCCTGTTCGCCACCGCAGCGCTGATCCTCATCATGTGGGCCTGGAGCCCGATCCCGGCAGTCGTCTGGAGCGTCGGCCACGGTCGCCTCGCCATGGCGATCACCGCCCTCTCGCTGCTCGGCTGGGGAACGGTTCTGATCAGCACGTTTCTCATCAACCACTTCGAGCTCTTCGGCCTGCGGCAGGTCTGGGCCAACTTCAACGGACGGGAGATCCCCACGGCCACATTCCGCGAACCGCTATTTTACAAGATGGTCCGCCACCCGATCTATCTTGGCTTCCTGATCGCCTTCTGGGCGGCGCCGACCATGACCGTCGGGCGGCTGATCTTCGCCGTTGGCACCACGCTCTACATGCTGATCGGCATATGGTTCGAGGAGCGCGATCTCGTCACCTACTTCGGTGACACCTACCTGGAGTACCGCCGGCGCGTGACCATGATCATTCCGTTCGCGCCGAAATAGCGGCCCCGATCCAGGATCGGGCCCGCAAGGCTAACGCGGCCCGGTCCTTCAGCTCGCATTCCCAAACGGTGTCCACGCGCCAGCCCGCGCCCTCCAAGGCCTTGCGCACAGCGACATCGCGGGCCCTGTTGCGGGCGATCTTGCCCTCCCAGTAGGCGTGGTTGGCCTTCGGCATGCGGGCGCCGCGTCGGCAGTCGTGGCCGTGCCAGAAACAGCCATGGACGAATATCGCCACGCGGCTCTTGGTCAGCACAAGATCTGGCTTTCCCGGCAGGTCGGCGCGATGGAGGCGGTAGCGGCCGCCCAGTGACCAGATAAGGCGGCGGACAGCCAGCTCGGGGGAGGTGTCCTGCCCCTTGACCCGCCGCATGACCTCCGAGCGCTTGGCCGGCGGGTAGACGTCGGTCAGGTCAAAGGCCCTCGAACAGCGGCGTGGATAGGTAGCGCTCGGCGAAGCTCGGGATGATCGTGACGATGAGCTTGCCGGCCATCTGCGGCCGCGCGGCCACGTCGAAGGCGGCGACGAGCGCTGCCCCCGAGGATATGCCTACCGGCAGGCCCTCTTCCCTTGCGGCCAATCGTGCCATCGCGAAGGCGTCGTCGTTGCCGACCTGGATGATCTCGTCCACCACGCCGCGGTCGAGCACTGCCGGCACGAAGCCGGCGCCCAGGCCCTGGATCTTATGCGGTCCCGGCGCGCCGCCCGACAGCACCGCCGAAGCGGCGGGCTCCACGGCTACCATCCGCACCGACGGCTTGAGACCCTTCAACACCTGGCCGACGCCGGTGATCGTCCCGGCCGTGCCGACGCCCGAGATGACAACGTCCACCCGGCCTTCCGTATCGTTCCAGATCTCCTGCGCAGTCGAGACGCGGTGAACTTCGGGGTTGGCCGGGTTCTCGAACTGCTGAGGCATCACCGAGCCTGGGATCTCGCCCAGCAGTTCGCGGGCCCTGGCCACCGCTCCGGTCATGCCCCGCTCGGCCGGCGTCAGCTCCAGCTGGGCGCCGAGCAACAGCAACATCTTGCGTCGCTCCAGCGACATGCTTTCCGGCATCACCAGGATCAGTTTCAGGCCCTTGGCGGCGGCGACGAAGGCCAATGCGATGCCGGTGTTACCGCTGGTCGGCTCGATGATCGTCGCCCCTGGCTTTAGTCGCCCGTCGGCTTCGAGGGCCTCGATCATGGCGACACCGATGCGGTCTTTGACCGAGCCAAGCGGATTGAAGAACTCCAGCTTGGCGACCACCTCGCCCTTGGGCTTCAGCCGGGCGGTCAACCGGGGCAGGCCGACGATCGGCGTATCGCCGACCGTGTCGATGATCGAGGGATAGATCCTGCCGCGCCCTTCGCGGCGCAGCCGCTGGTTGCGGGTGTCGTTGGCGGCGTCCATGTCGCCTTCCTTTTCTCGCCTTCGGCGGCCCAGCCTCCACATAGGCCCGCGCGCCCTGGGTGGAAAGGCGGCGACGCTCTCTATCGCGGGGTGTAAGGTCCAGCTTCCCGTCGCCGCCGCGCGGCGCTCCGGGGCCAATATCCGAACGCCACGAGCCCTCATGACGGAAGAAGAGATCCATGTCGCCGGTGAGGATGAGCGCGAGGCGCTGCTCGCGACGCTCACCCTTGCCTTCACCGCCGACCCGCCCACCCGTTTCATCTGGAAATCGCCAGCCGCCTACCTTTCCGCCTTCCCGCGCCTCGCCACGGCCATGGGGGGCCGGGCCTTCGAACAGGGCACGGCGTTTGTCAGTGAAGACTTCGCCGCCGCGGCTCTGTGGCTCCCGCCCGGAATCGAGATCGACGGCGAGGCGCTGGATACGCTGATCAACGAGACGGTTCCGGCCGAGACGCGGGCGGAGATGGACAAGATTACGCCGGCGTTCGGCAGTTTCCATCCGCACGAACCGCACTGGTATCTTCCCTGGCTGGGCGTTGACCCGGCCCTCCAGGGCAGAGGCCTGGGTTCCCTTTTGCTGAAACACACCCTGCGCCGCGTCGACGAGACGGGATTGCCGGCCTATCTAGAGAGCTCCAATCCCAAGAACATTCCGCTTTACGAGCGTCTCGGCTTCGAGGTTTTGGGCGTGATCCAGGGTGGCGGTTTTCCGCCGATCACGCCGATGCTGCGGCCAGCGACGCGATAGTATAAGGCTTACTCGGGCGCCGGACTGGCCACCGTCCAGCCGGGGCCGCGCCGGCGGCGCATGAAGAGACAATAGATAGCTGCGACGACGGCGGTGGCCAGGTATGCGAGGAGGCTGGGTCGGCCGACCGCCGGGTCGGCCCAATTGGCCCAAATCACATAGGCAAGCGCCGCCAGCGCCAGGATCGGCAAGGCCGGATAAAGGGGCATCCGATAGGCGCCGTGTGCGGTCGAACCATTGCGCCTGCCGGCGATCACGGCCCAGCAGAGAAGCGCATAGGTGAAGACGACAGCGGCGCCAGTCAGCACCAGCAGGTACTGAAAAGGCAGGAAACAACCGAGGCTTGCCATACAGCCAGAGACCAGGTCCGCCACCCAGGGCGAGCCGAACCGGCGGCTGATCCTGGTCAACGCGGCGTTGATCGGTGGCGCCCACGCCCTGTCGCGGCCGCTGGAATAGAAGAAGCGAGCATAGACCAGCACGATGGCGATCATGGCGTTGACGATGGCCAGGGCCACACCCAGACTCACCGCGATGGCCAGCCATCGACCGCCGCGCTGAGCTACAAAGTCGCTGAAGGGGGCTGGTGAGGCCAACAGGGCCTTGAGGTCCGGGGCGCCCACCATCACCGCCAAAGTCGGAATGAACTCGAAGGCGACGGTCAGCAGCAGAGCCAGCATGATGGTTCGGGCGACCCGCTGAGACGCTCCGACGGTTTCTTCGCCGAAGTAGACCGCGACGCCGAAGCCGTCATAGGCGAACACCGCGACCGCGGCCGCGAGGCCGATCGCGGCCGCCGGCGCCGGCCCAAGGTGACCGGCGGACAACGTCACCGGATGTAAGGCGAGGTCCGAGAGACCGCGGCTGGGCGCCGCGAAACCGAGCGCTGACAGGGCCACCAGAATGGCCAGCTCAACCGCCAGGAAAAGTCCGGTGATCAGGGCGTTGGTGCGGATGTTGAAGATGCCGAGCAACGTGGCAAACCAGATGATCGACAGCGCCACGGGCACGGCCGGGGCGGCCGGCCAGACCACTTTCAAATAGCCGGCCGCCCCCAGCGCGAGCACGCCCGGCGAGAAAGCGGTGCTGATGGCGCGCATGCCAAGATAGGTGAAGCCGACGAAAGGACCCAGCGTCTTGCCGATCAGGGCGTATTCGCCGCCGGCGATCGGGTGCGCGGAGCCGAGCTCGGCGTACACGTAGGCGATGGCAAGGGCGACAACGGCTGCGAAGGCCAGACTGTACAGAGCGCCGGTGCCGGCTTGCAGGATGATCCCCGGTATGATCACGCACACCGATGCAGCCGGAGTGATCGCAGACAGGGTCAGCAACAGAGAACCCACAACCTTGAGACTGCGATGAAAGCCGCGCGGCGTTGAGTCCATGTCGCCCCCGACGTGGTAGCCTTGAGTGGTAGGGGGGCGAGGGAGGCGTGGCAAGGCGCGAGGGGCGCTAACGCCCCGTCATGGCCTCCAGGCGTTCGGGATAGCGGTCGCCCACAACTTCGATCCTGGCTGCCGCCGCGTCGATTTCGTCGAGTTCCGCGGGCGTAAGTTCAATCTCGGCTGCGGCTAGGTTCTCCTTCAGCCGGTGGGATTTGGTTGTACCGGGAATGGGGACGATCCACGGCTTCTGCGCCAGGATCCAGGCCAGCGCGATCTGGGCCGGCGTCGCGCTCTTGCGTTTGCCCGTGGCGGCCAACAGGTCGACGACCGCCTGATTGGCCCGCCGGGCTTCAGGCGAAAACCGGGGCAGGGCGGCGCGGAAATCGCCTTCCGCCAGTTGGGTGTCTGCGTCGATCGCGCCTGTGAGGAATCCCCGCCCGAGCGGGCTGTAGGGCACCAGGCCGATGCCGAGCTGTTCGAGCATCGGGATGATCTCCGCCTCCAGGGGCCGCCACCAGATCGAGTATTCGCTCTGCAGGGCCGTCACCGGCTGTACGGCGTGCGCCCGGCGGATTGTCGCGGCGCCCGCTTCAGAGAGGCCGAAGTGCTTGACCTTGCCCTCGGCGATCAGGTCCTTCACCGCGCCTGCAACATCCTCGATCGGCGCCTGGGGATCGACCCGGTGTTGGTAGAGTAGGTCGATGCGGTCGGTGCGGAGACGCTTCAGCGACGCGTCAACAACCTCGCGGACATGATTGGGCCGGCTATTGAGGCCGCGCATGCCGCCCTCACCGATGGCGAAACCGAATTTGGTGGCGATGACCACCCGGTCGCGCACCGGCGCCAGAGCCTCGCCGACCAGGGCTTCGTTGGTATACGGGCCATAGACTTCGGCGGTGTCGAACAGGGTGACGCCCCTATCGACGGCCGAACGGATGAGACCGATCATCTCGGCGGGGTCCTTGGGCGGACCGTAGCTGAAGCTCATTCCCATGCAGCCAAGACCGATGGCTGAGACTTCCAATCCACTTCCCAGCATGCGTTTCTTCATCGCCGTGCTCCTCTGAATGCCTTGAAGGTCTCAGACGTCTTCGAACGCCTTGCGCGCGAGGCCCACGGCCGTCGCTGCGGTCGGCCAGCCGGCGTAGAAGGCGAGGTGGGTGATGGCTTCAACCAGCTCTTCGCGGGTCACCCCGTTTTCCAGCGCCCGTTTCAGGTGGAACGGCAGCTCGTTGGTTCTGTAGAGGGAAACCAGACAGGCCACCGTGATCAGGCTGCGGTCGCGCTTGGAGAGTCCCGGCCGCTCCCACACCTCACCGAACAGCACCTCGCGGGTCAGGCGGTCCAACTCGGGCGCGACGTCGGCGAACGGGCCGCGGGCCGGGACAGGGGTCTCGGTCATCGTTTGTCTCCTTCAGTATTCTTGCGCCGTCCGGCGGCCCGAGAGCGTGTTGCCCTCACGTAAGCCGAGACCAATTGTCGCGCGACATCTCACGGCATGGTCGCGTTTGTTGCGGCACGGCAGGTTTACACAATGGATAAGCGCCGCCAGCTAGCCGAACTCAAGGCCGACCGGGACCTTTTCGTCCGCTTTCTCATCGACTGCGAGGACCGACAGGCCGAACAGCAGAAAGCCGGCGTTCAGGGCGCCTTCCGCAATGGCGTGCTCGAGTACATGGAGCATCTGCGGGGTGTAATCGCCGAACTCGACCAGCAGATCGCGCGTCTGGAAGCGGGCGGCGACGCCTGAGCGGCGCATACCGTCGCAAGGGTTCCTGGCCATCCGTCGGCACCGCATCAAACGCGCCAGCCCTCTCTGCTACCCCTTGACGCGTCCGTCACGTAGGCGCGCAATGTGATCGACGATAAGGGAAGGATTGACGGCCATGACATCGGCCTATGATCTCGTCATCCGCGGGGGCGAGCTCTTCGACGGCGAAGGCGGGCCCTCTCGCGTGGCCGACGTCGGCATCAAGGATGGCCTGATCGTCGCCGTTGGCGAGGTGTCGGGGCAGGGCGCCGAGGAGATCGACGCCAGCGGCCTGATCGTCACGCCAGGCTTCGTCGACGTCCATACCCACTATGACGGCCAGGCGACCTGGGACGGCTACTTGCAGCCCTCGTCCTGGCACGGCGTCACGACCATCGTCATGGGCAACTGCGGCGTCGGTTTCGCTCCTTGCCGTCCAGGCGACCATGATCGCCTCATCCGCCTGATGGAAGGCGTCGAGGACATCCCCTTCCCGGTGCTTTCCGAGGGCTTGCCGTGGAACTGGGAGTCCTATGAAGACTATCTGGACGCCCTTTCGGCGCGCGCCTTTGACGTCGACGTCGGCAGCCAGCTGCCACACGCGGCGGTGCGCGTCTTCGTCATGGGTGAGCGGGGCGCGAAGCGCGAGCCGGCCACCGCCGACGACATCGCCGCCATGGCCAGGATCGCCGAACGCGCCGCCAGGGCCGGAGCGTTGGGCTTCACCACCAGCCGCACCCTCAATCATCGCACCAGCGACGGCGATCCGACTCCCACCCTGACCGCCGGAGAGGACGAGCTCACCGGTATCGCCCTGGGTCTTGCCGCCGCCGGAGCCGGGGCCCTGCAGGTGGTCTCGGACTTCGCCGATCCCAAGGCCGAGTTCGCCATGCTCCGCCGCATCGTCGAGCGCTCGGGCCGCCCGCTTTCCTTTACCCTGGTGCAGAGCCCGCTGGACCCTGCCGCCTACAAGACCCTGCTTGGGGTTTTGGAAGACGCCGCCGGCGCCGGCCTTCCCATGGCGGCGCAGGTCGCGGCCCGGGCCGTTGGCGTGCTGCTGGGCCTCGAGCTGACCGTCAACCCCTTCAGCCAATATCCGACCTACCGCGAGATCGCCTCGCTGCCGCACGTCGAGCGGGTCAATCGGCTCCATGATCCGGACTATCGCGCTCGCCTTCTGGCGGACGCGCCGCACGAGGGGGCGCGTCGCATGCCCACCAACTGGGGACGCATGCACCTCTTGAGCGGCGAACCGGACTATGAACCGGGGCCGGAAACCACCGTCGCTGCCGCCGCCGCCGCCCGTGGCTTCACCCCCGAAGAGGTCGCCCTAGATCATATGTTGGAGAATGGCGGGCGCGGCATGCTCTACGTGCCCCTCCTCAACTATTCCGAAGGCTCCCTCGACGCCGCCCGCGACATGATCGTCCATCCGCTCACTGTGCCAGGGCTGTCGGATGGGGGGGCGCATGTCGGCATGATCTGCGACGGTTCCTTCCCCACCACCATGCTCACCCATTGGACGCGCGACCGCGTCCGCGGTCCGAAACTTCCGCTCAGCGACGTCATCCGCATGCAGACACGGGATACCGCGAGGCTGCTGGGACTGAACGATCGCGGCGTCGTGAAGCCGGGATA
>DASXGB010000201.1:0-3414 GCA_036489325.1 Caulobacteraceae bacterium
CGCAACGGCGCGCGGGTCGTGGCCAGGGCCTGGACCGACCCAGCCTTCCGCGAGCGCCTGATGACAGACGCCACCGCCGCGATCCTCGAGCTTGGCTTCGGCGCCCGTCAGGGCGACCACCTGACCGCGGTGGAGAACACGCCCGAGGTCCATAATCTCGTCGTCTGCACCCTGTGCTCCTGCTACCCCTGGTCCATGCTGGGTCTTCCGCCCGCCTGGTACAAATCGTTCGCCTACCGCTCGCGGGCGGTGATCGATCCGCGCGGCGTCCTGGCCGAATTCGACGTCGTCCTGCCGACCGATACCCGGATCAAAGTCTGGGATTCCACCGCCGAGATCCGCTACCTCGTCATCCCCATGCGGCCCGCCGGCACGGAGGGCCTTGACGACGAAGCGCTCGCCGCCCTGGTGACCCGCGATTCGATGATCGGCGCGGGCGTGCTGGCGGGTCGGTGAACGGGGTCCATGACATGGGCGGCATGGAGGGCTTGGGGTCCCTGCCGCTGGAAGCCGACGAGCCGGCGTTCCATGAGGCGTGGGAAGGTCGCGTCTTCGCCCTCAACACGGCGATGGGCGCCTGGGGGCACGGCAACATCGACGCCTTCCGGCACGCGATCGAGCGGATCCCGGGGGCCCAGTACCTGGCCAAGAGCTATTACGAGCGCTGGCTGGAGGCGGTGACCACCCTAGCCGTGGAGGGAGGCCTGATCTCGCCCGGGGAATTGCAGACCCTGACCATTGATCCGACGGCGGAGAAAAGCGAGCCGCGGCTCACTGCCGAACGCGTGCCGGCGGCTCTGGCGAGCAAGGCCCCCAGCCTTCGCCAGACCGACAAACCGGCCAGGTTCAGGATCGGCGAGACCGTCCGCGCCCGAACGGTCAACCCGCCTGGCCACACGCGCCTGCCGCGCTATGTGCGCGGCCATGTGGGGGTGGTCGAGTTCGATCACGGCGCCCATGTGCTGCCCGACGCCAACGCCCACTTCCTCGGCGAGCAGCCGGAGCGGCTCTATGGAGTCGTCTTTAACGCCCAAGACCTGTGGGGCGGCCCGGCGGGCGACACGATTCGCCTGGATCTCTGGGAGAGCTACCTTGAACCCGCCTGAGGTTCCTGAGGCGCCGTTCGAGGAGCCCTGGCAGGCCCAGGCCTTCGCCCTGACGCTCGAGTTGCACGCCCGCGGCGCCTTTTCCTGGCCTGAGTGGAGCACAGCACTCGGAGCGGCCATCGCCGAGGCGCCGAACGCGCCCTACTACGAGCGCTGGCTCGTCGCGCTCGAGCGGATCAGCCTCGCGCGCGGCCTCACCGACCCCGCCGAATTGTCGGACCGCGAGAGCGCCTGGAGACAGGCCTATGAGACCACGCCGCACGGCAGGCCGGTGACTCTCAAATCGGACGTTCCGAACACCAGAATGTGAAGCTTCATCCACCGCTCTGGCGGCGCGCGAGACTTGCAAGCTTCGCCATGGCGGCCGAGAAACCGCTCGGGACTCACGCCGCCGATGGCGATTTGAGGCTCATGCCTTATACGACTGGCCCCCCTTCGCCGCCTGCAGGGGGGCCATTTTCTTTGCCCCTCGCTCGGCGCGAGGGGGCGGACCATCCTACTTCTTCGGATGCAGTTGGGCCTGGATCTGGGCCAGGGTCAGGTTGACCGTGGCCGCGCCATTGTCGAGGGCCAGACGGTCCGCCGGGAGGCGGAAGCTATCTGAGCCCATCTTGATGGTGGCCATCTTCTGACCGGTCTTGCTGTCGGTATCGACACTGGCGACCTGCCCGATCGACGCGCCGGTGTTGTCCTTGACGGTGAGCCCGGCCGACAGTTGGGCCGGGACCGAGGCGTTGGCGTTGGCGCCGGTGGACGCGCTGGGCGCGGCGCTGGTGGCCGGCGGCGTCTGCTCCCCGGCTGCGCTAGACGGCGCGGAATTGGATGGCTGTGAGGTTGCCGGAACGCTTGAGGTCGGCGCGCTCGCCGTCGGGTTGCTTGCGGCCGGTGCGCTCTGGGCCAGAGCCGGCGCGGCCAGAAGGCTGAGCGCCGCCGTGACGGTCATCAGGCGGATCGGGTGGGTCGACATTTGGGGGTTCCTGTCGTTTCCTGGACGTGGCCCCCCCAAGAACCTTAACAACAGCGCCGAGACGATCCGGTTCCGAGCTTGGCCGCAAGGGATTTCAACCACCAAGCGACCGCCACGACGGCTCGCCGTCACTCCCCTTCGGCGAAGCCGGTGAACTTTTTGCGCAATTCGACCACCGCCTCGATGCGGCTCTCGGCGCCCTTGAGTTCGCCGGCCACCGCCGAGAGGAGAAGCTCCATCAGGAGCTGCAGCATGGAGAGGCTGCGCACGCCAAACTCCGTCTCGATCATCAAAACATCGTCGGTCACCGCCCGCGCCCATTGGCAGTAGACATCGGTGAGGATCACGGGGCGCACGCCGCGCGCCGCCGCTTCTTCGGCCAGCAGCCGGAAATTCCGCGCGTAGCGCCGCGCGTCGATGAGCACGAGGCACATGCCGGGGTCGGGATCGAGCAGGATGTCCGCGAAGGAGCCGTCGGCGGTTTCGGCGAAATGCACCCGCGGCCTGAGATTCTGCAGGAAGGTGGCGAAGCCCAGGCCGATGTAGCGGCCGACCTCGAAGCTCGCCACGTAGACTTCGCTGGCCCGGGCGAGGCGGGAAACGATCCTGGGCCACTCCGGCGAATGCGGGATCTGGTAGACGTCCGTCAGGGCCTTGATCTTGGCCTTCAGGGGATCGGACGCGAAGGTTTCGCCCGTGGCCGGCGCGGCGCGCCAGCCGGCCATGCGCAGCTCCTGCTTGATGTCGTCCAGGCGGGCGTAGCCGAGCTTGCGGATGTAGCGCCCGACCGTCATCGGACTGACCTCGAGGCGCCGGCCGATCGAGGCGGCCGTCTCAAATGGCAGTTCGCGAAGGTGATTGAGAAAGAAGCTCGCGAGCTTCTGCTCGGCCGGCGTGCAGGTCTTCAGGTCCCGCCGAATCGCCTCCTCGATGCCGGACATCGTCTGCCTCCCCCAACGCGCGATAGCACGGACTGGCGTCTCGGCCATGTGCGCGCCGTCATGCACGATGTTATCCAACTATCATCTTGTGCGCCAGACGGGAGGATCATAACATCACCGCGAGTCCGAACCGGACCGCGGAGTGGAATTCACGTGAACGCTCGCCATTTGCGCCGCGCGCTACTGGGCACGATCGCCCTTGGGGCCCTGCCTGCCATCGCCGTCATTCCCACCGCGGTCTCGGCCCAGACGGTGGCGTCGAACGCCTCGACCAACCTCTCGGAAATCGTGGTCACGGCCGAGAAGCGCTCCGAGCGCCTGGCGACGACGCCGGTGTCGGTCAGCGTGGTTCAGGGCGCGAAGCTGGAGGAAGCCCAAGCCGTCAACATGGCCGACTGGT
>DASXGB010000205.1:0-7252 GCA_036489325.1 Caulobacteraceae bacterium
CGACGGATTTGGAATCCGGCGTCCAGGTCACCACCATGTTGTCCGGCCCGTGACGGCCGCCGGTGCCGGATTCCGTGGTCGGATCAAAAGTGAGTCGTCGGGCCGACCCGCCCCAAGCCGGGATCACCCACACGTCCGTACCCGCCTTGCTGGCCTCGGTGTAAGCGATCCATTTGCCATCCGGCGAGACGCGCGGGAACATGTCCTGACCGGGAGCGCTGGTCAGCCGCTCTGCCGCGCCGCCGTTCTTGTTCACGCTCCAGATGTTGCCGTCGGCGACGAAAACGATGCGATCGCCATAGGGCTGAGGAAATCTCGGCAGGGCGGCGCGAACCGCCGAAGCGGCAAGGATGGGGGCGGCGGCGGCGAGCAGCACGCGCGCCAGGCGGGATAGCGTCATGCGGTGTCTTTCAGAGGCTGGAATGCGGGGCGCCGGCGCGTCTGACTGCACTATTTCGCCCGCCCGTCATGGTTGGTGCGGACCCTATGGGCGGCTCAAAAGCCAGGCAAGTGAAAGCTCGGTAAGGCGCCGACGTCCCTTGCCGTTCAGTCAGCCGATCTCGATGTCGTCGAAGCTGGCCGCTTCGCCGGGTCCGGCGAATCCGTCGCGAACAAGACGGACGGACTTCAACCCCGCCATGGCCGCCGCCTCGATCTCGGCCGGCGCGTCGGTGAGGAACAGGATCTGCTCGGGCGCCAGTCTGAGCTTCTCCGCGATGCGGCCATAGCTTGCGGGCTCGACTTTTGCCCCCACTGCGGTATCGAAGAAGGCTTCGAACAATGGCGTCAGGTCGCCGGCCTCGCTCATCCCGAAGATCAGCTTCTGCGCCTCCACCGAGCCGGAGGAATAGACCGCCAGCCGCAGGCCCTGGGCGCGCCATTTCTTGAGACCGCGCACGGCGTCGGCATAGACGTGGCCCTGGATTTCGCCGGCCTCGTAACCCTCGCGCCAGATCATCCCCTGCAGGGCCTTCAAGGGCGGCGCTTTTCGATCCTCGTCGATCCAGCGGACCAGAAGGCGGGCGACGGCGACGTCGTCAAGGTCGTAGCGGCCCTCGATTTCACGGACGACGTCGAGGATCGGCTCGACCAGCGCGCGATGAGCGGCCACATAGTCGATCATCCGCGCCCGCGAATAAGGGAACAGCACCTCCTGCACGAAGGCAAGGCTGCTGGTCGTGCCCTCGATGTCGTTGAGGACGGCCGCCACACCTTCGACTCGCGTCACCCCACGGCTGCGAACTTCGGAAAGCGCTCGGCGATGGCCGAGCCGGTGTAGTTGGCGACCCAGCCGTCCGGCGAAACGAACAGGCGTATGGCGGCGAAGCGCGGCTTGTCCCCAGCGTCGAACCAGTGCGGCGTGCCTGCGGGGACACTGATCAGGTCGCCTGCTTCGCAATGTACCGCGAAAACCCGGCCGTCCTTATGCAGATAGAACTGGCCCTCACCTTCCACAAAAAAGCGCACTTCGTCGTCCGAATGGGTGTGCTCGGAGAGGAACTTGGCGCGCAGCGCCGGCGCCGCCGGATTGTCCGGTCTCATGCGGACCACGTCCATGGATTGATAACCGCCCATCGCCTTCAGGCGCTCGATCTCGGCGGCGTAGGCCGTCAGCACCGCCTGATCGTCGGCGTCATCCGCCAAGGGACTGTCGGCGCGCCACCGCTCGAAGGCGACGCCGATCGGCTTGAGACCTTCGGCGATCGCCGAGCCGTCGACGGCGTCCACCAGAACGGCGGAGGGATCGTCCTCGGGGCGGATGACAAGTCGGCTCATGGCTGGCGATTGAACCGCAAAACTTCAAGTTCGCAAGCGATCAAAGTCTCGGCCGCCTCCATGACCCTCATCGCCTCGTCCATCGAGGCGCCCCACCCATAGAGGCCGTGGTCGCGGATCAGGAACGCCGGCGCACGGCGCGCCGTCAACTCCGAGGATACCTTGTTGGCCAGGGCGCGCATGTCCTGGCTGTTATCGAAGATTGGCAGCGAAACGACGCCCTGGTGCGTGTTTACGCCAGGAAAGGCCTTCTGCAGCTCATAGCCCTTGAAGATCAGGCGTTTGGACTTGGGAAGGCTTCGGGTCAGGACCACCGCCGGAATCGAGTGGGTGTGCAGCACCGCCTGGATACGGCGATCCAGGCGATAGACGGCCAGATGCAGCGCCGTCTCGGCCGAGGGTTGGCCGCCGCCCAGAGCGTGGCCCTCGGCGTCCACCCGCATCACGTCGGCCAGAGCTAGCTTGGCCTTGCGCGCGCCCGAAACGGTGATCGCGACGGTCCCGTCAGCCAGGCGATGCGAATAGTTGCCCGCCCCGGCCGGGGCCCAGCCGCGAGCGGCCAGGAACTGGCCCGCTTCGACAATCCCCTCGGCTTCTTCCTTCATGCGCTCCGACCCGCTCTCAAGAGTACCGAGCCCAGTCCAACGCCCGACACGGGCCCTAGATAACCTGATGACCCATCGAGATCATCTTCACTCAGGGTGAACTTGCGAATTCCGGCGTGTTGCTTAGGTGTCTTGTCGGGAATTCACCACACGAAAGCCGCCCGTGACCACAGCGCTCGACGAACTCACCCTTGCCCACGGCCCGGCTTGGCGCAACCGCCTGATGCTGGCGCCGCTTACCAATGGCCAGAGCCACCCCGACGGCACCCTGTCGGATGACGAATTCAACTGGCTGCACTGGCGCGCGCTGGGCGGATTCGGCCTGGTGATGACCTGCGCCGCTCACATGCAGCGCCAGGGCCAGGGCTTTGGCGGCCAACTCGGGATCTTCTCGGACGACCACCTGGCGGCGCTGACCCGCTTGGCCACGGCGATCAAGGACGAGGGCGCCGTATCGTCCGTTCAGCTGCATCACGCCGGCATTCGCTCCCCGGCCGAACTGATCGGCGGCCAGCCCGTTGGCCCCTCCGAAGACGCCGAGACGGGCGCGCGGGCCCTTGCCGAAGCCGAGGTCGAGCAGCTTGCCGAGGACTTCATCGCCGCGGCGGAGCGCGCGGAGAAGGCCGGGTTCGACGGCGTCGAGCTTCATGGCGCCCATGGCTACATCCTCTGCGCCTTCCTCTCGGCCGAGACCAATCGGCGCACCGACCGCTGGGGCGGCTCGCTGGAAAACCGCGCGCGGATCGTCAGAACCATCATCGACGGTGTGCGCGCGCGCACACGTCCCGACTTCCAGCTCGGCCTGCGCCTCTCGCCCGAACGCTTCGGGCTGAAGATCGACGAGCAGATCTCGCTCGTCCGCGAACTCCTCGCCGACGGGTCCCTCGACTACCTCGACATGTCCCTGTGGAGCGTCTTCAAGCCGCCGATGGAGGAGGCCTTCGCGTCCCGTCCGCTGATCGACTGGTTCGCCGAGCTGCCGCGTGGGGCCACCCGTCTGGGCGTTGCTGGCAAGCTCCTCTCCGGCGGCGATGTGCGCCAGGCGCTGGACCACGGCGCCGACTTCGCCATCCTGGGCCGCGCCGGAATCCTCCACCATGACTTCCCCAAGCGTCTGGCCGCCGATCCGGATTTCGTCGCCGTCGCCCCCCCGGTGACCCGCGACTACCTGCGGCGCGAGCGCCTGGGCGAGGCCTTCATCGGCTATATGTCCGGCTGGAAGGGTTTCGTCGCTGAGGAGACCGAGGGCGCAGAGGCGGCGTGAGGCCGGCGCTCAGGGCGCCGCCGCTCCGCCTTTCGGCGGGCTTGCCGGCCCAGGCGGCGATGTCGTCGGCCCGGCCGTAGGCGCCTGTGCGCGGGGATAGTTGGGGCAATAGGCCGTCAGCTGCGCCCAAGCCGCCTCCACCGCCGCCTTCGACTGTTCCCGTTCCATCTTCGCGGCGTCGGCGTCGGTGAAGAGATTGGTCTCCTCGCGCGCCACCTTGAAGGCGCCGCCGTCGTCGGGCCTGGCGAGCACAAGATAGCCGCATGAGCGCTGTGCAAGGGCGAACCGGCTCACCAGATCGAAGGCGGCATAGACGCCCGGCCCCGGCGCCCGCGGGGAGTCCTTGGTCCAGATCACCTTGACCACGCGCCGTTCCAGCGCAGCCCCCGTCTTGTTGTGGAAATGGACGAGACCCTGGGAAAAGGTCTCGAACGGTACGGCCGCCTTCTGGCCGTCGGCCAGCATGGCGTAGGCAGCGCTGGCGTCGCCCGCATCGCTTACCGCCAGATAGGCTTTGGCCGCGGCGCTCGCCGCCGTCTCGTCCTCCCGGCTCGGAATCCAGCCGGGCGTGGAATCGGCCGTGACACTGACCACATGTCCCTTTGTCGCCGGCGCGGCTGGCGGCTCGCTTGAGCGGACGGCGGTCGGCGCCAAGAGGATCAGGCTCGTCGCCAGGGCCGGGATGGATAAGTGAAAGCGGCCTTCGGAGGTCATGGGTCGACGCTAGGCCGGACCTCTGGCCGCGCCAAGCCTCGCGCCATCTTGAGGACGGTGGGATCCACCGCGGGAATATTCTTCGTCTTCCGCGCGCCGAGTGGGTGAAACAGATCACATAACTGCTTGCCCGAAAGCCTGGCCGTCGGCGACTGTTCGCCATGAGCCACGAGCCGCCCCTCAATCTCGCCGACTACGAGGCCCTGGCGCCGGCGCGGATGCATCCGGCGGTGTGGGACTACATCTCCGCCGGCGCCGACGATGGCGTGACAATGGCGTGGAACCGTCGCGCCTTCGAGCGGATCGCTCTGCGCCCGCGCGTCCTGGCGGACGTTAGCCGGATCGATCCTCGCGCCACCCTCCTCGGCGCCGCCGTTTCGTCGCCTATCATGATCGCGCCCACGGGCCCGCAGGCCGCCCTCTGTCCGGAGGGCGAGGTCGCCACCGTCCAGGCGGCCGGCAAGGCAGGCCTCTGCATGATCGCGAGCAGCGGCTCGAACCAGACGATCGAGGAGATCGCGGCGGCGGCCACGGGACCCATATGGCTTCAGCTCTACCTTTTCCCGGAGCGGGAACGCACGCTTGCACTCGTCCGCCGCGCCGAAGCCGCTGGATGCGGCGCCCTGGTCCTCACCGCCGACTCGCCGCGCTTCGGGCGCAAGGAACAGAGCCTGCGAACGGAAGACGACTTCGACTGGCCTGAGGCGGGCAATCTCAAGGGCCTGCCGCCGGCCACTATGCGGCCGGTCCGCGGGGCGCCCGCGACGTGGGACGACCTCGCTTGGTTGCGGGACGTGTCCAGCCTGCCGCTTGTGCTCAAAGGCGTGCTGACAGCCGAGGATGCGGCGCTCGCGGTGGAGCGCGGGGTCGAAGGGATTGTCGTCTCGAACCACGGCGGTCGCCAATTGGACGGCGCCATCGCCGGCATCGATGCGCTGCCGGAGGTGGTCGCGGAGGTTGGCGGTCGCGCGGAGATCTATCTGGACAGCGGGATCCGTCGAGGCACGGACGTCTTGAAGGCCCTCGCCCTTGGCGCCCGAGCGGTGATGATCGGGCGGCCGGTCTTATGGGGATTGGCGGTGGCCGGCGCCGCCGGCGCCTTGGATGTTCTGGAGATGCTCAAGCGGGAACTCGAGCTGGCCATGGCCCTCGCCGGCCGCCCCACGCTGGCCGACATCGACGGGAGCCTGGTGCGGACCGATCCGGCGCGAACTTGGGGTTGATGGCGCCACGAAGGCGGCTCACCCGCTCGTCGGCGCGAAGGGGACCAGCATAGGCGTGCGGCGGCGATAGGAGTCATAGCTCTCTGCTCCCAATTCGCTGCGCAGGAAGCCCTCCTCCAGCCGGCACTTGAGCACGAAGCCGAGGCTCGCGATCGCCATGCCGACGAGCGCTGCGGCCGTGCCTTTCAGGAGCGCCATGGCGAGCAGCGCGGTCAGAATCCCCGTGTAGATAGGATGGCGGACCAGCCGATAAGGGCCGGTATCGATGACCCGGTGATGAGCCGTGCGTCCGGCGACTCCGGACCAAAGTGGCCCGAGGTGAAGCCTCGCCCACCAGCAGAAGGCGAATGCGCAGAAGGTGAGGGCCACGAGACCCCACGCCGCCGCTGGCGGCGCCTGCCACAGCGATGCATGCAGCCGCCCGTCCAGGCTTTCGCCCGGCGCCGAGAACGGCGAGCCCCAGACGGCCACCAGGGCCGCACCGAAAAGGGTCAGGCCATCGCGCCACAGGCGTGTGGAGAGCGGCGGCCGCGCCGTCGCCGGCGCGCGCCAGAGCGCGGCGATGAACCAGCTCACCGCCCACGCGTCCCACAGCCAGTAGATTGCCTGCAGCGGCGTCATCGAGACTCGCTCCGCTTGCGGTCAGCTTGCGCCTGCGAAAACGAAAGCGCGAGGCCTTACCGCCCGATCAGGCGCGCCGCGAATGGGGCCCAGGCCGGCGTGACATAAAGCCAGCCGGCCAGGAACAGGCAACCGAGCACCCAGGCCGCGCCGCCGACAAAGGCCCCGTTGAGCCGTCGGCGCGTGGCGAGGTCATACCCGCCGATGGCGAGGATGAGGACGATGTTGCCGAGGTAGGATTCGATCATGAACGGGACGAAGCCGTCGCCGAGGATCTTGGTCAGCGGTCGGCCCAGCCAACGGCTGAAGCCCGCGTCGACGCAGGCCAGGGTGGCCAGCAGGATCAGGCGCTTGTGCGCCGCGGGCTCGCGCATCAGGATCGCCGCCGCGGCGGCGCCGGCGAAGGCGACCATGTCGAACAGCTGAACGCTCAAGAAGGCCGGGTCCGGATGCGTCGCCATCTTGGCCCGGTCAACGACAATCGCCGCCGCGATCCCGAGGAACGGGATCAGGCAGGCCAGGCAGATTCCCGCCACGCCCAGCTTGCGGTGAAGGTCCGTGCGCCGGGCGCGAATCAGCAGCACCTGGGTGGTGAGCAGGGCGAGCCAGGCGACCATCGCCGCGGCGTGGATCTGCACCGCGGTCGGATAGGGCGGCTTGTGCTTGACGACGTGCGTCCAGATCGCCGGCACGAAGCCCATCAGGACGACGAACCAGATGAGCGCCACCATGCTGAGGAAGAAATTGTGGTCCCATCGGTGATAGGGCGCGAAATCGCCCCACGCACGGACCGCACGGCGGCGCGACCGCCCCTCAGCGATTGTCGTCATTGGCGCCCCCAAGCGCGGCGTACGCGCTCAGGGGGGAGATTATCAGCCGAATCCGCCTTGGCCACAGCTAAGTTTGCCGCGCGCCGCCGGCTTCGCGGCTCACAAACCCCTGACGAACCCTTCCAGGGCGGCGTTGGTTGCGGCCGGCGCCTCCTGCTGCACCCAGTGGCCGGCCTTGGGGATGATCGTCGAGCCGCGGAAATCGGCGCAGGCGACGCC
>DASXGB010000207.1:0-3286 GCA_036489325.1 Caulobacteraceae bacterium
ACGCTGACGTTCGAACTCTCCGGCAATCAAAGAGGATCTCCGGCCGCGATCACTAACGTCGACGTCGGCGGCTCTCAGGTCTGGACCAGCGGCGCCGTCGCCTCGGGTTCGGGCTGGATGTCCGAATCCGTGACCTTCACGACCGGCGGCGGACACCTCGATTTCGTCGATACCGGTCTCAATAACGATCAGGGCAACCTGCTCGATGATGTCTCGCTCTCTTCCGCCGTCCCGGAACCCGCGACCTGGGCCCTGATGATCGTGGGTATGGCCGGTCTTGGCGGCCTCATTCGCCGTCGCAGCCGGCTGGCCGCGATCCGAACCTAGCCGCCTCGTCCCTTGGCTGAGACGCGCCGCCGGAGGAATCCGGCGGCGCCGTGCTCCGGCGGATTCCGGGACCGTCGACTTGCCCGGCGAGGGGCGACATCATCATCCGCCCGGCGGGCAGTTGTCGCGGATGAACCGGCCGAGCCGGTCGCGCGGCATGGCGCCGGGCGCCAGGGTGAACTTGCCCACCATCCAGTCGTCGCACATGACGAGGCTCTCGGGTCCTTTCGCCGAGGTCACGGTGCAATCGGCGCCGTAGCTGGAATCCCGGCCGGACCCGCGATCGTCGAAATAGTCGAGGATCAGCTCGCACTGGTCGATCTTGGCGTCCAAGCCGATCTGACCCAGACCCTCCTGCAGCGAGGCGATGATCCTGGTCTTCTCAACCGGCAGGCTCACGACCTCCAGTCGCACGCCGGCGGGCAAGGCGGGGTCATCGGCCTGGGCGGCGCGGGCGCCGGGCGCGAGCGCCACGATCGCAAGGATGAAGACCGGCAAGACTGAATTGCGCGCGCTCACGTGGCGATGCCCTCCCCGCGCCCATTCTCGCCCGTTCCGCCCCGGCCGCAAGCCGCCCCCTTTCGCCTTCGCCGCGCCTCGGGTCTTATGGCTGAGGGGCCAAGCAGGAGACGCGCCATGGACTATGTTCGCCTCGGCCACACCGGGCTCAAGGTTTCCCGCCTCTGCCTCGGCTGCATGACCTACGGGTCATCGAAGTGGCGGCCCTGGGTGCTGGACGAGGATGCGGCCCTGCCGTTCTTCAAGGCGGCGATCGAGGCCGGGATCAACTTCTTCGACACCGCCGACGTCTATTCCCAGGGCGAGAGCGAGACGGTCACGGGCAAGGCGCTCAAGGCGTACGCCAAGCGCCACGAGGTGGTGATCGCCACCAAGGTCAACGGGCCGATGGGCGCCGATCCCAACAACCGGGGCCTCTCGCGCAAGCACATCCTGGACGGCATCGACCGCAGCCTGATGCGGCTGGGCGTCGACTATGTCGACCTCTACCAGATCCACCGTTTCGATCCGCTGACGCCGATCGAGGAGACGCTCGAGGCGCTCAACGACGTCGTCCGCGCCGGCAAGGCCCGCTACATCGGCGCGAGCTCGATGTACGCTTGGCAGTTCATGAACATGCTCAGCGTCTCACGGGCCCGTGGCTGGACAACCTTCGTCTCGATGCAGCCGCAGTACAACCTCGTCTATCGCGAGGAGGAGCGCGAGATGCTGCCCCTGTGCCGCGAGATGGGCATCGGGGTCATCCCCTGGTCGCCGCTGGCGCGCGGGTTCCTGGCCGGCGGCCGGGAAAAGCCCGGCGAAGGCAATACCGAGCGCGCGCGCTCGGATGAATTCGCGCCCCGGCTCTACTACCGCGAGCCCGACCATGCGGTGGTCGAGGCAGTGGGAACAGTGGCCAAGGCGCGCGGCGTTCCCAACATGCAGGTGGCGCTGGCCTGGGTGCTGTCGAAGAGCGTGGTGACCGCGCCGATCATCGGCGCCTCCAAGGCCCACCACATCGCCGACGCCGTCGCCGCCCTGGACCTCAAGCTGACGGACGAGGAGGTCGGCGCCATCGAGAAGCCCTACAAGCCCAAGCCGGTCCTGGATCACCAGTGATGGGGTGACGACCGCCGGGTCCGACGCCATCGTCGCCAGCCTGGACGCCGCCGCGGGCGCCGGCGGCGACCTGACGGCCGCGGTCTATCAGCGCCTCTTCGCCCGCTATCCGGAGATGGAGGCCCTGTTCGTGCGCGACACCACCGGGGCGGTGAAGGGCGAAATGCTGGCCCGCGTGTTCGAGATGGTGCTCGATTACGCCGGCGAGGGCGCCTACGCCGAGGGCATGGTCCGCAACGAGGTGACCACCCACGCCGGCTATGACGTGCCGTCGGAGATCTTCCCCCTGTTCTTCGATGTGGTGGTGGAGTGCCTGCGCGAGGCCGCCGGCGCGGCCTGGACGCCGGACATGGGCCGCGCCTGGGTGCAAGTGCTGGCCGACTTCCGGCGCTACGCCGCCCACGGATGAGCCGGGCGAGGACGACGCGCGGTCCCTGACCGCGCTTGCCCTTGCCTCCCCGCCGCGCGCCACCGATAAGGTCGCGCCAGCGAACGGGGGCGGCGTCGCGTCTGCATGTCCGATATCTTCATCTCCTACGCCCGATCGACGGAGGGCCAGGCGAAACAGGTCGCCGAAGCCTTGCGCGCCCTCGGCTACGGCGTGTGGCGCGATGACGAGATTCCTGCCAACCGGGCCTATGCCGACGTCATCGCCGAGCGGCTGGCCAAGGCCAAGGCAGTGGTGGTGATCTGGTCGACCGAGGCGGTGAAGTCGCACTGGGTGCGCTCGGAAGCCGAGCGCGCCCGGGCGGACGACAAGCTGGTTCAGCTCAATCTCGACGGCGCCAGGCTGCCAATGCCGTTCGACCAGACCCAGTGCGCCGACCTCGCCGGCTGGACCGGCGACGACACGCCGGGCTGGAAACAGGTCGTGGGGGCCATCGCCGGCCTGGCCTCGCCGAGCCGGCGGCGAAGCGAGGAGCCGGCGAGAGCCATCCGCAAGCTCTCGATCTGCGTCCTCCCGTTCGCCAACATGAGCGGCGATCCCGAGCAGGAGTATTTCTCAGACGGGATCAGCGAAGACATCATCACTGACCTCTCCAAGGTCTCGGCCCTGGAGGTCGTCTCGCGCAACACCGCCTTCAGCTTCAAGGGCCGGAGCCTGAAGGTCCCAGACGTCGCGCGCGAGCTTGGCGTCAGCCATGTGCTGGAAGGCAGCGTGCGCAAAGCGGGAAGCCGCGTCAGGATCACCGCTCAGCTCATCGACGGCTCGCGCGACAGCCACGTCTGGGCCGAGCGGTACGATCGCGATCTGACCGACATCTTCGCCCTGCAGGACGAGGTCACCGAGGCCATCGTGGCGGCGTTGAAGCTGAAGCTCCTCCCGGAGGAAAAACGGGCC
>DASXGB010000237.1:0-10713 GCA_036489325.1 Caulobacteraceae bacterium
GGCATCGCGACCGCCGGAGCCTTCATCGACCATGGTGTCGAACAGGTAACGTCGTCGCCCCTCGCCTCGACGCCCAGCCTGTCGAACACCGGAACCCTCAACATCGTCGCCACGGCAAACGCGACGATCGCAACCTCCGGCCTGGCGAACGCGCACGCCACCGTCGATCACGGGGTCACACAGTCCGCCAGCGGCGGCTCGGCCACGGACACCGTCGACAACACCGGCACGCTGGACATTGGCGCGATCGCCAATGCGAACGTCACAGCCGCCGTGCCTACCGGCTCGGAAGCCTTGGCGAACGCCACCGTCTGGCATGGAGTCTCACAGTCCGCTTCGAGCACGTCCGACAGCACCGCCAGCTTTGTTAACTCGGGAACGGTCGACATTTCGGCCCAGGCGAACGCCCACGCTGTGTCGTCGGCCAACGCCCATGCGCTGGTCTTTGACGGAATTCAACAGGGTGCGAACGGGGCCAACAAGGCCACCGCCGCCGCCTCCAACACGGGCACGATTTCCATCAGCGCCGCCGCCGTGGCCAACACCGGAGTGCATGACTTCGCCAATGCGGAGATCGTTCAAGGAATTGGCCAGCGTGCGGTCGCCCACGGCTCTCATACCACCGTCGGCACAGTCGTGACCTTCCATCCCGGCACAGCCACTGCCGATCTAACCAATTCCGGCCATATCTTCATCGGAGCCAACGCGGGGGCGACCGCGGCGCAAGCCGGCACCGGCGCTTTTGCGTTCGCCAACATCCAGACCGGAATCCGGCAAGTCGCCGGTAGCAGCGGCGTTGAGGCCTCAACGGCCACGGCCGAGATGACCAACAGCGGCTCGCTCGCGGTTGCAGCGCTCGCCAATGCGATCGCCGACGTTTCGACCGGAACTGCGCACGCCAATATCGGCGTGGGCATTTCTCAAGAGGCCCTGAACAGCGACAACTCGCTGGCTTCGCTGACCAACACCAGCACCGGTGTTATGTCGATCTTCGCCACGGCCGACGCCCTCTCCAGCGACGGGTCAACCGCGGCGGCCGAGAAGGCGCAAGCGATTATCGCTAACGGCGTCTCGCAGAGGGCCACGGCCGCTTCCGGCGGAATCGCCGGGGACTCGATCGTCAACAGCGGCACGATTCAAGTCGAATCCATCGCCCTGGCGGACCCCGCGAACTTTACAACGGCGCAAGCGATCATCGGCTCGATCGGGTGTGACGATATCAGCGATGTAGCGTGCGGCACACTGGCCTCTGCGTCGCCGGCCGTCGCCACCGTAAGCGGCGGATCCATCACAGGCGGCTATGCCTTCCGCCAGCGGGTCTTTGACGGTCTCACGGACACCGCATTGGTCAACAATAGCGGCGCCATGCAGATCGTTGCTCAGGCTACGGCCGATGCGGCGATCTCGGCCCGCGCCCTGGCCTATGTCGGTCATGGCATCGCCCAGACGGTGACCGCAGCCGGCACGGGCAGCGTCGCGACCGCTGGGGTGACAAACTCCGGCTCGCTTACCGTCTCCGCTCTGGCCAAGGCTACGGCGCCCTTTGCGACCGGAACCAAGGTGACCGGCACATTCACGGCCACCGCCAAGGCCTATATCAACGAGGGCATCCACCAATCGGTCGACGGCGGCGACACGGCGATTGCCAACGTCACCAACAGCGGCACGATCTTCTTGCTGGCCTCGGCGCAAGCCGTCGCCGAATTCGCCAACGCGAGCGCGACCGTCAACTACGGCGTCCGACAGCTTGTCACGGCTGACGGCGCGCTGGGCAGCGTCGCGACCGCCAACTTCGCCAACACCGGAACCTATGACGTCTCCGCCCTGGCGAAGGCCACTGGCACGGCCGCGGGCAACGCGAAGGCCATCGCCTTCGGCGTCAGCCAGTTTGCCGAGGACGGCGCGACCAACAACGTTGAGTTCACCAACAGCGGCACGTTCAGTGTCGACGCTTCGGCCGTCGCTCATGGGCTGTCGGCCGTCGCCAAGGCGAGCGCTTATGGCGGTTTTGGTTCCAGCGAGGATAGCCAGTCGCTCGACCTCTTTGTGAGCAACAGCGGTACCTATGATGTCACTGCCAAGGCTGTGTCCGATCATACGGCTAACGCGTTCGCAAGCGGCCCCTTCTATAACGCGGGCGCTCTTACCGGCACGGTCGTCAACACCGGCTCCATGATCGTCGCGGCCTCGGCCGCGGGCACAACCGGACACGCTACGGCTAACGCCCTGACCCTGGAGGCCAATGTCAACGACGCGACGGTCACCAATACCGGACTTATTGAGGCCTTGGCCCTCGGTCCGAACGCCTCCGCGACCGCCATCAAGATACAGAGCCTGGGCGCCACCTCCAGCGCAGCTCCGGTTCCGACTGCGGCTGACGTCGGCACGGTGACCAACAACGGCGGCACGATCTGGGCCGGCATCGGCGATGCGGGCGACAGCACGGCCGACGTGCAGTGGGGAACGGCGATCGACACGACCGACGATCCCAACGCCACGGTGATCAACCTGCAAGGCGGGACGACCGGCTTCGGCTATGTGTTCGGCAACATTAACGTCAGCGCCGCCGACACCATCAACGTCACCAGTGGCGAGACCGACTTGTCCGGCCTGTTCAACAGCGGCGGGGCCTTCAACGGCACGCTGAACGTCGGCAGCGGCGGCAACCTCTTCCTGGAGGATCGCCTGGTCGGCGGCCTGCCGGAAGCCTCGGGCGGCTGGGTCAACCAGTTCAACGTGGGCCCCAACGGGACCCTGACCCTCGAGTTCCCGTCTCAGGTCGAAGGCCTGGTCCATTTCGGCCCGCTCAGCCATCCGGAGATCTTCGCCAACGGTGCGACGCTCGCCGGCGACCTGGTGCTCCGGCCGGATCTGGGCCTCTTTGCGAACACCAGCGGCCCGATCACGATCATCAATACGAGCAACGGCGGGGCGAACACCCTGACCGGCACGTTCGGGGCGGTGATCTCTCCGACGCCGCTGCTGGATCCGACGGTGACCTACACCGGCGATTTGGCGGTGCTGACCGTCAACCGGGTGCCGTTCGGCGCCGTGGCGGGGCTGACGCACAACGAAGCCTCTGTCGGTGGTGGGATCGAGAACGTCTATTCGACCACGCTCACCGGGCCGTTCGCCAACCTGGTCGAGACCCTGTTCACGCTCGACACGGCGCAATATGCCAATGCCCTGAACCAGCTGGCCGGCGAGGAATACGCCGACTACCTGCAGTCCCTGCTGTTCACGAGCGACAACTTCGACCGGGTGATCAGCGAGGAGATCGACTGCACCGACGACTACCACTTCTCAGCCAGCCACAATCCGGCCAGCTGCCGCTCGCCTGGCGAGTGGACGGTGTGGGGTCGCGGCAGCGGCGGCTGGAGCAACCACTGGGGCGACGAGGAGGCTCCCAGGTATCGGGGAACCGACTACAGCGCCCTGTTCGGTGTCGACTACGCGCTCAACCCGAACTGGATCATCGGCGTCACCGGCGGCTGGGTTGAGCACAACGAGCGGTTCCCGACGACGGACGCCCGGATCGACACCACCGGCTTCGAGGCTGGGCTCTACACCTCCTACGAGACCGACCACTGGTACATCCGCGGCATCGGCGGCTACTCGGAATACTCCGGCGATGCGCATCGCTTTATCGACATCGAGCCGAACCTCGGCGGCGCCGGCAGTTGCCGCTTCGTCCTGCCGGGCGTCGGTCCCTGCACCGGCGCCTCGCCCTCGGTCGTCCCGTCCCCCAACCCGGGGCCTGGCGGACTGGCGGGCGTTCCGACCGCGCTCTCGGGTGAGGCCAGCTCTCACGTCAACGCCCATACCTGGAACTTCTACGGCGAGGTCGGCGCTCCGTTCGCCCTCGGCAGCTCGGTGACCCTGACCCCGTTCGGCGGCATCGGCTACACGTACGCCAGCCTGGGTCACAACACCGAGACCGGCGTTCCCGGCGCGGATCTGGTGATCGAGGGCGGGTCGGCCCACGACTGGGAAAGCCACCTGGGCGCGCGCCTGACCGGCAACTTCGGCTCCATCCAGCCGCAGTTGACGATCGCCTGGGAGCATAACTTCAGCGCCGACCGGGCCATCTATGAAGCCTCGTTCGCCGATGCTCCCGCCGGCTCCAACTTCTTGGTGGAGAGCGCCCACGTCGATGCCGACTCGGCCGTGGTCGGCGGGGCCGTGATGGGCCACTTCGGCGGTGGCGCCTGGCAATGGCGGGTGGCCTACGACGCCACGCTCAACCACGAGTTCACGGATCAGACGGTCTCGGCGCGGCTGAGCTACTCCTTCGGGGGCCATGCGCCTCCGCCGCCTCCGCCTCCGCCTCCTCCGCCACCTCCGCCACCGCCACCGCCTCCGCCGCCGCCGCCGCCGCCGCCACCACCACCGGCGTTCGAGGCCCGCGACTACACGATCTACTTCCCGTTCGATCAGTATGTGATCACGCCGGAAGCCCAGGCCGTGTTGCAGGATGCGGCGAAGTACTCGATCGACGGCAAGGCGACCAAGGAAACCGTCGTCGGTCACACCGACACCTCCGGCGGTGTCGCCTACAACCTGAGGCTCTCGGAGCGCCGGGCCAAGGCTACGGCCGACGGCATGGTCGCCCTGGGTGTCCCGGCCGCGAGCCTGGACGTCAGCTGGGTCGGCAAGACCGATCTCGCGGTCCAGACTCCGGACGGCACCAAGGAGCCCCTGAACCGCCGCTCGACGATCCATATCGCCTTCTGATCGTCGAACAGAGCAGACCTACAGCGCGGGCCGGACCCAGTCCGGCCCGCGTTTCTTTGCCCGATCAACTGCGCGGGGTGACGGAACTCGGGTAAGGTCATAAATGTCCAATGGCCGCGGCGCGTGACGGCCGCCAGTTGAGGACCGGAAGAGGGTATGTCGCAACAATCAGGCCCAGCAAGCGTGGCCCCGCCTCCAGGCAAGGTTGCGGTCCCGGTGCCAAAGGCCCTGGAAGCGGCGGGAAAGCTCTTTACGGCGGGACGGCTCGATCAGGCGGAGACGGTTTGCCGCCAGATCCTCGAGAGCCGGCCGAACAACCCGGACGCCCACAATCTCCTGGGTGTTGTCCTCAATGCGCGCGGCCACGCCAAGGATGGCGTCGCCGCCATCAAACGGGCGATCAAGCTCAGTCCCAACGAGTCCCGCTACTATGCCAACCTTGGCGAGATCGAGCGCCAACGCGAGAAGCTGCCTGAGGCGAAGGTAGCGCTCGAGACCGCCATCCGGCTAAACCCCAAATCGGCGCAAGCCTACAGCAATCTCGGCATCGTCCACTTTGATGAGAAGGAGTTCGAGCAAGCGGCCGAGAAATACGAAAAAGCCATCTCGCTTCAGGCGAATTTTCCCGAAGCGCACAACAATCTCGGCAACGCCTATCGTGCGCTCGAGCGTCCCAAAGAGGCGATCGCCTGTTATCAGAAGGCGGTCACCCAGCGCGCCGGCTACCCCGAGGCCTACAACAACATGGCCACGGCCCTGCGCGACGCAGAGGACTATGAATCGGCCGAGCACGCCTATCGCAAGGCCATCACGCTCAAACCCACCTATATCGAAGCCCACAACAACCTCTCGATCCTGCTGCTTTACAGGGACCGAACCGACGAGGCGCTTCGGGCGCTGGCCGACGCCCTCAAGATCGACGAAAGAAACGTCACCACCCTGCTGAACGTCGCCAAGGTGCAGATGAAACGCGGCGCACACGAGGTTGCCGGCCAAGCCGCGCGCGTCGCGATTGAGATCGATCCGGACAACGCCGAAAGTCAATACGTACTCGGACAAGTCCACCAGGAATTGGATCGGCACGATGACGCCATAAGCTGCATCGACCGGGCGATCGATCTCTCGCCGGACAACGCCGAGTTCCACAGCTTCCGTGGCGTCCTGCTTAAGTCGATGGGTCGCCTGGACGAAGCGCGCGCTGAAATCCGTAAAGCGCTTGAAATCAATCCGGAATTCTTTCCAGCTTATTCCAATTTGAATGACCTGGAAACTTTCGAAGCCGACCATGACCTGGTCGCCAAGATGCAGGAAATACTCGCCGAAGCCGATAATCCGGAGGCGGAGAGATATATTCCGCTCTATTTCACGCTGGCCAAGGCACTGGAGGATGCCGGTGACTATCCGGAGGCCCTGCGTATCTACGAGGTAGGCTCCAGGCTCCGCCGCGCCCAGCTCAAGTATGACGAGGCGGACACTGCCAACTTCTTTGCCTTGATCAAGCAGACCTTCACCCCGGACGTATTCGCCAATCGGCCCTGGGTCGGGAATCCCTCAGAGACGCCGGTGTTCATCGTCGGCATGCCGCGGTCCGGAAGCACCCTGGTCGAGCAGATCCTCTCCAGCCACCCACAGGCCTTCGGCGCCGGCGAAGTTAAGATCCTCAACAGAGTCCTCGGCGTGCTACGCGATCGATTGCCGTCGATCCCGAAATATCCGGGCATGGTCGGGGCCTTGGAACCCGCCCATTGGATGGAGATCACGAACGGTTATCTGACCGATCTGAGGCGCGACTCGGACGGCGCTGCACGGGTCACCGACAAGTTGCTGACCAACTTCTTTTTCGTCGGGCTGATCAACCTGATGTACCCGAGGGCGAAGATCGTCCACACGAGGCGCAACCCGGTGGACAGCTGCCTCTCTACCTATACCAAGCTGTTCAAGGACGACATGCCGCACAGCTATGACTTTGGAGAGCTGGGGCGTTATTATCTGATGTACGAGGACCTGATGGCGCACTGGGAAAAGGTGCTGCCGCCCGGCGTCATGCTGACGATCGACTATGAATCCGTCATCGACGACCTGGGATCCAACGCCCGTGCGCTCGTCGATCACGTCGGGCTCGAATGGGATGATGCCTGCCTCGATTTCCACAAGTCCACGCGGGCGGTGAAGACGGCCAGCGTCGTCCAGGTTCGCCAGCCCGTCTACAAGACCTCCGTCGAGCGTTGGCGGAAGTACGGCGACGGCCTCCAGCCGCTGCTCGAAGCCCTGAACTACCCACGACCGGCCTGATCACGGATCGTCAAAGCCCCGCATCTCGGCCCATGCCTCAAACGGATCGCGGCGCGTGCGCCAGTTGTTGATTGGCGCGCCTTCATCGCGCCAGCCAAGCGCCATGCCGGAGAACACCATGTGGTCGTCGGGCAAGTCGACGAACTTCGCCACCGTTCTGGGATAGCGGGCCCAGAATTCCTGGGAGCAGGTGTCGAGCCCGCGCTCAACGGCCAGCAGCATCACGGTCTGCATGTACATGCCAACATCCGACCATTGCGGCGGCCCGAGGTTGCGGTCGATACAGAAGAACAGGCCGACGGGCGCGCCGAAGAAGTCGAGGTTGCGGGCGAGCTGACGCAGCCGCCCTGGCCGGTCCTCGCGTGGGATAGAGATGGAGGCGTAGAGGTCCTCGCCGCACTGGAAACGCCGCGTCCGGAACGGCTCCCAGAGGTTCGCTGGATAGACCTCATATTCCGGTTCTTCCATCGGCGTGGCGGCGACGAGAGCCTTCAGCGCCGCCAGGGGCTCGCCAGCGAGCGCATAGACGCGCCAGGGCTGCAGGTTGCCGCCAGATGGCGCGCCGTGAGCCAGCTCGAGAATCTCCCGCACCACTGCGCCCGGGGGCGTCTCGGGGTGGAACGCCCGCACCGACATCCGTCGCCTTGCCGCTTCGCTGACGTCCATGCCGCTCGAATTCCTTTCGCTTGACGAGGTCGGCCTCGCCGCATCAACCCTTGGCCGCACGATTCAGAAGGGAACGATGGCCAGAGCGGAGCGGCCGCGCAAGCGCGTCAAGTCAAAGCGCCGGCCGCTGGGCGGCTCAGTGGGAGGATTCCTGCGCGGTCTGTTCCTGGCCGCGGTGCTGATCGCGCTCGCCGTCCCCCTGCTTTGGGTTCTGGCCTACCGCTTTGTTCCGCCGCCGATCACGGTGCTGATGGTCGAGCGGGCCTTCCAGGGCCATGGCATCGATCATCGCTGGCGGCCGATCTCGCAGATCTCGCCAGACATCGTGCGTGCCGCCATCGCCTCGGAAGACTCACAATTCTGCCGGCACAGCGGGTTCGACCTGCAGGCCATCGACAAGGCCCTCGCTCACGATGAGCGTCATCGCGGCCGTCTCCGCGGCGGATCGACGATTTCGCAGCAGACGGCCAAGAACGTCTTCCTGTGGCCCGGCCGCTCGTGGGTGCGCAAAGGCATCGAAGCCTGGTTCACGGTCCTCATCGAGCAAATGTGGGGCAAGCGGCGGATCATGGAGGTCTATCTCAACACGGTGGAGATGGGGCCCGGTGTCTATGGTGTGGAAGCTGCCGCGCGCCGTGATTTCCACACCGGCGCATCCGACCTGACGCCGGCGCAGGCCGCCCAGCTGGTCGCGGTCCTTCCGGATCCCCTCAAGTGGAGCGCCAAGGCGCCCGGTCCCTATGTGCGCCGCCGCACCGGCCGGATCGACGCCCGCGCCGACGTCGTCGATGATCGTGGCCTGGCCGACTGCGTCCTTCGCTAGGCCAATCGGATCTCCCGCAGCCGCTGCTTGAGGAAATCGCCGGCGGTGATCGGTTCTGGATAAAGATCCGGCCGCGCGGCGCTGACGCATTCGGGCAGCGTGCGGATCAGGAAATCCGGGCGGAAATGGACGAAGAACGGCATCGAATAGCGCGCCACAGCGGCTCGCTCGGCCGCCGGATTGACCACCCTATGGGTCGTGGACGGCAGGACATCGTTGGTCAGGCGGGCCAGCATGTCGCCGATGTTGACCACCACCGCGCCCGGCGGCGGACTGACCGGAAGCCACGACCCGTCGCGATTCAGGAGTTGCAGCCCGGCCTCCTCGGCGCCTAGCAGCAGGGTGATGGCGTTGATGTCCTCGTGCGGCCCGGCGCGCACCGCTGGTCCGGCGAAGCCTGACGCCGGATAGTGCAGCAGACGCAGCACGCTATCGCCTTTGTGAGCCGCGTCCCTGAGAAAGCCGGGCTCGAGGTCGAGATAAACGCCGATCGCGGCGAGGATCTCGCCGCCGAGGGCCTCGAAGGCGCCGTAGAGGGCGGGCGCATGGCCACGGAAGGCCGGGACCTCGGCCGGCCACAGGTTATCCAATAGCGGCCCACGGCGCTCCGCCGTTTCGCGGCCGACGTGCCAAAACTCCTTGAGATCGGGATGGGCGGCGTCCTTGGCGGTCTCGACCGCGAACGGCGTGTAGCCGCGCTGGCCGGCGCCGCCTGAAACCCGGTAACGGACCTTGGCCGCTTCGGGCAGGGCGAAGAAAGCCTTGGCGTCGGCCAACATCGCGGCCGACAGGTCCTCGCCAATCCCATGGCCCGCCACCACCGCGAAGCCGTGCCGCTCAAAGCTTGCTCCAAGCGCGGCGGCGAAGGCGCATGGGTCTGCCGCGTTCAGGCGGAACGAGATCGGCGCGATCGAGGTTTCTGATTGGGCGACAGTCATCCGTTGGCCGGGTGAAACAGTTCCGGAGTTCATTCATGCGTCGCGGTTGAAATCAATCGCCGAGACGGCATATGGCTGGCCCGCCCCTCAATCCGGGACCGGAGTCTGCCATGGTGAACAAGGTCTGCGACGACGCCCAGAGCGCCCTGGTCGGGATCCTGTTCGACGGCATGTCCATCATGGCTGGAGGCTTTGGCCTCTGTGGCATCCCGGAAAACCTGATCGCCGCCATCCGTAGCGCGGGCGTAAAAGACCTCAGTGTCATTTCCAACAACTGCGGCGTCGACGGCTTCGGCCTCGGCCTCCTCCTGGAGGGTGGCCAAATCCGTAAGATGACCAGCTCGTACGTCGGCGAGAACAAGCTGTTCGCGGAGCTGTATCTGTCCGGAAAGCTGGAGCTGGAATTCAATCCGCAAGGCACGCTCGCCGAGCGCATCCGCGCCGGCGGGGCGGGCATCCCGGCCTTTTTCACCAAGACCGGGGTCGGCACGCCGGTGGCCGAGGGAAAGGAGGTGCGCGTCTTCGACGGCGAGACCTACCTGATGGAGCGCGGCCTCACTGCGGACCTGGCCATCGTCAAGGCGTGGAAGGGCGATCGCGAGGGCAATCTCGTCTATCGGAAGACGGCGCGGAACTTCAATCCGATGATGGCCACCGCCGGCAAGGTCACCGTGGCCGAGGTCGAGCACCTGGTCGCGCCCGGCGAGCTCGATAAGGACATGATCCACACCCCCGGCATCTTCGTCGATCGGATCTTCCAGGGGGCGCATTTCGAGAAGCGGATCGAGCAGATGACAGTCCGCCAGCGAACGACCGCCGAGGAGACCGCCTGAGATGGCCTGGACGCGCGATCAGATGGCCGCCCGCGCCGCGCGGGAATTGCAGGACGGTTTCTACGTCAATCTCGGCATCGGCATCCCAACCCTGGTGGCCAACAACATCCCGCCGGGCATGAAGGTGACCTTGCAGAGCGAGAACGGCATGCTGGGCATGGGTCCGTTCCCCTATGAGGACGAGATCGACGCCGACCTGATCAATGCCGGCAAGCAGACCGTCACGAAGCTGCCGGAGACCAGCTTTTTCAGTTCGGCCGACAGCTTCGCGATGATCCGCGGCGGCCATATCGACCTGTCGGTGCTGGGGGCGATGGAAGTGTCGCAGAGCGGCGATCTGGCGAATTGGATGGTCCCGGGCAAGATGATCAAGGGTATGGGCGGGGCCATGGACCTGGTCGCGGGCGTGAAGCGCGTGGTGGTGACG
>DASXGB010000026.1:0-3213 GCA_036489325.1 Caulobacteraceae bacterium
CGGTTTGACAACGAAGCACAGGGGATTTCTGGCGCCGCCCGCCGTGTTTCTTGCGCTTGCGAGCCTCGTCTTGCACGGGCTTGCGAACGGCCAATACGGCTTCCACCGCGACGAGCTCTATTTCATCGTCTGCGGCGACCACCCGGCTCTCGGCTATGTGGATCAGCCGCCTGTCGTTCCCCTTCTAGCGGCGTGGTCGCACGCGATTTTCGGCGACAACCTCCTGGGGTTCCGGTTCCTGCCGGCCCTAACCATGACCGCCGCTGTCTCGTTGACGGCGGAATTCACCCGGTTGCTCGGCGGCGGACGCTTCGCCCAGTGGCTGGCCGGTCTTTGCGTGCTGCTGGCGCCCTTCTTCCTGCTCGAGGGGGTCCTCTTCTACACCGACATGTTCCAGGCCCTGACCTGGCTTGGGATCGCCTGGGCGCTGCTTCGCCTCGAGCAGACCGGCGATGAACGCTGGTGGCTGGCGATCGGCGCCATCGCCGGTTTCAGCCTCGAAACCAAGTACCTGATCGCATTCTTTCTGGCAGGGCTGGTGATCGGGCTGCTCGCCACGCCGGCGCGCCGCTCGCTGCTTCGCCCGTGGGTGTGGCTTGGCGCCCTGCTTGGGGGTTTGATCATCCTTCCGAACCTGTTGTGGCAACAGGCGCACGGCTGGCCGTTCCTCGAGATCGGCAAGGCCGGGGCAGGCGGCAAGAACGTCGCCCTGTCTCCACCAGCGTATCTGGCGCAGCAGGTCATTCTCGCCGGCCCCCTGGCGAGTCCGGTCTGGATCGTGGGAATCGTCGCCAGCTTCGTCCGGCCAAAACCGGCGGTCACCCGGGCCTTTCCGATCGCCTGGCTGATCATGATGATCGCCTTCATCGCCTGGCACGGGAAAGCCTATTACCTCCTGCCCATCTACCCGATCCTGCTGGCGCTCGGCGCCACGCAGATCGAAGGCTGGATCCGCGCTGGCGCTCCGCGCGGTGTCCTTCTGGCGGCGGTCGGCGTCTCTGGCGCGGCGACCATGCCGCTCTCCCTGCCGATTCTACCGGTCGCCGATTTCATCCGCTACCAGCGGATGATCGGCTTTACGCCGTCCGTTGGGGAGCGGAATAAGACCGGACCGCTCCCGCAATACTACGCCGACATGTTCGGATGGCCGCAGATGGCGGCGGAGATCGCCAAGGTCTACGACTCTCTGCCGCCTCAGGATCGCGCCCGCGCCGTCTTCTTCGGCGAAAACTATGGAGAGGCCGCAGCGATCGATATTTTCGGCCGGCGTTTTGGCTTGCCGCCAGCGATCAGCGGCCACAACAACTACTTCCTGTGGGGACCGCACGGGCACGACGGCAGTGTCATGATCATCATAGGCGGCGACCCGGCGCATTACGCCGCCCTGTTCCGATCGGTCGAGGTCGCCGGCCATATCGATAACCCGCTGGCCATGCCCTATGAAACCGACCAGCCGATCTATGTGCTGCGAGGCATGAATGTTCCGCTGCAGCGGTACTGGCCGCAGGTGAAGTCTTTCCAGTAGTTGCGAAGACGGCCGGCGCCCTCCGCCGGGCCGTTGTCACGGTTCGGGCAGGATGGTTTGTCTCGGCCGGAATGCCGAGGCGGTAGGGAAACGGTGATGGGCTTTCTGTTCTCGCGCTATTTCACGCTGCAGGCGACACTGGTCCTGACGGCGGTCTTCGCCTTGCTGGCGGGGACCGTCGGCAAGGCGTGGGGCAGGCCGCTGATCGTCCTCGCCCCCCTGCTGCTGTTGGCCGTCTACGACCTGATTCAGGTCCGCCACTCGATCCTGCGCAACTACCCGATCATCGGCCACCTGCGGTTCCTGTTCGAAGGGGTACGACCGGAGCTTCGCCAGTACCTCGTCGAGGCCGACTGGGACCAGACGCCGTACAGCCGCGAACAGCGCACCCTGGTCTATGAGCGGGCCAAGGATGTGGAAGACGTCCAGCCCTTCGGCACGCTCGATGACATCAACGCGCCGGGCTACGGCTGGCTGTCGCACTCGATCCGGCCGACGACCATCGCCGACCACGATTTCCGCATCCGGATCGGCGGCGTGAAGTGCCAGCAGCCCTACAGCGCCTCGGTGTTCAACATCTCAGGCACCAGCTTCGGGGCGGTGAGCGGTCACGCCATCATGGCCTTCAACAAAGGGGCGAAGCTGGGCGGGTTCGCCCAAGATACCGGCGAGGGCTCGATCAGCTCCTATCACCGCAGGTACGGCGGCGACATCGTCTGGCAGATCGCCAGCGGCTACTTCGGCTGCCGCACCGACGAGGGCCTCTTCGATCCGGAGACATTCCGCGTCCAGGCGGTCGATCCCCAGGTGAAGATGATCGAGGTGAAGCTGAGCCAAGGGGCCAAGCCCGGTCATGGCGGGGTCCTGCCCAAGGCCAAGATCTCCGCCGAGATCGCGGCCACCCGCGGCGTGCCGCGTGATCGGGACTGCGTCTCGCCGGCCCGCCACAGCGCCTTCTCGACCCCGCTGGAGCTGATCGGATTCCTGGCGCGCCTGCGGGACCTGTCAGGCGGCAAGCCGGTGGGCCTGAAGATGGCGATCGGCCACCGCTATGAATTCCTGGCCATCCTCAAGGCGATGCTGGCCACGGGCGACGGGCCGGATTTCATCGTCATCGACGGCGGCGAGGGCGGCACGGGCGCGGCGCCGTCAGAGCTTTCCAACCACGTCGGACAACCGCTCAACCTGGCCCTCAGCTTTGCCCACAACACCCTGGTCGGCGCTGGCCTGCGCGAGCGGCTGAAACTGGGGGCCAGCGGCAAGCTGGTCTCGGCCTATGATATCTGCCGCGCCTTCGCGCTGGGCGCCGACTACGCGCTCTCGGCCCGCGACTTCATGTTCGCCGCCGGCTGTATCCAGGCCAGGCACTGCCAGACGAACCGATGCCCCAGCGGCGTGGCGACCCAGGACCCGCTGCGCCAGCGCGCCCTGGTAGTGGACGACAAGGCGCCCCGGGTGGCGAATCTCCATCGCAACACGCTGAAGGCGGTCGCCGTGCTGCTGGGCGCGGCCGGCCTCAACCACCCCGACGAGATCAAACCGTGGCACCTGCACGTCCGCGGCGCGAACGGCCAGATCCTGCGCGGTTCCGACTTTCATCCGAAGTTGGCCCCGGGCGACTTGCTCTCGGAAGAGTGCGAGCCGGAATTGGCCCATGAATGGCGCGTGGCCCAGGCGGAAAGCTTCGA
>DASXGB010000095.1:0-3083 GCA_036489325.1 Caulobacteraceae bacterium
GTGACGTCGCCGATGATGGTGATCTCGATGGGGGCTTTTTCCAGCGGTCCCTTCATCAGCGCTTTCAGGTCTTCCAGCCTCGCCGCCCGGATCTTGGCGGCCGTCGGGACCTCCCATCTGAGATCGCCATTGTGCAGCAATTTTTCGAGCTCCAGACGCTCCACGCCTTCGGGCGTTGCGGCGAGTTGCGGAAGGGCCTGCACCCAGCTCTCCCGCAGTCGTTCGAACGCCGCCGGCCGGAAGCCGGGGTGGGCGACGTAAGCCGCGAGCACCTGCATCTGGGTGGCCAGGTCCTTCGGTCGGGTGATGCCGCGCAACAGGAGGGCGTCATCGGAGACGCTGGCCTTGGCGTCATAAATCCGACCGGCAAGGGCGCGCTGGGCGTCCTCCTGGCTCAGCGCCTCGAAGCCGCCCTCAGTCAGGACGTTGGCCGCCCAGGCTATGTCAGCACGATCGCGCGGCAGATCCTTGAGACCGTGGCCGATATCCACCGAAATGAGGACCTGATCCTTACGGAAGTCGGTCGGCTTGACGGTCAGCGCCACGCCGTTCTCGAAGCGGACCTGCGTCGCCCCGAGATCAGCGATCTCGTGGCGGCTCTTCACCTCGCCGAGCGTCCCAAAGTTGGCGTAGGGCCAGACGATGGCCGCTTGCGCCACCGGCGCGATGACCGGCATGGCGGCCGAGGCGGCGTAGACCTTGGCGACCGCCTCTTCGCCTCCCTCGACTTGGAGGGGGCTCTCAAGCTCGACGAGCGGTCCGGCGCCGGCGAAGATGCGCCGGGCGGCGGCATCCACATCCTCGGGCGTCACGTCCTTGGTGGCGGCGTCGAACAGGGCGAGGTCTTCGGCCGGACTGGTGAACACCTCGTCCGCGTCCACCGATTCGACCAGGCCGTTGGCAAGCTCCGAAGTTGGCCGCGTGGCCGCGCCGGCCAGAGCGTTGACCAATGGGGCGCGGGACTGAGCGATCTCCTCGTCGATCTCGGCCTTGGAGACGCCAAATGTCGTGAGTCGTCGCACCGATTGCTCGATCGTCGTGAGGGCGGGCTTCCAGGCGTCCGGCCGTGAGGAAGCGTCAATCACCGCCACCTTGGCCGAATGAAGGACGTCCTGGAAGGCGCTCTCGGCCTGGATGAACGGCGGGTCGTCGCCGACGGCGAGGCGCGTGAGCCTGCGGTTCAGAACCGCCAACGCCAGGTTCTCGATAGTTTCACGGCGGTGCTTGGCGGCGGTGTCCGGTGAGGAGTCATAAGGCCTGGCCCAGGCGATGTAGGTCAGGGTCTGGGCGCCCGGCAAATTGACCACGCTCACGGTCAGACCGCGCTTTTGGACCTCGCCGAGATCGGGCGTGGACGTCTCGGGACCCACCGACTTCCAGCTCGAGAACCGGGTCTTGATCATGGCCTCCACCGCCGCCGGATCAAAGTCGCCGACGACGATCAACGTGGCGCGGTCAGGTCGGTAGTTGGCGCGATAGAACTCGCGGATCAGGCTGGCGGGCGCGGTCTTGATGACGTCGACCTTGCCGATCGGAAAGCGTTCGGTGACACGCTGACTGTGATTCAGCAGATCGATCTGGGCCTTCATCGCACGGTATTGCGGGGTGTCGCGCAGCCGCTCTTCCGAAAGCACCACCCCGCGCTCCGAGGCCAGCTGTTTGGGATCGATCAACAGGTTGCCGCCCGTCTCGCGCATCAGCATCAGACCGGTGTCGATGAGGCCCTTGTCGCTTCTCGGCAGGTCGAGTTGGTAGACCGTCTCGGTCCAACCAGTCTCGGCGTTGGTGTCCGGGCCGAAGGCCAGACCGTCACGCTCGAGAATCTTCAGCATCTCGCCCGGGGGCACGTGCGTCGAGCCCTTGAAAGCCATGTGCTCGAGGACGTGGGCCAGGCCCTGCTGGTCGTCGCGCTCTTCCAGCGAGCCTGAACCAATGCGCAGGCGGATCGACGTCTGGCCAGCGGGCGTGGCGTTCCTCATCACGGCATAGCGCATGCCGTTGGGCAGGACCCCGAAGCGTGCTCCAGCATCCGGCGGGATGTCGCTCTTGGCTTGCGCCCAGCGCGGGTCGTCGGCGACGGCCGCGGCAGCGCCAAGCGCAACCAGGACGCCAAGCGCCACGGATATTGAAACGGCAAGGGCCGTGAAATGCGAGCGGCTCATCCAGGTCCCATGACAAGGGGCGCCCCTCCGCCGCCGGGCCTCCCTGATAAGGCGAGGCGTGAAGGCTTACAACCACGCCGCCCGGCCGGCGGCGTTAACACCCGGTAACCTGGTCAGTGCGCCAATTGTCGGTGCGACCATCCAGAAGGGGTCTCGCCCAGGAAATCGGCGACGAAAGCCGAGGTCGGCGATGCGACCAGCTGCCTCGGCGTCCCGATCTGTTCGATGCGGCCGTTGTTCATCACAGCCACCCGGTCGGCGATGGACATGGCCTCGTCCTGATCATGCGTGACGAGCAGGGTCGTGATCCCGGTCTCGGCGTGGATGCGAAGGAGCTCGCCTCGAAGCTCGGCTCTCACCCTGGCGTCGAGCGCCCCGAAAGGCTCATCGAGCAGGAGAAGCTGCGGCTCGACCGCCAAAGCCCGGGCGACCGCGACCCGCTGCCGCTCGCCGCCCGAGATCTGCGATGGATAGCGCTGGGCTAATCGTTCGATCCCGGTCAGCGCCAGCAAAGCCGTGACCCTGGCGCCGATTTCCGCCTTGGATGGCCGAAGTTTGCGTGGCCTCACCTCCAGACCGAAAGCGACATTGGCGGCCACCGTCAGGTGGCGGAAGAGGGCGTAGTGCTGGAAGACAAATCCGACGCGCCTCTGGCGCGGCGAAAGCCTCAGGAAATCCTCGCCGCCCAGGCTGACCTCCCCGGAGTCCGGCGTCTCGAGCCCGGCCAGGATGCGCAGCAAGGTCGTCTTACCCGACCCTGAAGGGCCGAGGATCGCCAGGAACTCCCCGTCGCGCGCCTCGAGGCCGACGCCATCGAGCGCCACGGTCTGGCCCTTGCGCTTGACGAGACGATTGATGACGAGGGTCACGCGCGCCTTCTAGCTTGCGTGACAGGTTCAGGGAAACAGGCGCCCGGCCACC
>DASXGB010000162.1:0-2286 GCA_036489325.1 Caulobacteraceae bacterium
GACGCCGCCGCCGCCCGGAATCTCGCCGGCGGCCCTACCCGAGGACATCCCCAACAACCAATTCGTCTATGCTCTGACCTGGTTCGGGCTTGCAGGCGTGCTGGTATGGATGTGGGCGGCCTTCGTCGTGCGGCGGATGCGGGGGCGATGAGATTCATCTCCACCCGGGGACGGGCCGAACCGGTCGGCTTCGTCGACGCCCTGCTGGCCGGCCTCGCCGAGGACGGCGGCCTCTATGCGCCCGTGGCGTGGCCGCATCTCCAGCCCGAGACCATCGCCGGCTTCGCCGGCCGGCCCTACGCCGAGGTCGCGGCCGAGATCCTCGGTCTCTTCACCGACGGCGAGATCGAGCCTGCGCGCCTGCGGGCGATCTGCGAGCAGGCCTATGGCGCCTTCGACCATCCGGCGGTGGCGCCCCTGCGCCAGCTCGCGCCCGGGCGCTTCCTGCTGGAGCTCTTCCACGGGCCGACCCTGGCCTTCAAGGACGTGGCCATGCGGGTCCTGGGCGGCCTCATCGAGCACGCCCTGGCCGCGCGCGGCCGCACCGCGACCATCGTCACGGCGACCTCGGGCGATACCGGCGGGGCGGCGGCGGCGGCCTTCGCCCGCATGAGCGGCGTGCGCCTGATCGTTCTCTATCCCGAGGGCCGCGTCTCTGACGTGCAGCGCCGCTTCATGACCGCGACCGGCGCCGACAATGTCCGCTGCATCGCCATCGATGGCGATTTCGACGCTTGCCAGGGGATCCTCAAGTCCCTGTTCGCCGACCACGCCTTCGCCGCCGAGACGGGCCTGGCCGCGGTCAATTCGATCAACTTCGCCCGCATCGCCGCCCAGTGCGTCTATTACTTCACCGCGGCCGTCGCCCTGGGCGCGCCCCATCGCCAGGTCGCCTTCACCGTGCCGACCGGCAATTTCGGCGACGCCTTCGCCGGCTGGGCCGCCCGGCGGATGGGCTTGCCGATCGCGCGCCTTGTCGCGGCGACCAACGCCAACGACATCATCGCCAGGGCGCTGACGGAGGGGGTCTATCGGCCCGGTCCCGCCATCGCCACCCAGAGCCCGGCCATGGACATCCAGGCCGCCTCCAACTTCGAGCGCCTGCATTTCGAATATGCCGGCCGCGACAACCTGGAGACGGCGGCGGCGTTCGCGGGCTTCGCCCGCAGCCGCGAGATCCGCCTGCCGGACGCCATGCGCGAGGCCCTGGCCGAGCTCTTCGAGGGCCGCTCGGTGAGCCCGGCGGCGACCGACGAGGCCATGCGGCGCGCCTGGGCCGAGACCCGCGTCCTGGTTGATCCGCACACCGCCGTGGGTCTTGCCGCCGCCGACGCCGCCGCGCCGCTGGATCCCCGCATTCCGATGGTCGTGCTGGCCACCGCCGATCCGGCCAAGTTTCCCGAGGCGATCGCCGCCGCCGGCCTGCCGTCCAGAATCCTGCCGGAGGGTCTGCCGGGCCGCCTCGAGCGCATCGACTTCCTGCCGGCCAAGGCCTCGGCGGTGAAGACCTACGTGCGAGCCTGGTCGTGAGCGCCGTCCATCGCCTGGCCCCCGTCCATCGCCTGGCCAATGGCGTGACCGTGATCTGCGATCACGCGCCCGGGTACGAGACCCTGGCGCTCAGCGTCGTCGCCGGCCGTGGGGCTCGCTTCGAGGACGCGCGCCGCTCGGGCTGGTCGCATCTTCTCGAGCACATGGTCTTCAAGGGCGCGGGCGCGCGCTCGGCCCGGGACATCGTCGAGGTCATCGAGGCCGCAGGCGGCCACATCAACGCCGCCACCGGCCAGGAGCGGACCAGCTTCCAGGTGCGCGCGCTCGAGGGTGGCCTGCCCCTGGCCATGGCCGTCGCCGCCGACCTGGTCCTCAGGCCCACCCTCGACGCCGAGGACCTGGCCAAGGAGATCCACGTCGTCGGCCAGGAGATCGCCGAAGCCGCCGATGCGCCGGACGACCAGGTGTTCGAGCTGGCCCACGCGGCGGCGTTCGAAGGCCAGGCGCTGGGCCGGCCGATCCTGGGCCGGCCGGAGACCATCGCCGCCGCCGATCCGCCGGCGTTGGCGGCTTGGCGGTCGCAGATCTACGCCCCCGACCGGATCGTCGTCTCCGCCTCAGGCGCGGTGGACGAGGACGAGCTGCTGAGCCTGGCGCAAGCCTCCTTCGCCGCCGAGGCGGCGCCCGGCGAGCCGCTCGCGGCCGAGGGCGCGGCCTTCACCGGCGGGCGCGCCCAGGAAAAGCGCAAGCTCGAGCAGGCGCATCTCGTCTTCCTGCTGCCGGCGGCGGGGATCG
>DASXGB010000183.1:0-12981 GCA_036489325.1 Caulobacteraceae bacterium
CTTCAATCCGGCTGAACTGAAGGATCAGTTGAAGCTCGTCGCGGCGCGCGAGAACGCCCCAGTGGGCCTGGAGTCGGGCTCGCGCCTCTACATCGGCCGGCTTTCCGAGGGCACAGAGGTCAGCCGCCCCCTCGAGCCGGGACGCGAAGCCTGGATCCAGGTCGCCACAGGCATCGTTCGGCTGCAAGGCGGCGAGCTGCGCGAAGGCGATGGCGCCGCGCTTGTGGAAGAAGCCGAAGTTCGCCTGACCGCGGAGACCGACGCCGAGGTGCTGGTCTTCGACGTGGCCTGAAACCGCCTAGCCTTGTGGCAATTGCGAGGTGTTCCAGCCGCCGCCGAGGGCCTCGATCAGCGACACGGCGGTGGTCAGGCGATTGGCCTGCACCTGGGTCAGCGAATTCCTCGACTGGAAGGCGGTCACCTGGGCCTGGGCGACGGTGGTGTAGTCGACCGTGCCAGCCTGGTACTCGTTGAGGCTGATGGTGACGTTTTCCTGGGCATTGTCGTAGGCCGCCCTGAGTTGACCCTCCTCGACCTCGAAAACCTTTTGGGCGGCCATGTTGTCCTCGACGTTCTGGAAGGCGGCCAACACCGTCTGGCGGTAATTGGCCACCGCCTGGTCATAGGCCGCGTGGGCGGCGCGTACCTTGGCCGCGGTCAGACCGCCGTTGAAGATTGTCTCCGCCACCTGGGCGCCAAGTGACCAGAAGGAGCCGGCTGCGTTGACCAGGCCCCCGACGTTCGATGCCGTGAGACCGCCTTGGGCGGACAGATTGAGGTTTGGGTAATAGGCGGCGACGGCGACGCCAATCAGTTCGCTCTGCGAGGCCGCAGTACGCTCGGCATTGGCTATGTCAGGCCGTCGCTGCAGCAGAGCAGAGGGAATGGTGGTCGGAATCTGCGGAACATTCAGATTCCACGGTCCCGGCGGCAGGGGGAGACTGGCAGGCGGTTCGCCGGCAAGCACGGCGATGGCGTCTTCCATGCGCGCGCGCTGCTGGGCCAGGTCGGTGTTGGCGGCCTGGGCGGACTGCAAGGTGGTCTTGGCGGTCAGGAGGTCGCTGCGCGCGGCGTTGCCGGCGTTGTACTTGTTCTGGACGACATCGAGTGCGTGCTGGTCGGCCGCGACGATGGCGTCGTCATCGCGCTTTTCCTCGTCGAGCTGACGCAGGATGAAATAGTCCGAGGCAAGTTCGATCTGGGCCGAGAGGCGGGCGTTGGCGACCAGGGCTTCGCTGGCCTGCGCCTGGGCCTTGGCGCTGCGGACCTGGCGGCGCACCGCGCCCCAGATATCGGGGGCCCAAGTTGCGCCGACGCTGACCTGGTAGATCGAGCGCGTCCCGGTGGCGGTCGCATTTCCTGTGCCGCCCGTGCCGCCCGTGCCGGTCCCCGTCCCCGTGGAGCTTGAGTTGTTGTTCCCCGAGCCGCCCGCAACGGTGGCGCTGCCGTTAGCGGTGACGACTGGCCACAGCTGCGCCTGGTCCTCGGCGACGACGGCGTGGGCTTCGCGATAGGCGGCCTCGGCGGCGGCCAGCGTCTGGTTGGAGACATTCACCCTCGCCTCGAGGGCGTTCAACGTCGGGTCGCCGAACACCGTCCACCAGTCCTGGCGGTCGGCGGCGTCGGAAGGCTGGATCGGCGCCCAGCCATTGGCCTCCTTGTAGGCAGGCGGAGTCGGCGTCGAGGGACGGTGATAATTGGGCCCGACCATGCAGCCGCCCATCAGCAGCAGGGTCGTAAGGGTCAGGAAACGGGCGTGAGGCATGAGGTGACTCATCTTCAGAAGGCGGGCGCGGGTTCCGGCCTGAGGCCGCCAAGGCGGCCGCGTGGCCGTCTGTTGCGGCTCAGCCGGTCGAGATAGAGGTAGACGACCGGGGTGGTGAGCAAAGTGATCATCTGGCTGACCAGCAGGCCGCCGATGATGGTGACGCCGAGCGGGCGGCGAAGCTCCGAGCCCTCGCCCCAGCCGATGGCCAGCGGCGCGGCGCCCAGGATGGCGGCGAAGGTGGTCATCATGATCGGCCTGAATCTTGTCAGCGCCGCCTGACGGATGGCGTCGTGCGGGCTCAACCCGCCTTCGCGCTCGGCGGCGATGGCGAAGTCGATCATCAGGATGGCGTTCTTCTTCACGATGCCGATCAGCAGGATGATCCCGATCAGTGAGATGATCGTCAGCTCCATATGAAAGAGGATCGAGGCGACCAGGGCGCCGACGCCGGCCGATGGCAGAGTCGAGAGCACGGTCAGCGGGTGGATGTAGCTTTCATAGAGGATCCCCAGGACAAGGTAGATGGCCACGAGGGCGGCCAGGATCAGCACCGGCTCGCTCGCCGTCGATTGCTGGAAGACTTTGGCCGTGCCCTGGTAGCTGCCGTGGACCGTCGCCGGCAGGTGGATCTGGGCCTCGGCCTGCGTGATCGCCCTGGTGGCGTCGCTGAGCGACTTTCCGGGGGCAAGGTTGAACGAGATAGTGGTCGCCGGCGAAGTATCCTGGTGATTCACCGAATTGGGCGTGGCCCCGTCGGCCCAGCTGGCTAACGCCGAAAGCGGCACGATGGTCTCGGGCGTGCTGCTCACGGCCACGCCCTGGGAAGCGGCCCGGCCCGGCGGCGCGGCAGGCCCGGCGACGGCGGTGGCGCCAACCGCCAGGGCGGCGCCTGATCCGGCCGCCAGGGCGCCCGGCTGGCCGGCGGTGTTGGCCGAACCCGGCGCATTGGGATTGGCCGTCGAACCCAGAGCTCTGGACGTCGTCGCCGTGGACCCGCCCCCCTGACCCGCAAGAAGGGTGGTGATCGGTGTCGAGAACGAGGAGGTCGCGGCCGCCTGAGAGGCGGTCTGCTTGAAGGCGCTGGCCGCCTGACTCGCCGGGGTGACCCCCGCTCGCGGCGGGACGACCGGCGCATATGCGTTGGCCGCCAGGGTCGAGGGCGTGACGCCGGCGGCCTTGGCCAGGGCCGTCGAACTGGTCGGCGCCGGGGCCGTCGAGACCCCGCTCGCGGCCGTGCCGTTGCTGACATAAAGGTCGGAAAGCAGGGTTGGATCCTGGGTGAACTTCGGATCGGCCTCCATCACCACGCGATACTGATTGGTGTCCTTGTAGATCACCGACACTTGGCGCTGGCCGAAGGCGTCGTAAAGGGCGTTGTCGATCGCCGTGTTGGTCAGGCCAAGACGATTGGCCTCGTCCTGGTTGATAGTGACATAGCTTTCGAGCGCATGGTCTTCCTGGTCGGTGTTGACGTCGACCAGGGCCGGCTGAAGCTTCATGCCGTCGGCCAGCTTCGAAGCCCATTGACGAAGCTGGGTCAGGTCCTGCGCCTGAAGGGTGTACTGGTAGGTGGCGTTGGAGGAGCGGCCGCCGACCCGCACGTCCTGCACCGGGTTGAGGAACAGGGCGGCGCCCACCACCCGGGCCAGCTTGGGTCTCAGCCTCGCCACCACCGCCGCCGAGCCGCCCTTCTGCTGATTGCGGGGCTTCAGCATCGTGAACAGGAAGCCGCCGGCGGCGTTGCTGCCCTGGAAGGCGACGACGTTCTGCACCGACGGGTCGTGGCGGACGATGCTGACCAGCTGGCGCATGCGCTTGCTGGTGATGGCGAAGGAGCTGGACTGGTCAGTCTGCAGGCCGCCGGCGATGGATCCCGTGTCCTGCTGCGGGAAAAACCCTTTCGGCGCGACCCCATAGAGGTAGACGCTGAGCACCACGGTGGCGACCAGTACGATCAGCATCACCGGCCCGGCGTCGAGCGCCCAGTCCAGAGCCCTTTCATAGACCCTCTGCATCGAGGCGAATGAACGGTCGGACACGCGCGCCAGGAAGCCGGGACGCCGGCCACGTCGCGGCGGGTCGATGAGAAAGGCGCACATCATCGGCGTCGTCGTCAGCGAGATCACCAGCGAGATCAGCACCGCCGCCGACAGGGTGATGGCGAACTCCCGGAACAGGCGCCCAACAATGCCGGCCATCAGAAGGATCGGAATGAACACCGCTACCAGCGAGATGCTGATCGAGGTCACGGTAAAGCCGACCTCCTTGGCGCCCAGAAGCGCGGCCTCGAAACGGTTCATGCCGGCTTCGACGTGGCGGGTGGTGTTTTCCAGGACGACGATGGCGTCGTCGACGACGAAGCCGGTAGAGACCGTCAGGGCCATCAGCGACAGGTTATCGAGCGAGAAGCCGAGCAGGTACATCACCCCCAACGCGCCCAGCAGCGAGGTGGCCACCGCGACGCTGGGGATCAGCACGGCGCGGCCGTTGTGCAGGAAGAAGGCCGTGACCGCGACCACCAGGATGATGGCGATGATCACGGTGCGCTCGACGTCGGCCAGCGAGGCGCGGATGGTGATGGTGCGGTCGGATGCGACCTGCATGTCGATATCCGGCGGCAGGGACAGGCGCAGGTTCGGCAGCAGGGCGTTCACCCGGTTGACGGTATTGATGATGTTGGCGCCCGGCGTCCGGCTGATCACCGCCACCACCGCCGGCTTGCCGTTGAACAGGCCATAGTTGTGGATGTCGGTGACGCTGTCGGTCACCGTGGCGATGTCGCTGAGCCGCACGGCCGCGCCGCCGCGATAGGCAATCACCAGCGGGGCGTAGTCGGCGGCGGCGATGGCGTTGTCGTTGGTGTAGATCTGTAACCGGGTGTTGTTGTCCTGGACGATGCCCTTGGGCCGGTTTGCGTTGGCCGAAGCGATGGCCGCGCGCACGTCCTCCAGGCCGATGCCGTAGCGGGCCAAGGCCGGAGGATTGAGCTCCACCCTCACCGCCGGGAGCGACGAGCCGCCGATGGTCACCTCGCCCACGCCCTTCACCTGGCTGATCTGCTGCACGAGAATGTTGGAGGCGGCGTCGTAGATCTGGCCGGGCGTCCGCGTCTGCGAGGTCAGGGCGACGATCATGATCGGCGCGTCCGCCGGGTTCTGCTTGCGGTAGGTGGGATTGGAGTGGAGCGTCGCGGGCAGATCGACCCGGGCGGCGTTGATCGCCGCCTGCACGTCGCGGGCGGCTCCGTCGATGTCGCGGTCGAGGCCGAACTGCAGGGTGACATTGGACTGGCTGGTGCGGCTCGACGAAGTCATCTCCGAGACGTCGGAGATGACGCCCAGATGCTTCTCCAGCGGCGTAGCGACGCTGGTGGCCATGGTCTCGGGACTGGCGCCTGGCAGGTTGGCGCTGACCGAGATCGTCGGGAAATCCACCTGCGGGAGGGGCGAGACCGGTAGCAGGAAGAAGGCGGCGACGCCGGCGAGCGCCAGACCCAGGGTCAGGAGGACTGTGGCGATCGGGCGCCGAATAAAGAGAGCCGAAAAGTTCATGGCGTCGCCGGGCCGGGATCCGGCTGGGCTTCGGAGACGCCCGGATCAGACTCGCCTTTGCGCAGATTGGGTCCCCCCAGGCCAAAGCGCCGCGCCAGACGGTCGAACTCCAGATAAATCACCGGCGTGGTGAACAGGGTCAGGGCCTGGCTGACGATCAGCCCACCGACGATGGAAATCCCCAGCGGATGGCGCAGCTCGGAGCCAACGCCCCAACCCAGCATCAGGGGCAGGGCGGCGAACAGGGCCGCCAGGGTGGTCATGATGATCGGCCGGAAGCGCAGCAGCGCCGCCTGATGAATGGCCTCTCGGGGCGACTTGCCTTCCTGGCGTTCGGCGTCGAGGGCGAAGTCGATCATCATGATCGCGTTTTTCTTGACGATGCCGATCAGCAGGATGATGCCGATGATGCCGATCACCCCCAGGTCCTGGCCGGCGAGCATCAGGGCCAGCAGGGCGCCGACTCCGGCCGAGGGCAGGGTCGACAGAATAGTCACCGGGTGGATGTAGCTTTCGTAGAGTACGCCCAGGACGATGTAGACGGTGACGATCGCCGCCAGGATCAGCCACAGCTCGTTGGCCAGCGAGGCCTTGTAGGCATTGGCCGCGCCCAGGAACGCGGTGGTGATGCTGGCCGGAACGCCGACCTTCTTCTCTACCTTCTGAATCGCCGAGACCGCCGAGCCCAGCGACACGCCGGGCGCGGTGTCGAACGAGATGTTGGCGGCTGGGAACTGGGCCACGTGATTGACCTGCAGCGGCGAGAGCTTCTGGCTCACCGTAGCGATGGCCGACAGCGGCACGGGCGCGCCGGACGTCGTGCTCAGATAGAGGTCCTTCAGCGCCCCTGGAGAGGTGATCGTCGCGTCGTCGGCCTGGAGGATCACCCGCTCCTGGCTCGACTGGGTGAAGATCGTCGAGATGATCCGCTGGCCGAAGTCGAAGTAGAGCGTGTCGTCGACCGTCGCCGGAGTGATCCCGAGCCGGGCGGCAGTGTCGCGGTTGATGTCGATGTAGGCGGCGAGGCCTTCGTTCTGAAGGTCGGAACCTACGTTGCGCACCTTCGGCTCCTCGCCCAGCGCCTGGACGAGCTTGTTGGACCAGCTGGTGACGCTCGCGGTATCGGCGCCCTGGAGCGCGAACTGGTACTGGGTCTTTCCCTGCGAGGAATCGATGGTGAGATCCTGCACCGGCTGCAGGTAGATGTTGGCGCCGGGAACCCGCCGGGTTTCCTGCCTCAGCCGATCGAGGATTTTGGCCGGCGATGAGGTGCGATGGCCGAACGGCGCCAGGTTGATCAGCATACGGCCGTTGTTCAGCGTGGTGTTGGTCCCATCGACGCCGATGAAGCTGGTCAGAGAGTCGACGTCCGGGTCCTGAAGGAGCTTGTCGGCGATCTTCTGCTGCAGAGTCGCCATCCCCGGATAGGAGATCGACTGGGCGCCCTCGGTGACCGCCTGGACGATGCCGGTGTCCTGGGTCGGGAACAGGCCCTTAGGAATGATCAGAAACAACAGAACCGTGAGCACCAGGGTGCCAATCGCGACCAGCAGGGTCGCCGGCTGGCGGTCCAGAACCCAGGTCAATGCCACGTCATAACGGTGGATGACGCTGTCGACGATCTCCTTGGAGCGGCGGCCGAAACGGCTCTCCTCCACGGAATCGTCAGTTCCCAGCCAGCGCGCCGCCAGCGTCGGCGTCAGGGTCAGCGAGACTACCGCAGAGATGACGATGGTCACCGCCAGGGTGATGGCGAATTCCCGGAACAGGCGTCCGACCACGTCGCCCATGAACAACAGCGGGATCAGCACCGCGATCAGCGAAACGGTGAGCGAAATGATGGTGAAGCCGATCTGCTCGGCGCCCTTGAGCGCGGCCTGCATCGGGCTCTCGCCCGCCTCGATGTAGCGCGAGATGTTCTCGATCATGACGATGGCGTCGTCGACGACGAACCCGGTGGCGATCGTCAGCGACATCAAGGTCAGGTTGTTGAGCGAGAAGCCCAGGAGGTACATCACCCCGAAGGTGCCGACGAGCGAGAGCGGCACGGCGACGCTGGCGATGAAGGTGGCCGCCAGGCTGCGCAGGAACAGGAAGATCACCGCAACCACCAGGATGATCGATAGCATCAGCTCGAATTCGACGTCATGGACCGACGCGCGGATGCCGGTGGTGCGGTCGGTAACCACCTTGACGGTCACGCCCTGCGGCAGGGAGGCGGTGAGATCGGGCAGCGACCGCTTGATCTGGTCGACCGTCGAGATGACGTTGGCGCCCGGCTGGCGCTGGACGTTCAGCAGGACGGCCGGAGTCTTGTTGTACCAGGCCCCGAGCTCGGTGTTTTCCGAGCCGGCGATGACCGAGGCCACATTCGACAGGCGCACCGGCGCCCCGCCCTGATAGGAGATGATCTGGTTGGCGTAGTCTTGGGCGCTGAGCAGCTGGTCGTTGGCATTGATGGTGTAGGACCGGGTTGGCCCATCGAAAGAGCCCTTGGCGCCGTTGGCGTTGGCCGAGGCGATGGCCGTCGACAGCTGTGACATCGACAGGCCGTAGGAGGCCAGCTGGTTGACATTGGCCTGGATGCGCACCGCCGGCTTCTGGCCGCCGCTGACCGAGACGAGGCCCACGCCTGACAGCTGCGAGATCTTCTGGCCGAGCTGTTGCTCGCCATAGCTCTCGACCTCGGTGAGCGGCACGGTGTCGGAGGTCAGCGCCAGGGTGAGAACGGGCGCGTCGGCCGGATTGACTTTGGCGTAGATCGGCGGCGCCGGCAGGTCGGTCGGCAGCAGGCTGTTGGAGGCGTTGATGGCCGCCTGCACCTCCTGCTCGGCGACATCGAGGCTCAGGCTGAGGTCAAACTGCAGGGTGATGACCGAAGATCCGCTTGAGCTGATCGAACTCATCCGGTTGAGCTGCGACATCTGACCGAACTGCACCTCCAGCGGCGCGGTCACGGTGGTGGCCATGACCTCGGGGCTGGCGCCCGGGTAGGAGGTGGTGACCTGGATGGTCGGATAGTCGACCTCGGGCAGTGCCGAAAGCGGCAGGAAGCGGAAGGCCACCAGACCCACGAGCAGGATTGCAGCCATCAGCAGGGAGGTGGCGATCGGCCTCTCGATGAAGGGCCGCGAGGGATTCATGGGGCCGCCTCGCCGGAGGCCGTCAAAGGCGAGCGCACCGGGGTCCTAGCCCCCGTCGCTCTGGCCGCCGCCTTGGCCGCCGCCGGGTCCCCCGCCCTGACCGCCCCCGACTTGTCCCCCTCGTCCGCCCTGGCCGCGATGGCGACCTTGCCAGTTGCCGTGGCCGCCGTGACCATGACCGCGACCTCCGCCGCCGGCGACGGGATTCTGGCCCGGCAGGACGACCTTGGCGCCCTCTTTCAGCCGGTCGCCGCCGTCGGTAATGACCGTCTCGCCGAGGTTGAGGCCGGAGGCGATGGATACGGTCTCCGAGGTCGCCGGCCCGACCTTGACCGGCCGGGCGGTCACCGTCTGGTCAGACTGCAGCACCCAGACGAAATCGCCCTGCGGTCCGTGGCGCACAGCCGTGGTCGGGACGGTCACCTGGTTTTTCAGGATGTCGACGAGAAGGGTGACGTTGACGAACTGATTGGGGAACAGCTTGCCGCCGGCATTGGGGAACACCGAGCGGGCCTTCACCGTGCCGGTGGTGGTGTCGATCAGGTTGTCGAGGGTCGCAAGCTTGCCTGTGGCGAGCAGGTTTCCGCCGGCCCGATCGTAGACGGACGTCGTAAGGCCCGCGCCGCCCTGCTTCTCGATGGGGCCGATGTCGTCCTCGGGCACCGAGTAGATGACCGTGATCGGGTCCATCTGGGTGACCACGGTGAACGGCGTCGCCTGGTTGGCGCTTATCTGATTGCCCGGATCGATCTGGCGCAGTCCCACCCGCCCCGAGATCGGCGCGATGATACGGGAGAAGGCGAGGTTCAGCCTGGCGCCGTCTACAGCGGCCCTGTCAGATTCCACCAGGCCCGTGTCCTGCTTCACCGTCGCCACCTGGTCATCGTATGTCTGAGCGGCGATCGAATCCTGGGCGTGCAGCCGGGCGTAGCGGGCCAGGTCGCGCTGGGCGCCGGCCAGGTTGGCCTCGTCGTGGCCAAGCGTTCCGATGCTCTGGTCGAGCGCTGCCTGAAACGGCCTGGGATCGATCTGAGCGAGAAGCTGGCCCTTGCGCACCATCTGGCCCTCGCGGAAGGCGATACGGGTAAGCTCCCCTGAAACCCGGGCGTTGACGCTCACTGTCGCCACCGGCGTCACCGCTCCTAGCGCACTTACCTGGATGGGGATGTCGCCGGCCACGGCCTTGGCCACGCCAACCGTGATTGCCGGTCGGCCCCCAGCGCCTCCGCCGAAGCCGCCGCGCCCGCCCCTGCCGCCGGCCTTGCCGCTCTGCATCGTGCAGAAAGTGAGCAATGCGGCGATGGCGACCGCGATGGCGATCACAACCACGATGGCGATGAGCGTCCGGCCGGGCCTGCGCCGTCTTGCCGGCCGGCCTGAGGGTGCGGCCGAATAGGGGCTGTAGTCGCTCATTCACCCTCCGGGGCTGGCGTCCCGGCTTGCGGGCCGGGCCTCGTGTCACACGCTTCGAGCAATTGGATTACGTCCGTGACATTTATGCACAATCTTCCCGACCTGATGGGGCCACCTGCAATGGCGACGCCTTCTGTTAGAGCGCAATCCGCAAAAATCGGAACTGGCTTTGCAACAAGAACAAGCCCGGTGGTTTGGTTCCCGGGCGCGCTCGGGCGATCGCGCCAAGGATAAGGCCAGCGATCGGGCGGTTCCGCCTGATCCCATCCGTCATTAAGAAAGGCCGCCATGGACCGGCGAGGGATCATTCTGGCGGGCGGCGCGGGCACGCGGCTGTATCCGCTGACGGTGGCGGTGAGCAAACAGCTCATGCCGGTGTTCGACAAGCCGATGATCTACTACCCGTTGTCGGTGCTGATGCTGGCAGGTATCCGAGAGGTGCTGGTGATCACCACCCCGCATGAGCAGGAGGCGTTCCGCCGCCTGCTCGGCGACGGCGCGCGCTGGGGTCTCGCCATCGACTACGCCGTCCAGCCGAAGCCCGAGGGCCTGGCCCAGGCGCTGATCATCGGCGAGGCATTCGTACAGGGCCGTCCCTCGGCCCTGATCCTCGGCGACAACCTTTTCTATGGCGCGACCCTGATGGAGATCCTGGCCCGCGCCAACGCTCGCGAGCGCGGCGCCAGCGTCTTCGCCTATCGGGTGAAAAATCCCCAAGCCTATGGCGTGGTCAGCTTCGATGCGGACGGGCGGGCCGTGGCGATTGAGGAAAAGCCGGCGACGCCGAAGTCCAACCACGCGGTGACCGGCCTCTACTTCTACGATCACCGCGCGAGCGGCTTCGCCCGTGAACTCCGGCCCTCGGCCCGTGGCGAATTGGAGATCACCGACCTCAACCGCCGCTACCTGGAAGCGGGCGAACTCAGCGTCGAAGTGCTGGGGCGCGGCCATGCATGGCTCGACACCGGAACCCACGCAGCCCTGCTCGATGCGGCGCAGTTCGTGCGCATCATCGAGGAGCGCGAAGGGCTGAAGATCTGCTGCCCCGAGGAAATCGCCTGGCGCAAGGGCTGGGTATCCGACGTTGAACTCGAGGCTCTCGCCCGTCCTCTGCGCTCCAGCGGCTATGGCGAATACCTGCTCTCGCTACTGGCCGAGCGTTAGGGAGGAAGGGCGCTATGAAATTCCTGCCCACGCCCCTGGCCGGCGCGATGATCGTCGAGCCTCACGTCTTCGGTGACGACCGTGGGTTCTTCATGGAGACCTGGCACCGCGAGAAGTTCGCCGCCGCCGGCATTGATGTCGCCTTCGACCAGGACAATCACAGCCGCTCCGCCAAGGGCGTATTGCGCGGCCTGCACTATCAGCTGCCCAAACCGCAGGGGAAACTGGCCAGGGTGGCGCTGGGCGCGGTGTTCGACGTGATCGTCGATCTTCGTCGCGCCTCGCCGACCTTCGGCCGCTGGTTCGGTCTCGAACTCTCGGCCGAGAACAAGCGGATGTTGTGGGTCCCGCCAGGGTTCGCCCACGGTTTCCTCGTTCTCTCTGAAGTCGCCGACTTCCTCTACAAGTGCAACGGCCTCTACGCGCCGACCGACGAGAAAGCCGTGCGCTGGAATGATCCGACGCTGGCCATCGACTGGCCGCTGAGCGGCGTCCCGACCCTGTCAGACAAGGACGCGGCCGCGCCGCTCCTTTCCGAGGCCACGTTGTTTCCATGAAAGTGATTCTGACCGGCGCGGCCGGGCAGGTGGGCCGGGCGCTTGCCGACGCGGCGCCGGCCGGCTGGAGGCTGACGGCCCTGACCCGCAGCGATCTCGACATCGGCGATGAAGCGGCGGTAGCCCGGGTGGTGGAGACCCTGGCGCCGGATCTCATCGTCAACGCGGCCGCCTACACCGCCGTCGACCGGGCCGAGAGTGAGCCGGACCTGGCCTTTCGGATCAACCGCGACGGCGCCGGCCATCTGGCGGCGGCGTCCCGCAGGTCCGGCGCCCGTCTGATCCATCTTTCCACCGACTTCGTTTTCGACGGGACGGCCGGCCGCCCCTACAGCCCGAAGGATTTGACCGGTCCGCTTGGCGTCTATGGCGCCTCCAAGCTCGCGGGAGAGCAAGCGGTCGCAGCTGCCGCGCCGGAGGCGCTGATCCTACGCACCGCCTGGGTCTATGGTCCGGTCGGGTCCAATTTCCTCGCCACCATGTTGCGCCTGATGGCCTCGCGCCCCGAACTCGGCGTCGTCGCTGACCAGGTGGGAACGCCAACCTCGACCCTTTCCCTGGCGAGCGCCATCTGGACGCTGGCCGGCAAGGAGGCGTGCGGGATCTGGCACTATACCGACGCAGGAGCCGCCACCTGGTACGACTTCGCCGTCGCCATCGCCGAGGAAGCCGTTGCCGCCGGATTGCTTGCCAAGGCGCCGCCGGTCAGGCCCATCTCGACCGAAGATTATCCGGTCCCGGCCCGCCGACCGGCCTACAGCGTGCTGGACAAGAGCGCGACTTTCGCCCTGCTCGGCGAGCCCGCGCCTCATTGGCGAGTCGCCCTGCGCGCCGTGCTTGCTAAGATGGTGTCATGACATCGGTTCTGATCACCGGCGGGGCGGGTTTCATCGGCGCCAACTTCACGTGCCGCTGGCGCGCGCGGCGCCCGGCGGACGCCATCGTGGTGCTGGACGCCCTGACCTACGCAGGACGCCGCGCCAATCTCGAAGGTGCGCCGGACATCGTCTTCGTCCAGGGCGACATATGCGACCAGGCCCTCGTCGAGCGGCTGCTGGCCGAGCATCAAACCGACACCATCGTCCACTTCGCCGCCGAGAGCCATGTTGATCGATCGATCCATGGGCCGGACGCCTTCATCGAGACCAATGTGGTGGGAACCCACGCCCTGCTGAAGGCGGCGCGGAAGGCGTGGCTTGATACCGGCTCTGGTCGGTCGCACCGCTTTCACCACGTCTCGACCGATGAGGTCTATGGCAGCCTGGGACCCGACGATCCGGCCTTCAGCGAGACCACGGCCTACGCGCCCAACTCGCCTTATTCGGCGAGCAAGGCAGCGTCGGATCACCTGGTTCGCGCCTACCACCACACCTATGGACTTCGAG
>DASXGB010000247.1:0-13918 GCA_036489325.1 Caulobacteraceae bacterium
GAGGACCGCACTCCAGTCAACCGAGACGTACGGACCTTCGTCACCACCATCGCCGTCGCCTTGGGGATCCTGGGAATAGGCCTGATCCTCGCCGTGATCATCCAGGTCCGCGTGGGCCTCCAGCCCCTCTTCGCCTTGCGCCGCGAGGTCGCTGACGTGCGAACCGGCAAATTGGAGCGGCTCGAGAAAGTCTATCCAACCGAACTCGAGTCCCTGGCCGCCGAACTCAACGCGCTGGTCGCCCACAACCAACAAGTGGTCGAGCGTCAGCGGACGCATGTCGGCAATCTCGCCCACGCGCTCAAAACTCCGCTGTCTGTGATCATGGCCGAAGCCAGCCAGAACGGCGGCGAACTCGCCAATGTCGTTGCGCGGCAGGCGCGGATCATGAGCCAGCAGGTCGACTATCAGTTGCGCCGAGCGAGGGCCGCAGCTCGCACCCAAGGTCACGGGCAGAGAACCGAAGTCGGACCGGTGATCGAAGAACTGGCGCGCGCTCTCGAGCGAATATTCCGAGACAAGATCGGCGAAATACGCATCGAATGCCCAGACGGACTGATGTTTGTCGGCGAACGCCAGGACCTGCTGGAGATCGCCGGAAACGTCATGGAGAATGCCTGCAAATGGGCCGAGCGGCGTGTCCGCGTGACCGCCGCAGCCAAGCCTGAAGCGCCGGTCTTCACCCTAACCGTCGAGGACGACGGACCGGGCCTTGCGCCGGAGCTGCGGGAAAAAGTCCTGCGCCGCGGCGAGCGGCTGGACGAAAGTTCGCCTGGATCGGGCCTCGGGCTTTCCATCGTCGACGAACTCGCCCGCGCCTATAACGGTTCGATTGGGCTGGGCGCGTCGCGCCTGGGCGGACTCGAAGTCGAAATATGCCTGCCGCGCGGAGTGAATTGAGAGCGCACTCGCAGGCGCTCGCCATTTCCACTAACAGGGCGCCATGATCGGCTTCTGGGCCGCTGCCGCTGTCCTGGCGGCGGGTGCGGCCGCGCTTATGCTTGGCCGCGGCGCCCAAGGCGTTCGAGTCGCGTCACGCGGCGACCCCCAGATCGAGGTCTATCGCCGCGCGATGGGCGAGATCGACGAGCTGGCCGATCGCGACCTTCTGGCGCCCGACGATCGTCGCCAGTTGCGGGCCGAGGCGGCAAGACGCCTGATCGGGGCCTCTGACCAACCCACGCCGCAGGTCCATGCGAGCCTTGGTCGCGCCGCATCACTCGCCGCCGCGGGCGGAGTCGCCCTTCTCGCCATCGCCATCTATGCGCTGATCGGGTCGCCAAACCTTCCGGATCAGCCCTTCGCCCAACGCCTGGCCGAGTGGGAGGTTCATCCGGAAGACGCCCCGCCAAACGCCCTGGCGGCGACCCTCGACGCGATCGCCGATCGTCGCCCGGGCGATCCAACGCCGCTGCGCAAGCTTGCGGCCCTGGATCTTGGTTTGGGCGATGCGGACGGTGCAGCCCACGCCCTCCGCCGGGCGCTGATGCTCGAACCGGCCGATGCGGACCTTGCCGCCACGCTTGGCGAGGTGAAGGTGCTTCAGGGCGGCGGGACGGTGACGCCCGAGGCCCTGGCGCTTTTCCAGCGGGCCTATGCGGCGGATCCACATCAGGCCGCCGCCCGCTACTATCTCGCCAAGGCGGCGATCATCGACGGCGACGTGGCCGGCGGTCTCGCTCGATGGCGCGCGCTCCTGGTTGACCTGCCGGCGAACGATGCGCGGCGAGCGGCGCTGGCGTCTGAGATTGCCGCGACGGAGCGGACCGGGCGACTGAACGAGCCGCCGGCGGCGGAGGCGGCGCCGCCTGCTTCAGACCTGACGGGGGCGATCCGTGGCATGGTCGACAGCCTGGCGGCACGCCTTGCAGCTCATCCAGACGAGCCGGAAGGCTGGGTGCGGCTCGTCCGCGCCTACGCAGTTCTGGGCGACCACACGGCGCGTGATGAGGCCCTGGCGGCGGCCCGCAGGCGCTACCCCCGGCAGCCGCACGAGCTGGCCGCCCTGGCTGACGCGGCCAAGGCGCCGCCGATGGGCGCGGGAATCCGCAGATGACGTGGCTTCCGAAGTCTCGGACCGCGCGGCGGCGTCTGTTCCTGGTGGCGGTGGCCGCGCCCATCCTGGCGCTGGCTGCGGGACTGACCCTTTACGGCCTGCGAAACTCCATTTCCTATTTCTACACGCCCGCCCAAGCGGAGGCCGCGCATGTGCGGGCAGGCCAGGCCATCCAGCTTGGCGGCCTCGTGGACATGGGATCCGTCGCCAAGGCGCCGGACGGCGCCGTCCGTTTCGTCGTCTCCGATCGCACCGCTCATGCGCCGGTCGTCTTCCGCGGCGATCTGCCGGACCTGTTCCGCGAGGGGCAGGGCGTGGTGGCGATCGGCGCCTTCGATGGTCGCGGCGTGTTCGTCGCCTCCAGCATCCTCGCCAAGCACGACGAGCGCTACATGCCGCGAGAGCTCAGCCGCGCGCTCAAGGCACGGGGTGAATGGCGCGGCGCCGGCGCGACGCCGCGTTACGATCAGGGCGGTCCGACATGACGGCCGAACTGGGCGCCTTCGCCCTCATCCTCGCGTTCAGCGTTTCGCTGGCCCAGACGATCCTTTCTTTTGCCGGCCGGGCGCGACGCGATGCAACCCTTACCGGCTGCGGCGAAGGCGCCGCCATCGCGGCCTTCGGCTGCGTGGCGATTGGCTATGCGGCGCTGATCTGGGCGTTCGTTACCTCGGATTTCTCGGTGGCCAACGTGGCTCAGAATTCTCACACCGAAAAACCCCTGATCTACAAAATCGCCGGCGCCTGGGGCAGTCACGAGGGATCGATCCTACTGTGGTGCCTGATGCTCACCGCCTACGGCGCGGTTCTGTCGCTGGCCAAGGCGCTCCCCTGGAGCCTCAAGGCGACGGCGGTCGGCGTTCAGGGAAGCCTCGGCGTTCTATTTGTTGGCTACATGGTGTTCGCCTCCAATCCGCTCATGCGGATTGCAATGCCTCCGGTGGAAGGACGATCGCTCAATCCGCTGCTGCAGGATCCGGCGCTGGCGGCTCATCCGCCGTTCCTTTACGCCGGCTATGTCGGTCTTTCGGTGGTCTTCTCGCTGGCGCTGGCCGGCCTCGTGGAGGGTCGGGTCGACGCCGCGTGGGCCCGCTGGGTCAGGCCTTGGACCCTCACAGCCTGGAGCTTCCTTACCGTTGGCATCACTTTGGGCTCCTTTTGGGCCTACTACGAGCTTGGCTGGGGCGGCTGGTGGTTTTGGGATCCCGTCGAGAACGCCAGCCTGATGCCCTGGCTGATGGCCACGGCTTTGCTCCACTCGGCTATCGTCACTGAAAAGCGCGGCGCGCTCGCGGCATGGACGACCTTCCTGGCCATCGGCGCCTTTACACTCTCCATGCTGGGCGCCTTTCTGGTGCGTTCCGGCGTCCTGACATCGGTGCACGCCTTCGCTGTCGATCCACGTCGGGGCCTTCTCCTGCTTGCCATCCTCGGGACGGCCGCAGGTTCCGGCTTCGCCCTGTTCGCCTGGCGGGCTCCGCTGTTGAAGGACACCCAGGTGTTTGCGCCGGTTAGCCGCGAGAGCGCGCTGGTGATCAACAACATCATCCTGGCGGCAGTTGCTTCGACGGTGCTCTTGGGGACTCTGTGGCCGCTGCTGCTCGAGGCGATGGGCCGTCAGGGCGGCGTTGGGGCGCCCTATTACGATACCGTGGTCGGGCCGTTGATGGCGGTCGCCTTCCTGCTTCTGCCGTTCGGACCCTTGCTGGCCTGGAAACGAGGGCAGGCTGCAGGAGCTGCGAAAAGACTCGTCTGGCCCGGCGTGGCTTCCCTGGCTGTGGGCCTCGCGGCCCTGGTCCTGATCAGTCCCCGGCGCGCCGCGGCCAGCCTGGGCCTTGCCTTCGGCATTTGGGTCATCGCCGGCGCCCTTGAAGAGGCTGCCGGCCGTCTCAAGCTATTGCGCGCGCCCCTACCCGAAAGCGGCCGGCGCCTGGGCGCCCTGCCGCGCGGCGCCTGGGGGATGACGCTGGCCCATATCGGAATTGGCCTGTTCGCCATGGGCGCGGCGTTCGAAACCGGCTGGCGGGTGGAAACCGCTCAGGTTTTGAGAGCGGGCGATTCCATGGCAATGGGCGCCTATCACCTGAAGCTCGGCGCGGTCGCCGTTCGGCCCGGACCCAACTTCGACGCCGAGGAGGCCCAGATCGCCATCACCGACGGCGGCGGGAAACTCGTCTGTGACGCCAGACCGGCCCGGCGAACCTATGATGTAGGCGGCGAGACAGTTTCCAGGGTGGCTCTATGCCCGACCGTCCTCAGCGATCTGTATGTCGTGGTAGGCGAGCGGCGAAGGGCCGGCCAGGGCTCGGCATGGCTGGTGAGAGCCTTTGTCAATCCATGGATCCACCTCGTCTTCCTTGGCCCCCTTCTGATGGCCCTGGGTGGGGCCCTCTCCCTTTCCGATCGCAGGCTGCGCCTGGCCCCCGGCCGCAAGGCGTCCGCCCCTGCTCTGGCGCCGGCGGAATGAAACGCTGGCCCCTCGTCATCGCCGCCATGCTCTGTCTGGCGGCGGCTGACGACCCGGCCGAGCGGTTGCACGACCCGGCCCAGGAGGCCAGGGCGCGGTCGCTGTTCCGCGAGACGCGCTGCCTGGTCTGCCAGGGCGAGTCGATCGACGACTCCGACGCCCCGTTGGCCGCGGATTTGCGTCGGGTGATCCGCCAGCGGGTGGCTGCTGACGCGAGCGATGGCCAGGTCAGGTCTTTTCTTGCCGCCCGTTACGGCGATTTTGTGCTTTTTCGGCCAAGATTCTCCTGGACCAACGCCGTTCTTTGGTCTGCTCCCTTTCTGGTCGCTCTCGCGGGAGTGAGTTGGCTCGTGGCGCGCGTGCGAGCCGGATCGCAGGTCACCACAGAGCTATCGGCCGAAGAAGAGGCCAGGCTAGCAGCGCTCGAACATGCCTCAGACACCTTCGCGCCAGAATTGCGCTCCAAGAACGCCTCCGGACTAACGGAAAGGTAACTTGAGCGCTCTCGCGCTCCTTGGCATCCGATACTAGATTAACAGTCGCAGCCCTTTTGGATCCATGGGCTCGTAAGGAACTTCTTTCATGGCCATCACCAGATCGCATGTCGTCATCGGCGCCCTAGCAGGCGCCGCCATCGCCGCCGCCGCCATGGCCGGGGCCGGCATGCGCCCGCATCCGTTTGGCTTCGACGGAGGTCAGTTGATCAAGGCGTCCTTGCCCGAACTGCCCTCGACGCCGAGCGCGCCTATGTCGTTCGCCGACATCTTCGAGAAGGTTTCGCCGGCTGTCGTTTCGGTTGACGTCACCTCGCGCGCGCCCGCCACGACCCTGCGCGGCATTCCCGGCTTTGAGAACTTCCCCTTCGAAATTGTTCCCAAGGGACAGGGCGGTCAGGACGGCCAGGGCGGCGTCCCCGGGGGCGCAAATCCGCCAGGACCGAAGCAGCTGTCTGCCGGATCAGGCTTCTTCATTTCGTCCGATGGCTACATCGTCACCAACAACCACGTTGTCGATCATGCCGATGAGATCAAAGTGGTCCTCAAGGACGGCAAGGAGCTCAAAGGTGTGGTCGTCGGGCGTGACGAGGCGACCGACCTTGCGGTGATCAAGGTCGAGGGCCACGGCTTCGCCTACGTGAATTTTGAAACCGCGGCCAAGCCGCGCGTGGGCGACTGGGTTCTGGCTGTGGGCAATCCGTTCAGTCTCGGAAACACCGCCACCGCTGGGATCGTCTCGGCTTACAATCGTGATCTCGGCGAGAACTTCGTCGATTACATCCAGATCGATGCGCCCATCAACCGCGGCAATTCCGGCGGTCCAACGTTCGATACCTACGGGCGTGTGATCGGCGTCAACACCGCGATCTTCTCGCCGTCCGGCGGGTCGGTGGGCATTGGTTTTGACATTCCCGCGGATGTCGCTGCCCAGGTGACCAAGCAGCTGATCTCCACCGGAAAGATCCAGCGCGGCTATATCGGCGCGACGATCCAGCCGCTGAGCTCCGAAATGGCTGACTCCTTCGGACTTTCCGGACGCACGGGCGCGGTCGTGGCCGACGTCGTGCCCGGCGGCCCGGCGCAGAAGGCCGGCGTTTTGTCCGGTGACATTGTCGTTGGGGTCAACGGCCAGGCGATCTCAAGCTACACCGAAATGACGCGAGAGATCGCCAAGGTGCCGGCCGGCGATGTGGCTCGCCTGGACGTCTATCGCGACGGCAAGGAGCGTTCTGTCGACGTGCGAACGGCCCTCAGGCCCTCGGAATCGCAGCTGGCCCAGAACGACGGACTCAACGGCGAACCAGGCGATTCAATGGGATCGCCGAGGGCGACGCCGGGCGCCTCGATCCTCGGCATGAATCTGGCGCCGCTCAGTCCCTCAGAACGCCAGGAGTTCAATCTCGGCCAGAATGCGCGCGGGGTAATCATCGAAGGCGTCAACGGAACCTCCGACGCCAGTGACAAGGGGCTGCAGCGCGGCGATGTCATTGTTCGGGCCGGTGACCGCGAGGTGGCGACCACCGGCGATATCGCGGCGGCGGTGTCGATTTGGAAGAAAGAAGGCCGAAAGGAAATTCCTCTGGCTATCAATCGGGGCGGACGCACCCTGTTCGTGCCGCTTAAGATAGACGGATGAACCTGACCGCGGGCGCGGTCGCAATTTCGGGGGCTGAATGCGGGTCTTAATCGTCGAGGACGATCTCGAGGCATGCACCGCGATGGCCAAGGGCTTGGCGGAGGCGGGCTATGAGTGCCTTACCGCGGCCGATGGCGAAGAGGGCCTCATGGCCGCAGACGGATCGCGGTTCGATGTCCTCATTGTCGACCGGATGATGCCACGGATCGACGGCGTCGCCATGGTCGAGCGGCTACGCTCTCGCGGCGATCAGACCCCGGTGCTGTTCCTCTCGGCGCTGGGCGAGATCAATGATCGCGTCACGGGACTCAAGGCTGGCGGCGACGACTATCTGGTCAAGCCCTACGCCTTCGCCGAACTGATCGCCCGCGTCGAAGCCCTGGCTCGCCGGCGCGAGACGGGATCGGTTCAAACGGTGCTGAAAGTCGGCGACCTGGAGATGGACCTTCTCGGCCGCGAGGTTCACCGGGCCGGGCAGGAGATCGACCTGCAGCCGCGCGAATTCCAATTGCTAGAATTCCTGATGCGCAACGCCGGGCAGTCGGTCACCAGGACCATGCTGCTGGAGAAGGTGTGGGAGTATCACTTCGATCCCCAGACCAATGTCATAGACGTCCACATCTCACGGCTACGCGCCAAGATCGACAAAGGTTTCGACAGGCCAATGCTGCAGACCGTGCGGGGCGCGGGCTACCGCCTGGAAGCCTGATCGGGTCGGGCCGGATGCGCCTGCCAAGGGTTCTCCGAACCACTCCCTTCCGTCTGACGCTGCTGTTCCTGGCGCTCTTCGCCGCCGCGGCCTGCGCCTTCCTCGCCTACATCTACCTGGCCACCGCCGGCGAGGTCACCCGCAAGGCAGACTCGCTGGTCCGCGCCGAAATGCGCTCCCTCGAGGCGGTCTATGCGCGTGGCGGCTTCGCCGAACTCAACCACGCGGTGATCGAGCGGTCTTCGAGCAATCCCTCACTGGTCTATCTCCTGATGGACAAGGAGGGCCACGCCGTATCCGGCTCGATCCCGCAATCGCCGGTGAAGATTGGCGAACGCGATCAGGCCTGGTCGAGCTTCGTGCTCACCGAGACGAATCCCGACGGCGCGGTGCTGCGCCTTCCGGCGCGTGGCCTGGAGAAACGCATGCCCGGCGGCGAATTCATGTTCGTCGGCGCCGACGTCGGTGAGGCCGAAGGCTTTGTGGTCAGGATCCTAAGGGCTCTTTGGGGCGCCGGGGCGCTGGTCATCGTGCTAGGTCTTGTCGGCGGAGTCCTGGTGAGCCGGGACGTCAGCCGCAACATGACGAGTCTCACTGACGTCATCGACGCCGCCCGGAGCGGCGACCTTGCCGCCAGAGCCAGGATTCGCGGGGCCGGTGACGAGTATGACGAACTCGCAAACGGTCTCAATGACATGCTTGAGCGTCTCGAACGCTCCGTGGGCGGTCTCAGACACGCCGGCGACTCCATCGCACATGACCTGCGCTCACCGCTCACTCGCCTGAGGGCCCGGCTCGAGGCGGCGATGATCGAAGCCGACGCCGGCCGTGGCGATCCCAAGGCGGCGCTTCATCAGGCGCTTGAGGACGCCGATGGAGTCCTTCGGACCTTCTCCGCCGTACTGGCCATTGCCCGACTCGAAGCGGCCGGCGACGCTCCCGACCAGGCCTTGTTCGATCCAGGCATGCTGGCGGCCGATCTCTCCGAGCTCTACGAACCGCTTGCCGACGACAAGGGCCTGGACTTCAAGGCGGAGCTGACTCCCGGCCTATCCGTCAAAGGCAACCGTGAGTTCGTTGCTCAGGCGCTTTCCAACATCCTCGACAACGCCGTGAAGTACACACCTGCCGGCGGCGCGATCATGCTGCGGGTCCGCCGCCGCTCGTCAGGCGATATCGAGATGTCGGTCACCGACACGGGCCCTGGCGTCGGCGCCGCCGATCGGGAGCGCGTGATCGAGCGCTTCGTCCGCCTTGAGCACAGCCGCAACCTGCCCGGGGTAGGGCTGGGCCTGTCGCTGGTCTCCGCCGTCGCCCGCGCCCATCGGGGCCACCTCGAGTTGGACGAGGGTCCCGGTTCGACATTTGGCGACGGGGCGGGCCTGCGGGCGGCGCTCGTCCTGCCAAAGGTCGGCTGATGGCGACGCCGCTCGGCGGCCTCATCCGGCCTTGCGGACCTGTCATCGACATTGGTGCGGCCGAACGGGCCCATGAACGCCTGGCCGAGGCCGCAAGTGAGGATGGCTCGGTTGGCGACGTGGAAACGGCTTGGCCGGCGCTGGAGCCCGTGTTCGCCGCCTCGCCCTACCTGGCGGGCCTCGCAACCCGGGCGCCGGAACGACTGCATCGGTTGTTGTCGCGGTCACCGGAAGCGTCCTTGGCCGATGTCCTCAAAAGGGTCGAGGCCCGCTCCACGGACGCAGAAATCGAGGCGACCGAATCCCGCCTTCGCCGACTGAAAGGCGATCTCCACCTTCTCGTCGCCCTGTCGGACCTCGGCGGTGTGTGGCGGCTCGGAGAGGTCACCGGCGCTCTCACGCGGTTCGCCGACGGAGTGGTCCAGGCCGCCTTGCGCGTCGCCGCACACGAAGCCCATGCCCGCGGCCGGCTGGCGGTGGTCGGCGAGGGCCCGGAGGGCCCGATTCCCGGCCTGTTCGTGATCGGGATGGGCAAGCTCGGCGCCTTCGAACTCAACTACTCCAGCGACATAGATCTGATCGTCTTCTACGAGCCGGACACGATTCCCGCTGCGGGTGCGACCGAGCCACGTTCGGTGGCCATCCGCGCCACTGAGCGAGTGGCCTCACTCCTGCAGACGCGGACACCCGAGGGCTACGTCTTTCGCGTCGACCTCCGGCTCCGCCCGGACCCCGCTTCCACCCCTTCCGCAGTGCCGACGGCGGAAGCATTTGGCTATTACGAGAGTGTCGGCCAGAACTGGGAGCGCGCGGCGTTCATCAAGGCCCGGGCGGTCGCAGGCGACATTCCTCGCGGCGAGGCCTTTCTTGCTGAGCTTCGGCCCTTCATCTGGCGGCGCAATCTCGATTTCGCGGCGATCGCCGACATCCATTCGATCAAGCGGCAGATCCACGTCCACAAGGTCGACGACCGACTGACCGCCGCCGGAGCCGATCTCAAGCTTGGTCGCGGCGGCATCCGCGAGATCGAATTCTTCGTTCAGACGCAGCAGCTTATCCTCGGCGGCCGCCACCCCGCTCTTCGCTCGGCGCGGACCCTCGAAGCCCTGGACGCACTGGCGGCGGCTGGCCAGGTCGACGCGTCAGACGCCGCCGAACTCGCCGCCGCCTATGGAACGCTCCGCGGCCTTGAGCACCGCGTGCAGATGGTCGACGATGAGCAGACCCATCGTTTGCCGACCGACGAGAACGGCCGCCGGCGCGTGGGAGCTCTCGCCGGATATGGCGACCTGCGCAGCTTCGATTCTGACGTCGCCAGGGTCCTGCGCGGCGTCAACAAGCGGTACGGCGCTCTCTTCGCGGGCGAAGAGCCCCTGTCCTCGCGCCACGGCAGCCTGATCTTCACCGGCGTCGATGACGACGCCGAGACGCTGCAAACTCTGACCCGGATGGGATTCGCCGTTCCGGTCAGGGTTTCGGGCGCCATCCGGGCGTGGCACCACGGGCGGATCGGGCCGACGCGCACCGAGCGCGGCCGGGAACTTTTGACCCGTCTGGCGCCGCGATTGCTTGAGGCGGCGGCGGCGACCGGCGCGCCGGACGCCGCCTTTGCGCGCTTTGCCGACTTCTTCACCCGTCTGACGAGCGGTATCCAGGTGCAGTCGCTCTTCCTGGCCCAGCCGGCGCTGCTGGCTCTGGTCGTCAGGATCATGGCCTTTGCGCCGCGTTTCGCGGTCACGCTCGCCCGGCACTCGGGGGCCCTCGACGCCCTTCTCGATCCAGACTTCTTCGCGCCGATCAAGCCGCCGCCGAAACTGGCGCGCCAGCTGGCGGAGGCCGACGGATTCGAGGTCGCCATGGACCTGGCGCGACGGGCCCGCCGCGAGCACGCTTTCCGCGTGGCGGTGCAGGTGCTGGAAGGCGTGGCGAGCGCCGAAGCCGCAGGCGCCGCGTTCGCCGATCTCGCCGACGCCCTCATCGCCGGCCTGGCGGCTGCCGCCCTGGCCGAGGTCGAGCGCACATTCGGACCATTTGACGGCGAAGTCGCGGTTATAGCGCTGGGAAAGTGCGGCTCACGGGAAATGACTGCGCAGTCGGATCTCGATCTGATGACGCTCTATCAGCCCCGGACCGCCGATGCGGTGTCTGATACTGCTGGACTTTCGGCCGACACCTACTTCGCCCGCTTTACTCAGAGGTTGCTGGCCGCGCTATCCGTCTACACGGCCGAGGGCGGCCTCTACGAAGTTGACCTGCAGCTGCGCCCATCGGGGACCAAGGGACCGGTTGCGGTCAGCCTGGCGGCCTTCGAGGGCTACTACAAAGCGGACGCCGAGACCTGGGAGCTGCTGGCTCTGACGCGCGCGCGATTGGTCTGGTCGACATCGGATCGCTTTTCCAATGTCGCCCGGAGGGCGGTCGAAACGGCGCTTCGCCGGCCGCGCGAGGCCCCTCGCACCGGCCGCGACGTGAACGCAATGCGCGCCCTGATGGCCGCCGAGCGACCGCCGAGCGGTTTCTGGGACATGAAGCTCTCGGACGGGGGCCTGGTAGACATTGAATTCGCCGCCCAGCACCTGCAACTCGTCCATGCCGGCCAGGGGGGTCCCCTGGCTGCGAACACCGGCGAAGCGCTCGCGGCGCTCCTTCGGGCAGGTCTCGCCGCTGCCGGTCCGCTCAACGCACTCATCGAGGCCTGGGCCCTGCAGCAGACGCTCTCCCAACTGCTCAAGATCGCGCTGGAAGACGATCACGACCCGGAATCCGAACCCAAGGCGCTTCGGGCCCTCCTGGCCAAGGCCGGAGGGGCTCGCGACTTCCGATCCCTCAAGAGGCGACTGAGCGCCGTCCGCAAGCGGGCCCTCGCCGCATCGCGCGCTCTGATTTCCTAGGCGCCTTCCAGGGTCCGATCGACCAGTTCCGTCAGGTTCTTGGAGAGCCCGGGGGTCGCTGCGATGCGCCTGAGCTCAGCCTTCATCAGGTTCCCTAGCTCGGGCTTGTACCTTGGCCAGACGCACAGCGGCTCAACAAGCCGCCCGGCGGTCAACGGATTGATCGCGTCGGTGGCGATCACATGGTCGGCCAAAAAGCGATATCCTGCGCCCGACGAGTCGTGAAACCTCGCCGGGTTGGCGCCCGCGAAGGTCTGCACAAGGGCCCGTAGGCGAGACGGCGTCTTGGCGTCGAAGTCCGGATGGGCGGTCAGCGCGATCACCCGGTTCAACACCCCTTCGTCCGGATCCCGCGCCTGCACGGCGAACCATTTGTCGATGACCAGCGGCTCGTGCTTCCAGCGTGTGTAGAAGGCTTCTAGGGCAATCTCGAAATCCGCGCCGCCCATCAACATTAAAGCATTCAGCCCGCCCATGGCCTCGGTCATGTTGGGCGCCTGGTGCATGTGTTCGCGCGCCCGCTCTCGGTTGCGGCCGTTCGGCTGGGCGGCGAGCAGTTCGAGCGCGGCATTGCGCAGCGCGCGGCGGCCGGCGGCCTCAGCGTCGGTGGTGAACTCGCCGAGGTCGCGCATTCCCTCGTGGAGCCTTTGCAGGGTGTCCGCCAGGTGAGCCGCCATCCGCCGGCGGAGCGCCACCCGCGCGTCGTGGATTGCGGCCGGGTCGGCGCCCTGGACGGCCTGGGAGAGGTCCGATTCGGAGGGCAGGGCCAGCAGCAACGCCTTGAGGGCCGGATCGGCCGACTGATCGTTCATCGCGCGGCCGACGGCGTCGGCGTAGCGTTCCTCCCCTACCTCATCGTTCGATCCAGCGGCGCGTTTGAGGATGAGGTCGCGGGCGAGGGACTGGCCGGACTCCCATCGGTTGAAAAGGTCCGGATCGGCGGCCAGGAGCACATAGGCGTCCTTGACCGGCGCATCGGACGTTAAACGCACCGGCGCCGAGAAACCGCGCAAGGCCGAGATCACAGGCGTGCGGTCGATCCCCTCCAGCCGCAGGCGTCGTTCCGCGCCGTCGAGCAGAACCACCTCGGTGTCGCGCAGCACGCGGCCATCCTCGTCCAACAGGCCGAAGGCTACGGGAATCGGCAGGGGACGCTTGTGGCTCTGGCCGGGCGTGGGGGCCGTCGATTGTCTGAATGTGAGGTCGAGCGTCCGCGCCCTTGTGTCATACTCGGCAGTCAGCTCCACCGTGGGCGTGCCGGCCTGGCGGTACCAGGTGAAGAAGTCATCGAGATTACGGCTCGACACCTCGGCGAAGCAATCGATGAAGGCCTCGACAGTCGTCGCCTGACCATCCCAGCGCTCGAAATAAAGATCCATCCCTTTGCGGAACGCCTCCTCGCCGATGAGGAGGCGCAACATGCGGATGACCTCGGCGCCCTTCTCGTAGATGGTCGCCGTATAGAAGTTGTCGATCTTGACGAAACTCTCCGGTCGAACCGGGTGAGCAAGCGGGCCGGCGTCCTCGCTGAACTGGCGGGCGCGGAGATCCCTCACGTCCTTGATGCGGGCCACCGCGTGGCCTCGCTGGTCAGCCGAGAACGACTGGTCGCGAAAGACGGTCAGGCCTTCCTTGAGGCACAGCTGAAACCAGTCGCGGCAGGTGACCCGGTCCCCCGTCCAGTTGTGGAAATATTCGTGAGCCACGACGCTCTCGATGTTCTCGTAATCGGCGTCCGTGGCCGTCTCCGGATCGGCCAGCAGCAGCACCGAATTGAAGATGTTGAGGCCCTTGTTCTCCATGGCCCCGAAATTGAAATCGCGCACGGCTACAATCATGAACAAGTCGAGGTCGTACTCGCGACCGAAGGCGGTCTCGTCCCACCGCATGGCACGCTTCAAGCTGTCCATCGCGTAGGCGGCCCTGGGCGCAAGACCGGTATCGACGTAGATCCTGAGCGCCACCTCGCGGCCGCTGATCGTGGTGAAGGAGTCCTCCAGCACGTCGAGTTCGCCAGCCACCAGGGCGAAGAGATAGCAGGGCTTGGGAAACGGATCCTGCCAGACCGCGAAGTGGCGGCCTCCCGGCAGGTCGCCGGACTCCAGCAAGTTGCCGTTCGAAAGAAGCCGCGGGAAGGCTTTGTCGGCTTCGATCCGTACGGTGTAGCGCGCCAGCACATCGGGCCTGTCTGCAAACCAGGTGATGTTGCGAAAACCCTCGGCTTCGCATTGCGTGCAGAACCGG
>DASXGB010000274.1:0-33535 GCA_036489325.1 Caulobacteraceae bacterium
TTACGCCTCCTAAAGGCGACTGACTCTCGTGGAATTTTCGAGGGCTCGGGTCGAAAGATCCGGGCCCTTCGCTCTTTCAGGGGCTCAGGCCGCCAGCACGCCCTGCTCGGCGAGAAACGTCTTGAGTTCGCCGGACTGGAACATCTCGCGGACGATATCGCAGCCGCCTACGAACTCGCCCTTGACGTACAGCTGGGGAATAGTCGGCCAGTCGGAAAAGGCCTTGATCCCCTGACGGAGCTCGTCGCTCTGCAGCACATTCACTCCGACAAAATCGACGCCCAAGTGGTCGAGGATCTGGACCACGATCGCCGAAAAGCCGCAGCCAGGCTGGTCCGGCGTCCCCTTCATGAAGAGGGTCACGGGGTGGTCAGCGATGGTCTTGAAGATGAAGCCGCTGGCGGCGGAGTCTTCGGTTGTGGCGTCAGTCATGGGAAATCCTGAGGGCGGGGCTCGGGCCAAGAGCTAGGGAGCGGCGGGGGCGGGGTCAAGCGGGAGCCGACGTCTCAAGCGCCAACGCGTGCAGGGCGCCGCCCATCTTTCCCTTCAGCGCCGCATAGACGAGCTGATGCTGTCGCACGCGCGGCAGGCCGGCGAAGGCTGGAGAAACGATGCGAGCGCGATAGTGGTCTCCATCGCCGGCGAGGTCCTCGATGACGATCTCCGCATCGGGAAAGGCGGCCCTTAGGTCCGACTCCAGTTCGGCGGCGGGAATTGGCATGGCAGCTCCTTCAAGGCCTACAATCGCTGATTTGCGCCACCAACGCCAAGGCGCGCGTGCAAGGCTTGGGATCCGGGCCCCCAGGGTGCGCGATCCGATACCCGGTGATTTGCCTCCGGCTAACGATCCCTAGGCCATGTAGGCCGGTAGCCAGGCTTCGTGCGCAGCACGGAGTTCGGCGAGGGGCAGGCAGAAGAGGCCGTCGACGGAGATGGTTTCGCTACGCGTAGAGCCAATGAGAATGCTCTCGGCTTGCGTAAATCCAACGAGAGCCGCCGGGACTCCAGCGTCCTTGGCTTCTTCAAGAATCGTGTCTGGGATCGCCGTCGAAAGGAGGTATCGCGCCTGGTCTTCGCCGAACAGGAAAGCGTGCGGCGGAATCTCAGCGGGAGGCTCAAGTAGTCTCACGCCGACGCCAGAGGCGAGGGCCATCTCGGCGGCGGCGGCTAGCAGGCCGCCATCGGAGAGGTCGTGAACAGCGTTCGCGCCCCCATCTTGGATCAGTTGCCGGACGAAATCACCGTTTCGGCGTTCAGCGGCGAGATCAACGTGCGGTGGTGCGCCGCCCTCTTGGCCCAGGATCTCGCGCAGGTAGAGACTGGCCCCGAGCTCGCCGCGCGTCTCTCCGATTAGCACCAGATCCTCGTCAACTCTCATCGACGAGAAGTCCGCATGGCGATCGCCCTGGCCGATCAGACCCACGGCGCCAACGACGGGCGTGGGTGGAATGGCCGCGCCATTGGTCTCGTTGTAGAGCGAAACGTTGCCGCTCACGACCGGGAAGTCGAGCGCGCGACAGGCCTGGGCCATGCCTTCGATGGCGGCGACGATCTGGCCCATGATCTCAGGCCGCTCGGGATTGCCGAAGTTGAGGTTGTCGGTGATGGCGATGGGCGTCGCGCCCACGGCGGTAAGGTTTCGCCAAGCCTCGGCCACGGCCTGCTTGCCGCCCTCGAAGGGATCCGCAGCGACGTAGCGCGGCGTGCAGTCGCTGGTCACCGCCAGCGCCTTGCCGGAGGCGTGCACACGGACCACGCCGGCGTCGGCGCCGGTGGCTGAATCCTCCAGCGTGTCGGCCATGACGTGGCGGTCGTATTGCTCCCAGAGCCAGCGCTTGGAGGCCATGTCGGGCGAAGACATCAGCTTCAAAACGGCGGCGGACCAGTCGTCAGGGGGAGGGATTGTTTCCGGATCGAGCCGGGCGGGTGCTTCCGGTTTGGTCCACGCGCGGTCGTAGAGCGGCGCGTCTTCGGTGAGCGGCGCCAACGGCAGGTCGGCGACGATCTCGCCCCTATGGCGCAGGACGAGGTGCGCGCTGTCGGTCGTCTTGCCGATCACCGCCGCGTCGAGGCCCCATTTCTCGAAGATCCGCCGTCCATCGGCCTCGCGGCCGGGATTGAGGATGGCCAGCATCCGCTCCTGGCTCTCTGAGAGCATCATCTCATAGGCGCTCATACCCTCTTCGCGCTGGGGGACCTGGTCGAGATCGAGGTCGATGCCGACGCCGCCCTTGCCCGCCATTTCGACCGACGAGGAGGTAAGGCCGGCGGCGCCCATGTCCTGGATCGCCGCTACGGCGCCGCTGGCCATCAGCTCCAGCGTGGCTTCGATCAGCAGCTTCTCGGCGAAGGGATCGCCTACCTGCACCGTCGGCCGCTTCTCGTCAGACGCCTCGTCGAATTCAGCCGAGGCCATGGTGGCGCCGTGAATGCCATCGCGCCCGGTCTTGGATCCGAAATAGACGACCGGCAGGTCGGCGCCCGGGGCGGCCGAATAGAAAATCTGATCGGCCTGGGCTAGCCCCACGCACATGGCGTTGACCAGGATGTTGCCGTCATAACCGGCGTCGAAATTGGTTTCACCGGCCACCGTCGGCACCCCGACGCAATTGCCGTAGCCGCCGATTCCGGCGACGACGCCGGCCACCAATCGCTTTGTTCGCGGGTGCGAAGGATCACCGAATCTGAGGGCGTTTAGCAAGGCGATCGGACGCGCCCCCATTGTGAAGACATCGCGCATGATGCCGCCCACGCCGGTCGCCGCGCCCTGATAGGGCTCGATGAACGAGGGATGGTTGTGCGACTCCATCTTGAACACGACGACCTGGCCATCGCCGATGTCGACGACGCCGGCATTCTCGCCCGGCCCCTGAATCACCCGTGGGCCGGAGGTCGGAAACTTCCGCAGGTGCAGGCGAGAGGACTTGTATGAACAGTGCTCGCTCCACATGACGGAGAACACGCCCAGTTCGAGGTGATTGGGCTCGCGATTGAGGCGCCGGACGATGAGATCGTATTCTTCGGGCGCGAGGCCGAATTCGGCGGCGAGCTCGGCCATGGCGCTGGCGGTCATCGGCGCTTCTTAGCGGCCCGCGGACGATTCCGCCATGATCTCGCCGGCGTCAGTTGCGGCGCAGCGAATGACATGATGCAGTGCAATATGAACCACGATATCTAAACGCTGTAAAAATTTTGCTTGCATTCCTTCTGAACGTTGGTATCTAATCAGTGTCAAGTTCTGGGGTTGGGTCGACACGGGGTTACCCGCCGGACTCCGCCGGCCAGGCAAATTACCACCAAGCTCCGGATCCATCTCCGGGGCGACACCCTGAGATTCTCTAGAAGAGGAAGGCGTCAATCATGAAACTCGCCATCGCCACCGCATTAGCCGCGATTTCCCTCGCCGGCTCCGTCTTCGCCGAAACCACGGTGACGGCGACACTGGATTCGGCTCAGGCCAGCCGCGTGAAGTTCATCGCCGCTGACGCGGTGTGGGACTGCAGCGGTACGAGCTGTGTCGCCAGCGTCGCGCCCGACTCCGCCGGCGGCGTGGCGGGCTGCAAAGAACTGGCCAAGAAGATCGGTCACATCGTCTCCTACTCGACCGACATGCGCACGCTCGACTCCAAGGCGCTAGAACGCTGCAACATCGCCGCGGCCACGCCGACCGCGACCGCGTCGCGCTAAGCCTTCAGACTCCTAAAGTCTCTCCCCGACTGCGGGCGGTCCTCCCAAGGACCGCCCGTTTCTTTGTCCGAACGTCAGATTACGCCGAGAACGCTCTGGAAGAGCAGGGCTCCGTCGGCTGACCCTAATGCCTGCTCGAAGGCGCGGTCAGGATGTGGCATCAAGCCCAGCACATTGCCCTCGGTGCTGACCACCCCGGCGATGTCCCTCACTGAACCGTTGGGGTTGTTGCGATAGCGGAAGACAACCTGGCCTTCGCCCTCCAGGCGATCGAGGGTGTCGGAGTCAGCGAAAAAGGCGCCCTCGCCGTTGCCCACGGTCATCACCGCGCTGCGCTGTTCGCCATAGGCGGCCGTAAACCGGGTCTGCACATTGACGACGTTCAGCGTCACTGCCTTGCAGACATATTTCAGCCCCGCGTTGCGCATCAGGGCGCCGGGCAGCATCCCCGCTTCGCACAGAACCTGGAAGCCGTTGCAGATTCCGGCCACGGCCACGCCGCGCGCCGCGGCCTCTCGCACGGGCGTCATCACCGGCGACAGGGCCGCCATGGCGCCGGCGCGCAGATAGTCGCCATAGGCGAAGCCGCCCGGAAGAACGATGAGGTCGAGATCCGTTGGTAGCTCTGTCTCGGCATGCCAGACCATGTCGACCGACGCACCGGTGGTGCGCTGGATGGCGGTCTTGCAGTCACGGTCGCAGTTGGAGCCGGGGAAGACCACCACCGCAGCCTTCACGCCGCGATCTCCACGCGCCAGCTCTCGATCACCGGATTGGCTAGTAGACGCTGGCACATGGCTTCCACCTCGCCGCGCGCCGCTTCGGGATTTGCCGCCGCCACCTCGAACGTGATCACCCGGCCGACGCGGACCTTGTCCGCCCCGGTCCAGCCCAGGCCATGCAGAGCGTTCTCCACTGCCTTCCCCTGGACGTCGAGGACGCCGGGCTTGAGGAAGACTTCGACCTTGGCTCTCATTCTCAGTGGATGCCGCCCTGGATGACCGTCGGCATCTCCTTCATGATTCCCAGCCGGCGAGCTACCTCGGTGTAGCCCTCGATGACATTGCCGAGGTCGCGGCGGAAGCGGTCTTTGTCGAGCTTCTCGTTGGTGGCCGTGTCCCACAGCCGGCAACTGTCTGGGCTGATCTCATCGGCCAGCAGCACGCGGGAGAAGTCGTTCTCCCACACCCGTCCAAATTCGATCTTGAAGTCGACGAGCGTGATGCCCACGGCCCCGAACATGCCGCACAGGAAGTCGTTTACCCTGAGCGTCATGGCCATCATGTCATCGATTTCCTGGGTCTGGGCGTAGTTGAAGGCCGTGATGTGCTCCTCGGCCACCATCGGGTCGTGCAGCTTGTCGTCCTTCAGGTAGAACTCGATGATCGAGCGCGGCAGGGACTGTCCCTCGGGGATGCCGAAGCGCTTTGAAAGCGAGCCGGCCGCAATGTTGCGGCAAACCACCTCCAGGGGGATGATCTCCACTTCCTTGATCAGCTGCTCGCGCAGGCTCATCCGCTTAATGAAGTGGTTCTGAACGCCGATCGCGTTCAGGCGGGTCATGATATATTCGCTGATCCGGTTGTTGATGACGCCCTTGCCTTCGAGCACGGCCTTCTTGGCGCCGTCAAAGGCCGTGGCCTCATCCTTGAAATATTGGATCAGCGTGCCCGGTTCAGGCCCCTCGTATAGGATCTTCGCCTTGCCTTCGTAGATCTTCTTGCGGCGCGTCATGGTTTCGGCCTTCCTTCGGCCAAGCGAAATCCTCGATGTCGATCGGCCGGAACTTCCCCCGAGGGCGCGACCGACTCATCGTGGGTGACGAGCAGCTTCATCCGGCGCACAGAATTTATCCGATCGGCGGGGCGGGCGCAAACTAGGTTTCGCGATTTCCGGAGGGCCTGGGAGGACTGGAATTTGAGCGACGAACAAGCGATTGGCCCGCCTGAAGAGGTCGTGGTCAGGACCTATCCCAGGTACGGCGATGGTGCGGGGGCGACTTACGTCGGCCTGCCGCGAGGCGCCTGGACAGACGCCTATCACGTGTTGCTGACCCTCAGCTGGCCAAGGTTTCTCGGCCTGATAGCGACGGTCTATCTGTTGCTCAACACATTGTTCGCGTTGCTCTACAACGCCGACCCCTATGGCGTGTCCAACGCCAGACCGGGCGATCTCGCAGACCATTTCTTCTTCTCGGTCGAGACCCTTGGCGGCCTTGGCTACGGGGTGATGGCGCCCAGGGACCTCTACGCCAATCTGGTGATGACGCTGGAGAGTTTCGCCGGCCTCTTCAACCTTGCCATCGCCACCGGCCTGTTGTTCGCCCGCTTCTCCAGACCTACGGCGCGGATCATGTTTTCCGAAATCGCCGTGGTGGCGCCCTTCAACGGAACGCCCTCTCTGATGTTCCGTGCCGCCAACCGTCGTCGGAACCTGGTGATGGAGGCGGAGGTCACCGTCAGCCTGGTGCGCAACATCACCACCGCCGAGGGTGTGGTCATGCGGCGGTTCCAGGACCTTGCCGTGGTGCGGGCGCGGACGCCGATGTTCGTCCTCACCTGGCAGGTGATCCACCCGATCGATGCAGCGAGCCCTCTCTTCGGAGAAAGCGCCCGAAGCCTGATGGAACAGCAAGCCGAGATCGTGGTGGTGATGAGGGGAACCGACGAGACCTTTGCTTCGACGATCCACGCCCGGGCTTCCTACACTCCCGACCAGATCCGCTGGGGCCGGCAGCTCGCCGACATCTTTAGTTTCGGTCCGGACGGGCGTCGCGTGATCGACTTCACCCGCTTTCACGAAGCGGCCTGAGCGCTCCGTCGAACGATTGCCGAGCCAGCCGGCGGACTATAATGAGCGTGGTCCATTGGAGTGGGCTAGAAAGGTGTTCATGAACACTCTCGACGAGCGGGAGAAGGGCTTCGAACGAAAGTTCGTCAGCGATCAGGAACTCGAGTTCCGTGCGACGTCGCGGCGCAACCGGTTGCTGGGCGAGTGGGCGGCTAAGCTGATGGGGCTCGAGCGCGTCGAGGACTATGCCCAGGCGGTGGTGAAATCCCACTTTGAGAACCCGGGCGATGAGGATGTGCTGCGCAAGGTGAGCGAGGATTTGTCGGCTTCGGGCCTGCCAGGACCTGCCGGCGACGTGCCGGCCAAGATGGACGAATTCATGGCTCTGGCGAGGGACCAGGTCCGCTCCGGCAACTAGGGATCGGAGGCTTCGACAGCGGCCTCCCCGAAGACCCGCGCGAAGATCGTGTCGACATGGGCGAAATGCCATGCCGGATCGAACAGGCTGGCCAATTCCGCGTCCGACAGTTTCGGCCTCACTTCGGGATCGGCCTTCAGCAGATCAATGAAGTCGCCCTCGCCGCGCCACACCTTCATGGCGTTGCGCTGAACCGCGGCATAGGCCGCCTCTCGCCCCACGCCCTTCTGTGTCAGAGCCAGCAGCACCCTTTGCGAGTGGACGAGGCCGCCTAGTCGCTCGAGGTTGCGGGCCATGTTCTCCGGATAGACCACCAGGCGTTCGACCACGGCCGCCAAACGCCGCAGCGCGAAGTCCAGATGGACGGTGGCGTCCGGGGCGATTCCGCGCTCGACCGACGAATGGCTGATGTCCCGCTCGTGCCACAGAGTGACGTTTTCCAGCGCCGGGATAACGGCCGAGCGCACGAGGCGCGCCAGGCCTGTAAGGTTTTCGGTGAGGATCGGATTGCGCTTGTGCGGCATGGACGAGGAGCCCTTCTGGCCAGGATCGAACGGTTCCTCGGCCTCAAGAACCTCCGTACGCTGAAGATGCCGGATCTCGGTGGCCAGCCGCTCGATTGACGAAGCGACGACGGCCAGGTGCGCGAAATAGGCGGCGTGGCGGTCGCGCGGGATGACCTGGGTTGAGATCGGCTCGACCGCCAGGCCCATCTTCTCGGCCACATGCGCCTCAACCCTCGGATCAACGCTCGCGAATGTGCCTACCGGTCCGGAGATGGCGCAGGTGGCGATCTCGAAGCGGGCCAGCGCCAGCCGCTCCTTGGCTCGGACGAACTCGGCGTAGTGACCAGCCAGCTTTAGCCCGAACGTGGTCGGCTCGGCGTGGATGCCGTGGCTGCGGCCCACGGTCGGCGTCAGTCGATGCTCGAAGGCCCGTCGCTTCAGCGCCGCCAGCACCAGGTCGACGTCCTCAAGAAGCAGATCGGTCACCCGGGCGAGTTGTACGGCCAGCGTTGTGTCGTTGACGTCCGAAGACGTCATGCCCTGGTGCAGGAAGCGCGCCTCAGGCCCGACGATCTCGGCGACGTGGGTCAGGAAGGCGATGACGTCATGGCGCGTCTCGCGCTCGATCTCGTCGATCCGGTCCGGATCGAAGATCGCCGTCCCACCCCGTTCCCAGATCGCCGCGGCGGCCGCCTTGGGGATCACGCCCAGATCGGCCATGGCGTCTGCTGCGTGGGCCTCGATCTCGAACATGATGCGGTAGCGGGTCTGGGGCGACCAGATGGCCGCCGCCTCGGGTCGGGCGTAGCGAGGAATCATGCGCCGCTCATAACCTCACGCCGTCGCCGTCGAAAGCGCGCGCGCCTCGGCCAGCCTGCGGGCGAGACCGAAAGTCGCCAGCACATAGTGGACCGCGCCCCAGGCATAGAAGCCGATGGTGACGAGGATGCCCTGGCGGGTGGCCAATCCTTCAGCGCCCGCACATTGCGCCGCCAGACTCGCCGCGGCATGGACGGGCGCGCGCCCGCCGGGGCAGGCGCCCGCGAAATCGGCCCCGCCACGGTCACCGGAGACCGCTCCCATCACGGAGCTGAGGAAGCCGTGCGAACCTGGATGACCAAAATGAAATTGTCCGAGTGCGTCGATCATCCAGCCGGCAAAGAGCGGCCCGCCGCCCAGAGCGATGATGTTGAGAAAAAGCAGCATAACCGCCGCCGCCGTCGCCCGCTGGCGGGTCTCGACCACATTCTGCACCACTGCGAAGGTCGGAGCGAGGTAGGTGTAGGCGAAGACCGCGGGCAGCGACAGAACCACGGCCGCCAGCTTCCAATCGTTCATCAGGTAGCCGCCGACATAGAACGGCAGCGCCACGATCAGGCCGATGGCTGGGGTCAGGGCGTACCAGCGGGCGTCGCCCTTGCCGGCAAAGTCGCTGATGAAGCCGCCGGCCAGGGTGCCGATCCCGGCCGAAAAGCCGCCGATCAGACCGAAGATCAGCCCCACGGTGACATAGTCGAGGCCGAAAACCCGGATGAAATAGGGGGCCGAGAACTGGCCCACGCCATAGCCGGCGAAGGACACCAGCGTGACGCCCAGCATCATGTTGAGCATCGGCCAGCTGCCGAACAGCGCCTTTGTCACCGCGGCCATCTCGACGAACTCCGATTTCATCGACAACGCCTGGGGCGCGATATGCGCCGCAGCCGGTTCGGAGTAGCCGCGCGGTGGCTCGCGAACGACGAGCTTGACCAGCAGGGCCAGGATAACACCGGGAGCACCGACGATCATGAACGCCGCGCGCCAGCCGAGGTGTTGGGCGAGCCAGCCTCCAGCGATGGCCCCGATCATCGCTCCCAGCGGAATGCCGAAGGCATAGACAGCCAACGCCGAGGCCCGTCGCCTGGGCTCAAAGTAGTCCGAGATCAATGAATGGGAAGGTGGCGAGCAGCCGGCTTCGCCGATGCCGACGCCGACGCGCAGGGCCAGGAGGCTGGCGAAATTGGCCGCCAGACCGCAGGCCGCGGTGAATCCTGACCACACCACGATCGAGATCGAGATGACCGACACTCTGTTCCAGCGTTCGGCTAGACGGGCGATCGGCACGCCTAAGAGGGTATATAGAATGGCGAAGGCGAGGCCGCCGAGCAGGCCCAGTTGGGTATCGGTGATCTTAAGGTCGACCTTGATCGCCTGGCCGATGGTGGAAAGGATCGTGCGGTCGATGAAGTTGAGGGTGTAGGCAGCCAGCAGGAAGGCGACAACCAAGCGCTTATAGCCGTCAGAATAGCGCGGCGTGGCCTTGATCTCACTTGCGTGAACTGCCTTCTCCATATCGCCCCTCCGAATTCGGTCGAATCCTTGTAGACGCCTTCGACGCCGAGCGCGAAGCGATCAGGTGAAATCGTTGGCGAGCTTCACGCCAGGGTCGCCAAGGGCCGCTTATCCCGGCCCGATCGCAGAATCTCGCAGAGGGAGGGCGTTCGTGGAAATCCTTATCGGCGACAAGAACCTCTCCAGTTGGTCGATGCGGCCCTGGTTGACGCTGAAGCGCACAGGCGCGCCTTTCGTCGAGGTTCCCATCAGGTTGCGTCAGGAGGCAACGCCCCACGCCATCCGCGCCGCCGGCTCGCCCTCTGGTCTGGTGCCGGTGCTGAAGGACGGCAACGAAGTCATCTGGGACACCCTGGCCATCTGTGAGTATCTCGCCGAGGGATTTCCGGCCGCTCGTTTGTGGCCGCAGGACGCCGCCGCCCGCTCGCTCGCCCGCTGCGCGGCGGCGGAGATGCATTCCGGGTTCGCTTCTCTTCGCGGCGAATGTCCCATGGACGTCGCTGGGCGGCGCCGCACCGATGTGTCGGCAACGACCGGCGCAGACGTGAGCCGAATTGTCGAGCTGTGGAGCGGTCTCCTCGCCCGCTTTGGCGGCCCCTTTTTGGTCGGGCCCTGGTCGATCGCCGACGCCTTCTTCACGCCGGTGGCGACGCGGTTTCGCACCTATGATCTGCGTTTGACCGATTTCGGCGACGACGAGGGCGCCGCGGGCGCCTATGCGTCGCGGCTCCTGGCGACGCCTGAATTCCTGGACTGGGAGAAAGGGGCTTTGTCCGAAGTCGCTTGAAACTTTGCTTGCCGAGACAATATCTGATGTCGTCGGCAAGCTTGGGCGGTGTGTACGCTTCTCATGTCCCGCCATCGGCTTTAAGGTAAGCGACAGACCAAAGGGGCGACGCTTTCATGCAACTCATCGTTGAGGAACTTCCGAGCGGCTGCACGCGCGCTGCGCTGGTGGGACGGATGGACATCGAAGGCGCGCTCGCGATGGACGAGCAGATTAAGCCGCTGGCCCGCCTCCGGCATAAGCTGGTCATTGACCTTGCAGAGGTAACCTTCATGGCCTCTATGGGCCTTCGCACCCTGATGATGGCGGCCAGGTCCCTCTCCGAGATCGGCGGCCGCGCGACGCTCGCCAATCCCCAGCCCAATGTGGAAAAGGTGTTGGAGACCAGCGGTATTGGGGATGCCCTGGGCGTCTATTCGTCGGTGGATGCGGCCTGCGCCGCCCTGACGGCCTGAGCGGACCTCTATTCGCTACATCTGAAGGCCATTTCTCGGGGAGATTGTTGATCTTCGCCTGTTAGGTCTTGCGTCTCCGTCCCGACGCAGGCTTGATAGTGTTGCGCTGGTCTGTTGCTTGGGTGCGTGGCCTCGTTCGGCGCCAGTCTCTCGGATCCAGAAATCGATGCGCCTTCCTTTCCGGATACAGGCCCTGGCGAATCTGGCGTTCATTCGCCTGTCGATGATCTTTGTCGTCATCTGGGTGTCCCTGGTTCTGGCCGGGCTCTATGGCCTTCGTCAGGCCCGGATCGACGTGGGTCAGACGGCGGCGGTCGAGGCGAACCTGGCGGCCACAGCGACCTCGGAGGCCCTGATCCAGGCGCCCAGCCTCTATGACCCTCAGCTGCGGTCCGCCGCGTCGGCGATCGGGCCTAAGGCCCGGCGGGCGATCTCAGCCGCCCAGAACGAAGACTCGACCTACATGACGTCGATGTCCGCCAAGGCTCCGGTCGAGCCTCTGGTCTGGATCTTCGAAGACGGCGAATTTAGACCAATCGCCGGCAAAGGGGCGCTGCCGCGAGGCCATGGCCTGCACGCAGCCCTCGCCTCTGGACGCCCTATCGATGGTCCGATCCTAGTCGGCGGCCACGCCTATTGGGCGATGCTCGAGCCGGTGGGGACCCGCGGAAACATTGCAGGGGCCTACGGCGCGGCCGTGCCCTTCAAGGCTCTCGACGACGTCGTCCAGAACCTCGCGTCCACTCCGGCCTTCGCGCGCGGGTTCCTGGCTATTTCAGACACGCACGGCCGGCTCCTCTTCGCCGCCACGGGCGCCGGAAAGTCCGATGCCCGTCCGAATGCGATCCAGAGCATGGTCGAAAAGCTCGGTCAGGTCGTCGCCGGCTTTCAGCTGACCCGCGCGGGCGTCGGCGCCGGACGGATGCAGGTCGTGGCAGGTGTCAACCAGGGGGAGCTCGATATCCAGACGCTCAGGATGGTCGGCTCTTCGCAAAGCTTCCTGGCCATGGTCATCGTGCTCTCCATCTGCCTGGCTTGGCTGTTGGCGAGGCGCCTCACAGGAGCGCTGGAGGATGCCGAGAAGAGCCGAGCCGCGGCGCTTGAGGCCAAGGCCGAGGCCGAGCGCGCGGGCGAGGCCCTGACCGAAGAGCTTCGCCAGGCGGCCCGCTATGTTGCCTCGCTGCTGCCGGCGCGAAATGCCAGCGGCCCCGTTTCCACCGACTGGCTCTATCGGCCGTCCCTCGACCTCGGCGGAGACGCCTTCGGCTACCTGTGGCTCGACGAGCGTCGCTTCGCCTTCTACCTGCTCGATGTCTGCGGCCATGGCGTCGGCGCCGCCCTGTTGGCCACCACGGTGATGAACGTCATCCGCGCGCGCACCGTGAACGCCGATTTCACCGATCCTTCCGCGGTTTTGACGGCCCTGAACCAGGCCTTTCCGATGCAGCGCCAGAACGACCTGTATTTCACCATCTGGTACGGCGTCTTCGACCTTTCCACCGACTCCATCCGCTACGCCAGTGGCGGCCAGCACCCGGCCGTGCTGATCGCGCCAGGCAGTCGGCCGGAGCTTCTCAAGGGGCGGGGCGCGCCTATTGGCTGTTTCGACCAGGGTCTTTATCCGACCTTTACGGTCGAGGCGCCGGCGGGATCCCAGCTCTATGTGTTCAGCGATGGCCTGTTTGAGGTCGATCTCAGCAACGGCAAAGGCATGCTCGATCTCGACGACTTCGTCGCCATCCTGGAAGATCGCCGCACGCGCTCGCCCGAGCGGGTGCTGGCCACGGTCCTCGAAGCGATCCAGATCGTCCAGGGCAAGGAGGCCTTCGAGGACGACTGCTCGATCCTGCAGTTCTCGTTCAAGCCCGCCGAACGCGCGCTGTTGACGGCCTGATCCCTGTCAAGAAAACATCATCCGCAGTTTGATATGGTGAAGGCATGGACAGCCGGCCGGTGAAGGACGATCTCGGTGACGTGGGTCCGGCCATCGCCTGGGCGGGCGAAATCGTCGGCCAGGCGGGCCTGTCTCTGGATGTCCGGTTCGCCGTCGATCTGGGCCTGGAGGAGGCTTTGGCCAATCTGATCATGCACGGACAGGGCCGGTCCGAGGGCAAGGACATCGTCATGTCTGTGGCGGCCGGTCCGGGGGAGGCGGTCGTCACCATCACCGACCGCTGCGCGCCGTTCGACGTGACCAGCGCCCCGGCAGAGAAGGCTCCTTCCGGTTTCGACATCGGCGGCCGTGGCCTTCGCCTTCTTCGCGCCTTCGTCTCCGAGCTCACCTACAGGGCGCTGGGCGACCGCAACGAATTGATCCTGACCTTCAAGGCCGCCTGAGCCATCCAGCGGATGGAAATTCTTGCGACGTTGGGCTTGACTAACCCATAGCCGTTTGGTTATACGACGACCCATAGCTGTTTGGTTATGGATATGCCCGTCGCTCCCGACACGCTCTTCCGCTCCCTCGCCGATCCCACCCGCCGGGCGATCTTCGAGCGGCTGTGCCGCGACGGGGAACAGACTGTCGGAGCCTTGACCGCCCGCGCCGGCGTTTCCCAACCGGCCGTCTCGAAACATCTCGGCGTTCTGAAATCGGCAGGCCTGGTGCGTGACCGGCCCGATGGGCGTCTGACCCACTACAGCGCCCAGCTGGCGGCTCTGGCGCCTTTGGTCGACTGGACGAGCCAGATGACAAGCTTCTGGGAAAGGCGGTTCGACGATCTCGAAGATCTCTTGAAAAGGATGGACCAATGAAGATCAAATTGACCAGCGTCTATGTAGACGACCAGGAAAAGGCTCTTCGCTTCTATACCGACGTGCTTGGCTTCACGAAGAAGGCCGACTTCAGTAACGGACCCTTTCGCTGGCTGACCGTCGCATCCGCCGACGAGGCCGATGGGGCTCAGCTGCAACTGGCGCTCAACGACAATCCGTCGGCCAAGACCTACCAGCAGGCCTTGTTCGAACAGGGTCAGCCGGCGGCGATGTTTTATTCAGATGACGTCAAGGCAGAATTCGAACACATCCAGGCGCGTGGCGCCGAGGTCGTCATGGCGCCGACCGACGTCCCCGGTTCGATCATCGCCCGCGTGAGGGACGGCTGCGGCAACCTGATCCAGATCAGCCAGCTTCGCTGGCAGGGATAGACCCTTGTCCGCCGCCGCCGAGACCCTGTCCGTCGTCATCGAGCGCGACCTGGCGTTCGCCCCGGAGAGGGTCTGGCGGGCGCTCACCCAACCGCACCTGATCGAGGAATGGTTGATGAAGAACGATTTCAAGCCGGTCGTGGGTCACCGCTTCAACATGCGGCGGACGCCCAAGCCGGATTTGAACGTGGTCGTCGACTGCGAAGTCCTCGAAGTCGAGGCCCAGCGCACGCTGGCCTATACCTGGAGGGCCTTTGATATCGATGGCGTCGTAACCTGGACCCTCACCCCCACGCCGGATGGAACCCACCTGCGCATGGAACAATCCGGGTTCAGGCCTGATCAGAAGCGAGCCTGGGGCGGCGCCAAGGTCGGCCTGGGGCAGGCGCTCGACCGGCTTGTCGAACTCTTGGCTAAGATCGATTGAGGCCCGAACTGAACCCGACCCTCGCCGGATCGTCCGCTGGATTCACATCATCCTCAGTATACCAATCATCGGTTATATCTACAGCCCGTTCGAGGCGATCCCGAGTTATGCGCCCGTGACGCGGTTCGTCTTCCTGCCGGTCATGCTGATCTCGGGTCTGTGGATGTGGAAGGGCCACGGGCTCCGGCGACTATCTCCAAGACAAGCGACCTGAAAGGACACCGGCATGGAAAAGACCGCGCCCCAGCTTATCGACGAGCGGATCGGCGATCTCCCAGACTGGCGGGGTGAGACGCTCGCCCGGCTTCGCGCCCTCATCAAGCAGGTCGATCCTGACGTCGTCGAGGAGTGGAAGTGGCGTGGTGTTCCGGTGTGGTCGCATGAGGGGATCATCACCACCGGCGAAACCTATAAGGCCGTGGTCAAACTGACATTCGCCAACGGCGCTGCACTGAAGGACCCCAAGGGTCTGTTCAACTCCAGTCTTGAGGGAAACGTCAGGCGCGCGATCGATTTTCGCCAGGGCGAGGCGATAGACGAGGCGGCCTTCCAGGCGCTCGTCGGCGAAGCTGTGGCGTTCAATCTGTCAAAGAAGAAGCGCTGAGGCGGCTCACATCAGCCCCAGGGCCTTGAAGCTCGCCACCCCGTCGCGGCCGACGACGAGGTGATCGTGTACGGCGATGCGCAACGACCGCGCGGCCTCGATCACCTGCCGGGTCATGTCGATGTCGGCGCTCGACGGCGTCGGATCGCCTGACGGGTGGTTGTGGACCAGGATCACGGCGCTCGCCGCGGTCTCGAGCGCCCGGCGCACCACCTCGCGCGGATAGACCGGCGCGTGGTCGACCGTCCCCTCGTTCATCACCTCATCGAGGATCAGCTGGTTCTTCTTGTCCAGGAACAGCACGCGGAACTGCTCTCGCGCCTCATGCGCCATGGCCGAACGCACGTAGGCGAGCAGTGCGCTCCATGACGAGATCACCGGACGGCGCTTCGCCTCGCCTCGGTTGATCCGCATCGTCGCCTCGTGGACGAGCTTCAGGTCCAGCGCCGTGGATGGGCCCACACCGGAGACGCCGGACAGCGCCTCTGGCCGCGCCGCAAGGACGGCCGCCAGGCCCCCGAAGCGAGCCAGCAGCGCCTTGGCGATTGGCTTGACATCGCCCCTACGCAAGCTTCGGGCCAGAACCAGCTCCAGCAATTCATAGTCGGGAAGGGCGGCCAGGCTCTTCGCGGCCCGTTCGCGCAGGCGGGCCCGATGGCCGGCGTGGGGCGGGGCAGGGGCCTCCGCCGGCGGCGCCGGGGCCTCGCCGCTCACGTCAAATCTGAACCCGCCCAGTTCGCGCAGCATCCCGGCTCTCATTCCCAGAACAAACTAGGAACTTTCAGTTCGCGTGGCCAGCAAATTCATGACCTCTTGCCGTATCCATAAGTTTGGACTTATGAATAGACCGATGACTCACGCGGACCCTGTCTTTCGGGCGCTGGCCGACCCCACGCGTCGCGCGGTCTTCGAACGCGTCGCCGCTGGCGAGACCCATGTCGCCGCCCTGACGGTCGGCCTTTCCGTCTCCCAGCCAGCCGTCTCTCAGCATCTGGCGACGCTCAAGACGGCGGGCCTGGTGTGCGAGCGGCGCGAGGGGCGGCGCACCTATTACCGAGCCGACCCGGCCGGGCTCGAACCTCTGGTCGATTGGATGGCTAGAGCCGGCGCCTTCTGGCCCGAGAGGGTAGATCGCCTGAAGAAGCTTCTTGAGAGGATGGACCCATGAGCGAGAGCGACCCGGGGCGCGACACGGCGGACGAATTCACTTTCGAGACCGATCTCGACGCCTCGCCGGAAAAGGTTTGGCGCGCGCTTTGCGAGCCTGCCTTGCGCGAGGCCTGGCTCGGCGAGGCCGGCGAGGTGGTCGAGGCCTCTCCGCCGGAGCAACTGACATTACGCTGTGATGAGGAGGCGCCTTCGGGCTTCGTGACCCTCATGGTCAAGCCGTCTCAGGATGGCGGCGCCCACCTCACCATTGTCCACCGCCGCGAGTCCGTTGTCGTAGCCCTCAAGGCGCGCAGGGCGTCCGCCGTTGCCTGGAAGATGGCCGCATGAACCTCGTCCCGATGGTCATCGAGGAGTCGGGCCGGGGCGAGCGCGCCTTCGACATCTTCTCCAGGCTGCTCCGTGAACGGATCGTTTTTGTTAACGGCCCGATCGAGGATGGCATGGCCGCGCTCGTCTGCGCCCAATTGCTGTTCCTGGAATCGGAGAATCCGAAAAAGCCGATCGACATGTACATCAACTCGCCCGGAGGCGTCGTGACATCGGGCCTGGCGATCTACGACACCATGCAATACGTGCGCAGTCCCGTGGCCACCACCTGCATGGGCTTTGCCGCCTCCATGGGCTCGTTCTTGCTGATGGCCGGCGAGCCCGGGCGGCGCGTCGCCCTGCCGAACGCGCGGGTCATGGTCCACCAGGGCTCTGGCGGCTTTCAAGGCAAGGTCTCCGATATCGAGCGCCACGCCAGGGAGGCGCTGGACACCCAGAAGCGGATCAACGAGCTCTACGCCAGGCATTGTGGCCGCTCGCCTGCCGAGGTCGAAGCCGCGCTCGATCGTGACACGTTCATGAGCGCCGACGAGGCCAGGGACTGGGGCCTTGTCGATCTGGTGCAGGGCGCGCGCGATCTGGCCGCCTGAGGGGCCGAATCACCGCTTCTCCGCGTTAGTATCCAGAGGCGCCACTTTACGTTCGCCGCAGCTGAATTCACAACGCCTGTGGACAATCGGCTTGGCCATGGCTGACGCTCCGGGGCGGTCTCGGCCGCCTTGCCGATGGCGAGACCGCTTGCCGCGTAAGGATTGCAACGATCCGACCATCCTCTTGGCCCGGGCAACTTCGTCCGGGGGCTGTGGATATCTTGTCGGTGGCTGCGTTGACCTTAGCAAGCGGAAGCGTAAGCCCGGCTTATTGTCCGCGTTCGGAATTCAACAAAAAGCAAGGGAGGCGGAACTTTGGACAAGGTCTGTTCAATCGCGAGGGCGGTCGGGGTGCTTCTGGCCATCGTCGCGGTTTTCACCAACATACCCTACGCAGCCACGATCCTGATCTTGCTGGGCGCCATAGCGGCGCTCAACAACGCTCCTGAAGACAGCACGCGGGTGTACATGATCACCATCGTGCTGTTCCTGATCGCCAAATCCGTGGCTGTGGTTCCGACGGCGGGTGCGACACTCGCAGCCATCTTCACGAACCTGGACATGGCCCTCATCGGCGCATCGCTGGTGTCGGTCGTTCTGGGCCTCTACGCCCGTCTCCGGGCCGATTGGATGCCGGGCGCCGCGGCCTGACGCATCGGGCGCGTTCGTCGCCGGCGAACGCGCCTCTCTTTTGTATTGCGAAAAACGCGCCTGGATTGTTGTCCTGGCGCGACGGGCTTACGCCGGCTTGAAAAGACCCTTGGGCGACAGGGTAAACACCTCGCAACCGTCCTCGGTCACTCCGATTGAGTGCTCGCACTGCGCCGAGAGGGATTTGTCGCGCGTCACCGCGGTCCAACCATCGGCCAGCACCTTCACCTGATGTCGGCCGAGGTTCACCATCGGCTCGATGGTGAAGAACATGCCGGGTTTCAGCGTCTCCCCCGAGCCCGGCCGGCCGAAGTGCAGGACATTGGGCGCATCGTGGAAAATCTGGCCCACGCCATGGCCGCAAAAGTCGCGCACCACGCTGCACCGTTGTGCCTCGACATAGGCCTGGATGGCGAAACCGATGTCGCCCATGCGCGCGCCGGGCTTTACCGCGGCGATCCCCGCTTCCAGCCCCTCGTAGGTGACGTCGATCAGGCGTCGCGCCCGGGGCGCGATCTCGCCCAGCCCGTACATCCGCGAATGATCGCCATGCCAGCCGTCAACCACCACAGTGACGTCGATATTGGCAATATCGCCCTCACGCAGCGGCCGATCGCCCGGAATGCCGTGGCAGACCACATGATTGGGTGAGATGCACAGGGTGTGGGAATAGCCGCGGTAGAAGAGGCAGGCCGGCAGAGCGTGATGATCTAGGATGAATTCGCGCGCCATGCGGTCGAGCTCGGCGGTCGCCACGCCGGGCTGCACATGCGGGGTGAGCATATCCAGGCACTCGGCGGCCAGGCGTCCGGCGGCGCGCATGCCAGCGAAACCTTCCGGGCCGTGGAGCTTGATCTTCTCGGTACGGATGCCGGTGAAGGTCTGGTCTTCGGCGAACACCATGGGTGCGCGGGTCTCTTCGGAGGGGTGGGACGGCGGCCGCCTAATGTCGCAACCCTTCGGCTTCAGTTCAACCGTCCCGTAGCGCTTTGCCCTAATGGAACCTCAGCTGGAACTGCCGCGCATGGTCGGCGTGGCGGAAAAACATCCGCGTCACGTCACGGGCGGTATGGAAATCCCAGGCCTCGCCGCGCTGACCGACGTTGCGGACAAGCCAGCGGTAGGCCGGGAGGTTGAGGCTCGGGCCGGCGCAGAAAGGCGAGAGGCCGATCTTCTGCGGCGCGAACACGGTTGGGGGCTCGAAGGCCATGCCCCAGCGGGCCTTGACCGCGTCGCTGACCTTGAACCACTCGCCCTCGGCGCTGGTGCGATCGCCCAGGGCATAGGCGCCTTCGGCCGCCGAGACGGCGCGCTGGCTGGCCTGGGCCAGGAGGATCTCGGCCGCCTCGCTCACGCGCCGGAACGCTTCGGCCGAACCGCCCTGGTCCGGGTGGGCGCGCTTGGACGCCCTTCGATAGGCGGCGCGGATCTCCTTTTCCGAGGCGCCGCGGCCAAGGCCCAGGGTGGCGAACGGATCGTCGGCGATCGGCACGGCTCAGGCGTCCGTCCAGGGAATGCGGCTGGCGACCCGGATGCCGTCGAGCGCGATGTCGCAGGCATAGGCCAGCACCTCGACGCCTGCGTCGGCCGCCACGTCGAGGCCGGCGGCATAGGCCGGATCCAGGTCGGCGCAGGCGGAAAACGCGTCACAGTCGGTCCGCTGGATGACGAACAGCTGTACGGCCCGATCGCCCTCGGCCACGCGGGCCGAAAGCTCGCGCAGGTGCCGGGCTGAGCGGGCGGCGATGCAGTCCGGGAACTCGGCCAGAGTCCCGGTCCGGCGCAGATGCACGTTCTTCACCTCCAGCCAGCAGCGTGGTCGCCCGGCCATCTCGAGCACGAAGTCCACCCGGCTTGCCTCGCCCATCCTCACCTCCCGCCGGTGCACATCATAGCCGGCGAGCTCGGCGAGGGCGTTCTCGGCCAGGGCCTCGGCGACCAGGCGATTGGGATGCAGGGTGTTGATCCCCACCAGGACGCCGTCGACCTCCACCAGTTCCAGGGTCCACGGGAGCTTGCGTTTGGCTCCGTCCGCGGCCGAGATCCAGGCGCCCAAGCCCGGCGTATTCAGGCCCAGCATCGCCCCTGGGTTCGGGCAATGCGCCGTCACCGTCCGCCCGTCATCGAGGATGACGTCGGCGAAGAACCGCTTGTAGCGGCTGACGAGGCGGCCGTGCGCCATCGGTTGCGGCCAGAGCATCGGCGGCCTATGCCCGTCCGGGCCTTGCGAAGTCAAAGAGGGAGACGGGGTTGCCGCAGGCTGAGCGCGTCACCGCCGCGGTCCTGATCATCGGCGACGAGATCCTTTCGGGCCGGACCCAGGACGTGAACCTCAACTTCATCGCCAAGCAGCTGGGTCTCCACGGCGTCGATCTGGCCGAAGCCCGCGTGGTGGGCGATGTGAAGGACGACATCGTCGCCGCGCTCAACGCCCTTCGCCAACGCTGGGACTATGTCATCACCACAGGCGGAATCGGCCCCACCCACGACGACATCACTGCCGATTGCGTCGCCGAGGCTTTCGGCGTGGCGCTCTACGAACATCCCGATATCCTGGCGATGATGACCACCCGCTGGGGTGATCAGCTCAACGCCGCCCGCCGACGCATGTCCCGCATTCCTGAGGGTGGGACGCTGGTGAAGAACCCGGTTCAGGGGCCGCCCGGCTTTTCGATCGGCAACGTCTTCGTCCTCGCCGGCGTGCCGATGATCATGCGCGGCATGCTGGAGGACGTAATCAGCCGCCTGCGCTCCGGCGCCGTGGTCATCTCGCGCACCGTGCGCGTCGAGGGCGCCGGGGAGGGGGCCATCGCCGCCCCGCTCGAGAGCCTCGCCAAGGCCCATCCGGACCTGGCGCTCGGGTCCTATCCCTTCTTCGGCGAGAGCGGCTATGGTGCCAATCTGGTCGTACGCGGCCGCGACGAGGCGGAGGTGGAGGCGACCATCGAGGCGCTCGTGGCGGCGATGCAAGGCGTCGGCGCCCGCTCCGTGGCGCGTATCGAACCCTAGACCATCTCCTTCGCCGCCTCCCAGGCGTCCAGGGCGGCGCGGGCTCCGCTCTTGGCCGGGTCCATGGCGTCCTCGTGGCCCGGGACCTTGGCGGCCAGTTCGACCACATAGCCGTTGGGGTCGCGGAAATAGATCGAGTGGATGAAGCCGTGGTCTGATGGGCCGCGTGTCTCGACGCCTGAGTCTCTGCCTTTGGCCAGCATGCGCGCCAGCGTCTCCTCGTCCGTTTCGAGGGCGATGTGCAGGTCGAAATCGTGCTGCGCCTTGAACGCGAAGGGCATGTCCGGCGCCTCGAAGAACGCCAGGCAGGAGCCGTCGCCCATCCGATAGAAGGTGTGCAGCACCTGCGTTCCCCTTCCCGTCTTGGTTTCGCCGATCAACAGGGTGTGGGCCAGCGGCAGCTCAAGGAAATCCTCGTAGAAGGCGCGGGTCTCTTCCGAATTCCGGCAGCGATAGGCCGCGTGATTCAGTCCCTTGATCATATTGAAGGCTCCGGGTGAGGAAGGATCGATCCTCCTGGACCCTAGCCCGGTCCGGTCCGGTTCTCCAGGTTTCCAAGGGGCCTGAGGCGTGACGCGCGGGAAAGGCCGCGCTAAGGCCTTGGCCATGCGGGCGTGGCGGAACTGGTAGACGCAACGGACTTAAAATCCGTAGGGGGGCGACCCCCGTGCCGGTTCGAATCCGGCCGCCCGCACCAACCTTCGCGAGCGCAGGGAGTGAAAGGTTGACGCGCCGCGCGCGTTTCGGGTGGATGCCCTGCGCAGCCTTGTGGCAGCAGGGCCGACCGGAACGCCTCTTGGCGTCCCTCGGTCATCTCCGCGAGGGGGCGAAGCATTGGAGCTTCACCATGCAGCCTCGGATGAGAAACCCCGCGATCGTCCTCCCGGACGTGCTGCCCGCGTCGCACAGGCTCGAAAAGATCATAGATTCCAGCGGCCTCTCGAAACTGATGCTCAATCTCGCCTACCTCCGCGTCAGCCAGATCAACGGTTGCAGCTTCTGCGTCGACATGCATTCGCGCGATCTAAAGAAGGGTGGCGAGAGCGACGAGCGAATCTGGGCGGTCGGCGCCTGGCGGGAGTCGCCCCATTTCAACGACGCGGAGCGCGCCGCCCTGGCTCTCACCGAGGCCGCAACGCGCCTCAACGATCGGCCCGATCCGGTGCCGGATGAGGTCTGGAACCAGGCCGCGCGCCATTTCGACGAACGGGCGCTCGCCGCGCTCGTCGTGGGGATCGGCGTGATCAACTTCTGGAACCGGATCAATGTGACGATACGGCAGGTCGCCGACGCGCGTCTGGCGGCGCAGGCGACCCGCGATCAGGCGCACGCGGCGGAATAGAAATCCTCAGCGCTTTCCGGCTGTGCCGATTCGCGCGCGATCGAAGGTTCATCGATCACCGAACGACGATCTGGCCCTTCATGCCTCGCTCCGCGTGGAGGAAGTGCGAGCAATGGAATTCATAGATGCCGGACGCCGGCGCGATCAGGTCAACCGTCGCCGTCTCGCCCCCGTCCAGCTTCACCTTCCCATCATCGATTTTTGCCCGGTCCTCGGGCCGCACGCGCGCCACTGCGAAGAAGTCCTTGGCGGTGAAGTCGTGACCGCCGTGCGAGGCGTTGACGAAGTGGATCTCGTAGGGCTGGCCATGCTCCAGGGCGATCTTCTGGGGTGAGAAGCCGAAACTGTAGAGCTTCACTTCGATTGAGCTTTGCCCCGGCCCCTCATTGGCAGGTTGCCCAGAGGCCAATCCGGACAATGCAACGCAACTCACAAGGATCAGCATTTGAACTGACTTAAGCATCATATTCTCCGGATCTAGGCTTCGAGCAATGAAACGGGCCGGCACCGAAAAGTGTCGGGACGGCGGCGTTTCTGATCCAAACACGAACGCGACTGGCGAGCAGTGGGAATGTGTTGAGATGTGATCAAAAGCGAAGGAGTTATGTTAATCCCGGCCGCTGTCCTCTTGGTTCAATCCTGAAATCACCCTGTTGGGCTTCGACAGCAGTGGACCCGTCCGTCACGGCTGCGATAGCCTGGATCCGCCGGCCGACTTCAGAGGATCAGATGGACCCACTCATGCGGTTCCCGAGCGCGGCTCGCCGCGACCCGGCCATTGACGCCTGGTTCGCTCAGCCCAACCATGAGCTTCGCCGCATGGCGCAACCCTGGTTCGAAGCCCTGCGCAACGCCGGCCCCGATGTGCGGGAACTGATTCATGATGGCTGGCCCACCGCCTGCGCCCAGGACGCCGCCTTTGCTTATGTCGCGTCCTTCAGCGCCCACGCCAACATCGGCTTCTATTTTGGGGCCGAACTGGACGATCCGGCCCATCTGCTCGAGGGGGCCGGCAAACGCATGCGGCACGTGAAGCTCCGCTGGGGCGAAGACGCTAGCGCCGCCGCCATCCAGGCGCTCATCGAGGCGGCGTATTGCGACATCAAATTGCGCCTTGGATCGTCGGCCTGAATGTCCTTCGCCTTCGCGCGTTTCAGATCGCCAGGAGTCCAATCGCTTCCTCGACACAGTCTTCGATCGTGCGGCCGGCCGTGTCGATGCGCGCGTGGTCCTCGACCATCGTGTGGTAGTCGCGTCGTGAGACCTTGTCCCAGTCCGGAAGGTTGAGCCCAGGCACGTCGCCCACCCGGGTCTCGACCCGTCGCCGGTGTTCCGCCCGATCGGTGCAGACGATCTCCAGCCACACCACCTCCGCGCCGGCACGGCGCGCGGACTCCTCCCAGCCCCGGCGCGCCTCCGTGCAGTCATTGACGCAATCGGCGATGACCTCGTGGCCGAATGCCAGGTTGTCGGCCGCCACCGCCTGGGCGGCGCGATAGGTCCAGTCGCGCAGATCCTCGGGCGCCGTGCCGGACGCCCAGATGGCTTGGTCCATGGTGTCGACGCGCAGCCAGATCGCGCCGGTCCGCCGCGCGAGTTCCTTGGCAATGCTCGACTTTCCTACGGCGGGAAGCCCGGCCAGCACGATGAGCCTTGGCATGGGTGCTGCATAGCACGTCCCGTCCCGCGGCGACGCGCCGGCCTTATCGCCGAATGCGGTTCCCACCCGGGCGGAAGTGGCTCTAGAAGAAAGCCGCCATGCGGCCGCCCTACGCCAAGAAGAAGCGCAACCTCAACTCGATCGTCCGCGAGGCCTGGGGCGAGGCGCGCTATCGCGCTGACGCGGTCGAGGGTTTCTTCGATCTCGACTGGTCGAAGGTCGAGGGCGACCGCAAAGCTGTGGTCCGCGCCCTGATCCAGGCCACGGGCGCGCGCTCCTACCTGGAAATCGGCTGCGCCGAGAACCTGCTGTTCGACACCGTCCAGGCGGATCGAAAGGTCGGCGTCGATCCGGTCCAGGGCGGCACCCACAGGATGACCAGCGACACCTTCTTTGCGGCCAACGAGGAGACGTTCGAGGTCGTCTTCATCGACGGCCTGCACCTCTACGACCAGGTGCGGCGTGATGTGGCCAGCGCCTTGAAGGTGGTTCCGGCTTGCGGCTGGATTGCCGTGCACGACATGTTCCCGCGCGACTGGATCGAGGAGCACACGCCGCAGATCTCCACCAGCCGCTGGACAGGCGATCCGTGGAAGGTGGGTTTCGAGCTCATCCGCACCGCAGGCGTCGAGTTCCGACTGCTCTCGATCGACCATGGCGTGGGCGTCATCCGGGTGTTGAACGACGGCGCCGTTCTGGCGGACCGCAGCGCCGAACTCACCGACAAGCGCTTCGCCTGGTTCCGCGAGAATTTCGCGGAGCTGCCGGTGATCGACTGGAGGGCGGCCGAGGCCTGGTTCGGGGGCGCCCGCTAGCTAAATCATCGGGCAGCCGTGAGCGTCCGTCGAAAGAAGCGGACCACGTCAGCATCGAAGTGCTCGTGGAACCGGGCCCGGTCGAAGCCGGGGCGCGAGGCACAGATCTCCGGGTCCGAGACGGCCTTGGCGATAGTGGCCGTGCACGGCGCCAGGAAGTCGTAGTGATCTGCGTTCTTGATCAGGTGAAACTCCGGCGGCGTCGGGAGATCGGCGTGGACGGCATCGGCGTACTCTGGGGTTGGCAGGATGTGATCGCTTTCGGCCCGCCAGAGCTGGACGGGTACGGTGACGCCTTTCAGGCCTTCGCTGCCGAAGGTGAATCCGAGGGCTGGCGCGGCGACGACGGCGGCGCGCACGCGCGGATCGTGCACGAAGACGCTGGGCGGCAGCTTGGCGACCATTGCCAACAACGCCTGAGACCCCGCCCGTTTGACCACGCCGCAGTCGAAGTAGCCGGGATGGGCCTGGCAGTGGGGCGCGACGCGGGCGAGGTCAGGGAGGCCGCCCGCGATGACCAGGGTCGTGAACCCGCCGGCGGAGAAGCCGAACATTCCCACACGACCTGGGTCCAGCCGCCCGTGCTCAGGCCATTCGGTGAGCATGTAGTCGATCAGCCGCCGGATGTGGGCCGAACGCTGCCAGATCAGCCCGGCTTGGCTGTGATCTTTGTAATTGTCGCCGGTATGCGTGACGGCGGCGACCACGAAGCCCGCCTGCGCCAAAGCCAGGGCGGTATCCACGTGTTCGCCATACCAGCCACCGGTTCCGTGGCTGAATACGATGAGCGGCAGCCGCTCGCCCGCCGGCGGCGCGCCCCGCGCCACGGTTTGGGTGAGCAGGTTGAACGGTTGCGGGGAGGCGGCGGCGTCCGTCGGATACCAGACGCCGACGGTCAGAGGCGCGCCGCCGCCGCTCGCGATGTGCAGCTCCTCGAAGCCGACATTGGATGCTCTCGCTGCAGGGGCGAGGAACATCAGCAAGGCGGCGAGAAGTCCAATCAGGCGCATGGCGCTCTCCAATGTTGTCGGCGCTTACATTGCATCTGGATGTGAGCCGTGTCAACATTCGGATATGGTCAAGGATGGCTATCACCACGGCGATCTCGCCAACGCCCTCATCGAAGCCGCGCTGGCGGTGGTCGAGAGCGACGGGGCCGATGCGCTGTCGCTGCGAGATCTCGCCGCTTCGCTCGGCGTCTCACGGGCCGCACCCTACCGGCACTTCGTCGATCGCGACGCTCTGCTGGCCGCCGTCGCCGCGCGAGGATTCGACGCGCTGAGCGAGATCTATCTTGCCGCCGACGCCGGCCCTGGTGACGGGCCCGCGCGGGTGCGCGAGGCGATGCGCCACTACATGGCGTTCGCCTGGAGCCGCAGCGGGCTGCATCGTCTGATGTTCGAGAGCGAACTGCTCCGGCGCGACCCGATTCCGCCGGTGCTGGCGGGGCCTTACCAGCGCACCTACGAGGCGCTGTGGCGCACCCTCAGCCGCGCCTACCCGGACGCCGAGGAGGCGTGGCTGAAGCGTCGACGCGTGACCATGCTCTCGACGGTGGTGGGCTTTCTGGTGCTCGATGAAGCGGGCCGCTTCACGCCCGAATGGGCGCGGCCGCTGAGCCGCGAGGACCTGGTCGAAGCGATACTCGACGTGGCGACGGGTACGGCCAGACCCTAGACCCAAAAAGAATCTCACGACCGGATGTCACGTCGGCGCATGCTGCCTCGTCTTAAGCTCGAGGAGGCGCAATGCGCATCATACTGCTCTACGCCCTTGGCCTGCTGCTGGCGCTCAACGGCGCCTTCATGCTGGCCGCGCCGGCGGCCTGGTATCAGGCGGTTCCGGGCGTCACCGAGACCGGGCCCCTCAATCCGCATTTCGTGCGCGATATCGGCGCGGCCTACCTCGCAACCGGCGCGGCGCTGGCCTGGTACGCCGCCAAGGCCCAGGCGCGCCCCGCTGCGCTGATCTCCGCCGTTTTTCTGTCCCTGCACGCCTTCATCCACCTGGCCGACGCGGTCTTCGGCCGCGAGACCTGGGCCGGGCTGTTGCGCGACTTTCCAGGTGTTTTCCTGCCGCCCCTGCTGGCCATTTGGCTCGCCTGGCGGCCCCGACAGACAGGAGTGATGTCATGATCCGTTGGTTCTTCAGCCGCCAGCTCAACGCCTTCGAGAGGACGTGGAACTATGATGCCGGTTACGCCCGCGAGGTGCTCGAGGTCGATCCCATGGCGCTCATCGCCTTCATGATGGTCAGCGGCGTGCTGGGAAACCGCAAGGGCGCGCCGCCGGCCGCCCGCTTCGCCGTCAGCCTCGTCGCGGTCATGGCTGAGGATTGCGGCCCGTGCAGCCAGCTCGGCGTCGATATGGCCATCGCCGCCGGCATCGATCCGAAAGTGATCTGCGCGGTCGCCCAGCGCGACTACGCCGCCATGCCCGAAGACATGGTGCTGGCCGTTCGCTTCGCCGAGGCGAGCCTCGCCCATTCGCCCGCCGCCGACGAGCCGCGCGAGGAAATTGTCCGCCGCTGGGGCCGGAAGGGCCTTGTCTCCCTGGCCATGGCGATGACCGCGGCCCGCATGTACCCCACCGCCAAGTACGCCCTCGGTCACGGCCAGGCCTGCATGCGGCTCACCTTCGCCGGCGAGACGGCGACGGTGTCGCCGAAACTGAGGGCGGCCGCGTGACCAACCTGGCCCGGACCTTCGAGGCGGAGCGGGGCGCCCTGGTGGGCCTCGCCTACCGCCTCACGGGCTCGCGGGCCGACGCCGAGGACGTGGCGCAGGACGCCTGGCTTCGCTGGCGCAAGGTCGATACGGAGACCGTCGAGGATCCGCACGCCTATCTCGCCACCGTTGTCACCCGCCTCTGCCTCGACCGCATGAAATCGGCGAGGGCCCGGCGGGAGATCTACGTCGGTCCCTGGCTTCCCGAACCGATCGTCGATGAGACCCTGGGCGCCGGCCCCGGCGGCGAGTTGGCCGAGGATCTCTCCATGGCCCTGATGCTGGCGCTCGAGCGCCTCTCGCCTCTGGAGCGGGCCGCCTTCATCCTGCACGACGTCTTCGACCTTGGCTTCGCCGAGGTGGCCAGGGGCCTCGGTCGCAGCGAGGAGGCCTGCCGGCGGCTCGCCGCCCGGGCGCGGGAGCATGTGCGCGAGGATCGCCCACGCTACCCGGTGGCGCCCGAGGACGGCCGAAGGGTGATTGAAGCCTTCCAGCGCGCCTCGGAACTGGGCGATGTCAAAGCCATTTCCGCCCTGCTGACCGAAGATGCGGTCTTCCTCTCAGACGGCGGCGGCCGGCGCGTCGCGGCGCTTCGACCGATCGAAGGCGCGAGCGACATCGCCAGCTTCATCGAGGGCATCGCCACCCGCCGCGGCGCCTTCCTGGGCCTCGAGGTGCGGCCGGCGACCGTCAACGGCCTGCCGGGATTGGTGGCGAGATCGCCGGAAGGCGAACTCGACGCCATGGGCTTCGAGTTCGAAGGTGGGAAGATCCGCGCCATCTATGTGGTGCGCAACCCCGAGAAGCTCTCGCACGTGAGGTTCTAAGGCCAGGCAGACTAGTTGAAGCGAGCACAGGTCCTCACCCTTGCTTTGGGGCAGGGAATGAATGACCGTCGCGCCATGATGACCGGACGGCGGCTGGGCATGACATATCTCGCGCTCACATTGCTGGCCGCGTCAGCGAACGCAGCTCCCGACACCTCTGTCTCCTACGGGCCGGAAAAGCGGATGAGCGGCGTCTACTTCACCAATTTCGAGAACAGCGTGTTTACGGAGTGCTCAAACAAGCGCGATTGCGAGGGTTGGGATTCCAAGGATGGATCGTGGGCACGCTGCCTTCCCCAAGCATGCCGAGATCTCAATGATCGCGTCAGTCGGCTCAACGGTTCGCCGGACAGGTGGGGTACGTTTTCAATTACATTCATTGGCAAGCGATCAATTGCGCGCCGCCCGAAGCGCTTTCTAAACGACCGCGAGAGCGACGTGCTGATCGAACGGATCCTCGTTCTTCGCCCTTTCCGAGAAAAGGTTGGTGTCAGGACTCCTGGCGACCGGCGAACAGGGCGTTGAGCTCGCCGCCCTTGGCCGCGCGCTCGAAGGCGGTGAAGGTTCCCTTCTCGGCGATCTCCTTGGCCGCGCGCAGGAACTCGCCCCAGGCGGTCCTGGCGAGAGCGCCGCCGACGCTGATGCGCCGCGCGCCGAGGTCGGCCAGCGTCGCCACGGGTAGTCCGGGGGCGAGGATATTGATCGGTTTGGGCGCGACGGCGCGGATCACCGTGGCGATGTCGGTCTCGCTGCGCAGTCCGGGCGCATAGAGGCAATCCGCTCCCGCCTCGGCAAAGGCCGTCAGTCTGCGGATGGTCTCGTCCATGTCCGGCCGGTTCCTGATGAATCCCTCCGAACGGGCGGTGAGCAACACGCCGGAGCTGCCGATCGCCGCCCGCGCGGCAGCGATCCGCTCCACCGCCAGGGTGAAGTCATAGAGAGGCTGTTCGGGATCGCCGGTCGCGTCCTCGATCGACAGGCCCGCGACGCCGGTCTCGACGCAGAGATAGACGCTGTCGGCGACGGCGTCCGGCTCGTCCGCGAAACCGCCTTCGAAATCGGCGTTGACCGGGATGTCGACCGCCGCCGCCAGGGCATGAAGGTGGCTGAGTACGGTGGCGCGCTTTACCTCGCCATCTGCATGGCCCATGGCCCAGGCCATGCCGGAGCTGGTCGAGGCCAGGGCCTTGAACCCGAGCCCCTGGAGCGCGATCGCCGAGCCGACATCCCACGGATTTGGGATAACGAAGCATCCCTCGCGGTGCAGTTCGGCGAAGACGGAGCGCTTATGCTGGACGGTTGCGGTCATCGTGGATCCTCCGAATGGCGGGGTCGGCCCATAAGTCGGCCGGGCGGACGAGGCTGGCGGTTTGGGGACCTTAACAGCCGGCCCGAGTGTCAGCGCATGCCTAGAGGCGCGTAGCCAAGATGCATGCCGGCGTCGATCATCAGCGTCTCGCCGGTGATGTGGCGCGCAGCCGGCGAGGCGAAGAAGATCGCGGCGCCGGCGATGTCCTCGGCGGTGGAGGCGGCCTTCAGTGGCGCCGCTGCGGCGACGCCCTGCCGCAATCGTTCAAGCGCTTCCGCGGGCATGGCTCGGCCGAACCAGGGCGTATCGATGAATCCGGGACAGATTGCGTTCACCCGGATCTTCGGCGCCAGGGCCCTGGCCAGCGACAGGGTCATGGTGATCATCGCCCCTTTCGAGGCGGCGTAGGGCACCGACGAGCCGATGCCGATGACGCCGGCGACCGAGGAGGTATTGACCACGGCGCCCGGCTGCGGCGCGGCCTCCAGCAGGGGGCGGGCCGCCCGGATCATCTGAAAGGCGCCGGTGACGTTCACCGCAAAGAGCCTGGCGAAATCCTCACCCGAGACCGCGTCCAGATCGGCGTGGTTGCTGGCGAATTTGGTGGTCCCCGCGTTATTGAACAGGGCGTCGATGCGTCCCGATTCCGCCGCCGCTTCTACAATGGCGTGGCACTCAGCGTCGTCGGCGACGTCTCCCTGGGCCAGGATCCCGGCGGCGCCCGCCGCTTCGACCAGAACCTTCGTGGCGGCGGCTTCCTCGGCGTTGGAGGCGTAGTTGATCACCACCGTCGCCGCGCCGCGGCTCGCACAATCCACCGCGATCGCACGGCCAAGGCCGGTGGAGGCGCCGGTGACGACCACCGTCCAGCCGTCGAAGTCCCGTCCCGCCATCACCTAACTCCCTTTGCTGAGGGGCGAAGCTAGCACGGAGATCGCGGGCGCGGTCCAGGTGTGACTCCACGCTTTCAAGAGCGACTGATGTGCGGGCTTCGAGCCTGATTCTCCATATGGCGCTCCACTGATTATTGTTCGGCCACGTAGCCTGTGACATCCGCAATAACTGATGTTATCGATGTCATTCCCGCTTGCAATGGATTTCGTCCATGAGCTAGGCTCGGATCAAGGGGCGCTCCGAATGAAAATACCAGACGCCAAGGAGAAGGTCGCCACGGCCAGCCATCGCGGCGGGACGGCCATGACCATGGCAGACCTCGCCACACTCGCCAGCGTCTCGAAGATCACTGTCTCGCGGGCCCTCAGGGACAGCTCGCTGGTCCGCGAAGAAGTCCGCACTCGCATCAAGGAGCTCGCCGAGGCGCATGGCTATCGGCTGAACGCCGCCGCCCGAAGCCTCCGGACACGGCGGGCCCATAGCGTGACGGCAGTCCTTGAAATGGATCCTGCATCCGGCCGTCCCTATTCCGACCCCCTGATCCTCACGGTCATCGGCGGCCTGCTTCAGACCTTTGCGATGCAGCGCTACCGGCTCGTCCTGACCACCCGCGCCGAGATCGTTTCGGCCACGAGCGTCGTGGACGCCGACGGGCTCATCCTGTTCGGCCAGGGCGCCAACGACGAAGCCTTCCAGCAGATGAGACGGTTCAACCTCCCCCTCGTCGTCTGGGGCTCTGCCCGCGCCGCCTTTGATGATGTTGCTTTTGTCGGCAGCGACAATCGTGAAGGCGGCCGGCTTCTCGGCGCCCATCTGGCTGGGTTGGGCCGCCGCCGCATACTATTCCTGGGCGATAGCGCCCACGAAGAGGTGGCCGATCGCCTGGCGGGGCTCACCGGGGCCGTGAGGAAATCCGCGGCGAAGGTCACGACCCGCATCTGCCAATTTTCGCGCGAAGCCTCTCGGGCTGTGATTGCCGAAGAGTTGGACAAGGGCTGGGACTTTGATGCGGTCGCGGCCTGCAGCGACCCGGTTGCGCTTGGGGCGCTGGACGTCCTCGAGAGCGCGGGCATGCGCGCGCCGAGCGATGTGGCCGTGACAGGCTTCGACGATGCAATCCACGATCCCAGGCTCACCACCGTTCGCCAGGATTGGGACCTGGCCGGGCGCACGCTGGCGGGCAAGATGTTGGATCTTCTCGCAGGCGAGGAAGCCACGTCCGCCTTGCTGCCCGTCGAGCTGGTGGTGCGCGCCTCCACGGACGCCTAGGCGTCGGCCAGGGACCTTTCGACAACCGGCCGAATGATCGAATAGCCGGTCCGGTTTGGGTGGACGCCATCATCCGAGGCGCCGTCCCGCATCCCGCCTTCGGCGTCAGCCAGGACCTCGTAATAGTCGGCGAATACAATCCCCGCCTTCGCCGCAAAGGCCCGGAACCCGTCATTGAGATGCCGGATGTGGGGCTGGGCCATAAGGTCGGGCCGCCAGTGGAACCGCGTGGCTGGAGTCGCGGCGCCCAGGACGACGCGGATATCGTGGGCCAGGGCCAGCTCGACCATGCTCATGACGTTGTCGAGAATGCAGGCCAGAGTCGTGGGGCCCGTATTGCCGGCGATGTCGTTGACGCCGCCCAAAAGATGGAGGGTACGGGGCTTCAGGGCGATGACATCGGCGCGAAAGCGGCCCAGCATCTGAACCGTCGTTTGGCCGCTGATCCCACGATTGACGCGGTCCCCATCAAACAGAGTGGGGTCCATCACACTCCAGAATTCGGTGATCGAGTCGCCCAGAAAAACGATCCGATCCGAGGTCGGCGGCGGCAGAGCCGCGTTGGCCGCCGCGTACTTGCAGAGATTGGGATAATCCAGAGGTTGGCGCTCGCGCATCCACCTCTCCGCAGCGGCCGGCAGATCGGGCGTTGGCGTCGGCAGGGGGCGGTGTTCTTCGACCGCCTTCCTGAGCGCCGCCTCGAAAGCCGCGATCGCAGGCGGCATGGGCGGCAGAACCGCACAAGGATCGTCCACGATCCCTACTGTCTGAACTGGTTCTGCCATCACGGCCCCCGTTGAAGCGCGAACTCTTTAAAACCATGCCAGATGTCCATTGACATCGATATCAATGACATCGATAACAATAGAGCACAAGCGGTTGCTCGAAATTGGGCGGCGGAAACGAAGGGATCAGGATGAGGCGGACACTTCTTTGCGGCGCCGCGGCCGTTGGGCTGTCGGGACTGGCTTGCGGCGCGCAGGCGCAGCAAACTGGCGCCACTCAAGTCGCCACCGCCGAAGCGCCTGCGCTCAGCGAGGTCGTGGTGACGGCCAGGCGTCGGGCCGAGAACCTCCAGAAGGTGCCGGTCGCGGTGACGACTTTCAGCAGCGAGAAGATCCAGCAGAAGGGCATTACCGATCGCACGACGCTGGCTGACTTCACGCCCTCGATGATCACCATCACCGGCGGCTATCCGAGCGAATTCGCCTACTTCGCCCTGCGCGGCCAGGGGCCGGCCTTCGGCTCCGTGCCCGGCGTCATTCCCTATTTCGCCGAAGTCGCCAACCCCGTCGGGATCGATGGCCGCGTGGGCACCTACTTCGATCTGTCCAACGTCCAGGTGCTGGCCGGGCCGCAGGGAACCCTGTTTGGCAAGAACGCCACCGGCGGCAACATCCTGTTCGAGCCCCAGCGGCCGACCAACCAGTTCGGCGGCTACGTCCAGGGCGAGTACGGCAACTACAACGATCGTCGTGGCGAGGGGGCGATCAACATCCCGATCGTCAAGGACAAGGTTCTGCTACGTTTGGCAGGCGAGGTGGGCGCCCGCGACGGCTACACGATCGACGTCGGCCCCAACTTTCCGGGCAAGCACTACGACAATCTCAACTACGACTCGGTCCGCGCCAGCCTGACGCTGCGTCCGACCGACTGGCTCGAGCTCTATTCGATCGGCCGTTACTATTACTCAAACAACAATGGCGGGGGCACTATCCTGCAGCAGCTTAACCCGGCAACGGTCGCTGGGCTCAGCCCCTTCTTCCCTGATCTCGGCGATGCGGTGGCCCAACAGC
>DASXGB010000307.1:0-6968 GCA_036489325.1 Caulobacteraceae bacterium
GGTGCCGGAGAACAGCGGCGCGTCCTGGGCCACCAGGGCGATGCGGGCGCGGGCCTCGGCCGGATCGGCGAGCCTCAGGTCGACGCCGTCGATGGCGACCTCACCCTGGTCCGGATCGAAGAACCGCAGCAAGAGGCGGAATACGGTGCTCTTGCCGGCCCCCGAGGGGCCCACCAGAGCGACCCGCTCGCCGGTCCGGATCTGCAGAGTGAAGCCGTTGAGCGCCGGCAGGTCGGGCCGCGAGGGATAGGCGAAGGTGACGCCGCGCAGGGCGATCTCGCCGCGAGCGGGCCTGGGCATCGCCACCGGATGGGCCGGGGCGGTGATGGCGGGACGAGTCTTGAGCAGCTGGGTGATGCGGTCCATGGCGCCGGCCGCCTTCTGGACATCGCCCCACACCTCGCTGAGCGCCCCGATCGCGCCGGCGGCCAGCACCGCCAGCAGGGCGAACTGGATGAGGGCGCCTGCGGTCAGGCGATGGGCGAGGACGTCGTTGGCCCCCAGCCAGAAGACGCCGGCGACGCCGCCGAACACCAGCACGATGACGCCCGCTGTCATCACCGAGCGGGCCGCGACGCGGGCCACCGAGGCGTGGAAGGCGGCCTCCACCGAGGCGCTGAAGCGGTCGCCGACGCTCTTCTCGCGGCCGAAGGCCTGGACCGTATCCACGAGGTCGAGGGTCTCGCCGGCGAACGCCACCGCCTCGGCGTACTGCGCCTGGGCGCGGCTGGAGAGCCGCCGCACCCGCCGGCCGTAGAGGACCAACGGGACGAGGACCAAAGGGCCGATCAGCATCACGCACAGGGTCAGCTTGACCGAGACAAAGAGGAGGATGGCGGTGGCGCCGGCCACCGTCAGCAGGTTGCGCAGGGCGATCGAGGCGGCCGAGCCGACCACGCCCTCGATGAGGGTCAGGTCGATGGTCATCCGCGACAGCACCTCGCCGGCCGGGACCTTGAGGAAGAACTCCTGGTCGAGGGTCAGGACGTGCCGGTAGAGGGCGGCTCGCAGGTCCGCCACGACCCGCTCGCCCAGGCGGGTGATGAAATAGAACCGGCTGGCCGTCGCCAGGGCCAGGATGACGGCGATGCCCAGCAGGATCAGGAAGGTGGCGTCGAGGCTGGCGCGCGAGGCGCTGCCGAAGCCCTTGTCGACCACCAGGCGCAGCGCGCCGGTGAGCGCCAGAGTCGCGCCGGTGGAGAAGAGCAGGGCCACCAGAGAGGCGACCGCGTCGGCCGTGTGGGCGCTGAGGAATGGCCACAGGCCCGCCAGGGGCCGGATGTCGCGCCGCGCCGGCCGACCCTGGCCGCCTTCGCCGCCGTCGTCCGATCCTGATACACGCCGCCGACCGCCGAAAAGGGCGCCGCCGGCCAAAGCGTCACTCGCCATGGCGGACCCTTGCCTCGACGCGGCCGAAGCGTGTATAGCCGCGCCTCCAAAATTCGCCCGCGCGCAGCGGGCGGTTCCCGTCCCCGCTCACGCCGGTCCGATCACGCCATGAAACAAGACATCCATCCGAACTACCATTTCATTACTGTGACCATGACCGACGGCACGACCTATCAGACGCGCTCGACGTGGGGCAAGGAAGGCGCCGAGTTGCACCTCGACATCGACCCCAAGACCCACCCGGCCTGGACCGGCGGCCATCAGCACCTGGTCGACCGCGGCGGCCGCGTCTCCCGCTTCGCCGCCAAATACGGCGGATTTCTGAAGAAGTAAGCCGGGGGCGGCCGCCTCGAGTGCGTTCCGCAAAATAGCGTCACGATCGTGATCGGAACGCGCTCAAATGCTTAGTTCCAAAGCGCGACCCAACGAACAGGCGAACACGCCTGATCGATTCGTGCTTCAGGGATCCTGAAATGGCCCCCGCCAATCCCTCCGATCCGAGCCCGGCGACGGCGAGATCCGGCGCGGGCGTCGCTGCGCGCATCGCCCGGCGCTATCTCGCGCCGCGGTGGAAAGCCGTAGCTGCCTCAATCGCCTGCGCTGTGGTCTTCGCTGCCCTCTCGGGCCTGCTGCTCGGCATCCTGCAGCCGGCGGTGAACGACCTGGTGGTGCGGCCAAAGCCCGGCGCGCTCCTGTGGCTGCCGCTGGCGATCGTGGCCCTGGCCATCGGCCGTGGCGTTGCCCAGGCCGTCCAGTCCTTGCTGGTCAACCGCATCGGCAACGGCATCGTCGGCGATGTCCAGAACGAGCTGTTCGGCAGGCTGGTGCGGGCCGACCTCGCCCGCCTGCGCGCCTCCCATTCCGGAGGCCACGTCTCGGCGGTGCTCTACGACGCCGGCTTGATCCGCGAGGCGGCGACAAGCGGCGTCCTCAACCTCGTCCAGCAGGGCCTGACGTTGCTCGCCGCCCTGACGGTGATGGCCTGGACCGACTGGCGTCTGGGCCTCATCGTGCTGTTGGCCGCGCCGATCGTCGCCGTGGGCCTCGGGCGATTCATGCGCCGGGCCACCAAGGCGGCGCGCGGGGCGATGGCCGCCACCTCGACCCTGGCGACGGCGATCATGGAGAGCCTGGACGGCATCCGGGTGATCAAGATCGAGAACCGTGAGGCCGACGAGGAGGCCCGCGTGGCTGCCGCCGTCGCCGATCGCCAGAAACACATCATCCGCGGCGACAACGCCCGGGCGCTGGCCGCGCCCGCCACCGAGGCCATGACCTTCGTCATCGTCGCCGCGGTCCTGGCTTACGAGGGCTGGCGCTCGGGAGGCGGCCACGCCAACCCCGGCGCCTTCGCCGCCTTCTTCGCCGCCCTGCTCACCGCCGGCCAGTCGCTGCGCCAGGTCTCGAACATGTCGACGGTGATCAGCCAGGGACTGGTCGCCGGCCGCCGCCTCTTCGCCGCCCTCGACGTCGAGCCGGAGGTGCGGGATTCGCCGAACGCCCCCGCCCTTGCCCTCGCCGAGGCGACGTTGAGCCTCGAGGACGTCTCCTTCAGCTATGACGGTCACGCGCCGGTCCTGGATGGGGTCGATCTGGAGGTGCGGCGCGGCGAGATCGTCGCCTTGGTCGGACCCTCGGGCGCCGGCAAGAGCACGGTGCTCAACCTCATCCCGCGTTTCTACGACGTCACCGGCGGGGCGGTGCGGATCGACGGCCAGGACGCGCGCGCCGTGACCCTGGCCTCGCTGCGCCGCCAGATCGCGCTCGTCACCCAGGAGCCATTCCTGTTCGACGACAGCATCGCCGCCAACATCGCCTACGCCCGCCCGACCGCGTCCAGGGCCGAGATCGAGGCGGCCGCCGCGCAAGCCGCCGCTCACGACTTCATCCAGGACCTGCCGTCAGCCTACGAAACCGTGGTCGGCGAGGCCGGCGCGCGGCTCTCCGGCGGCCAGCGCCAGCGCATCGCCATCGCCCGGGCCTTCCTCAAGGACGCGCCGATCCTGCTGCTGGACGAGGCGACGAGCGCCCTCGATGTCGAGAGCGAGGCCCAGATCCAGGCGGCGCTGGCCAGGCTCATGGCCGGCCGCACCACGCTCCTCATCGCCCATCGCCTCTCAACCGTGCGCGGGGCCGACCGCATCTATGTGCTCGACCGCGGCCAGGTGGTGGAGACCGGCGCCCATGCCGCCTTGATCGACCGCGGCGGCCTCTACGCCCGTCTGGCCCGCACCCAGGATCTCGGCGACCCCGTCCCGGCGGACTCGGCCGCGTGAAGCGCTTTTTCCGTTCGCCCGCCGTGCAGTCCGTCCTTGGCTGGCTGGTCGCGGCCTACATCGAGCTGATCATCGCCACGGTGCGCTGGCGGTTCGACAACCGCGCCCCGGTGGACGAGATCATGGCCGGGCCCGAGGGGCTGATCGCCCTCTTCTGGCACGGACGCATCGCCCAGGGCATGGCATGCCGCCCGCTGCTGCGCGGGAAGCCGCGCAAGGTGATGATCTCGCTCTCGCCGGACGGCGAGTTCATCTCCAAGGCCGCCGCCCGCCTGCGCATTCCGCCGCTCAGAGGCTCGACCGCAAAGGCGGCCATGTCCAAGGGCGGCGCGCGCGCCTTCCGAGAAGCCCTGGTCTTCATCCGCTCGGGCGGGGTGATGATCCTGACGCCGGACGGCCCCCGCGGGCCGGCCGAAGTGCTGCCGATCGGGCCGGTGCAGATGGCCCGCGCGGCGGCCTGCCCTGTGTTCGTGATGAGCCTGGCGGCGGCGCCGGCCCTGACGCTCAAGAGCTGGGACAAGTCACGCATCCCGCTGCCGTTCGCCCGTGGCCAGGTGGTGCTGGAAGGTCCGCTTCGCCTGCCGCCCGATCCAGACGAGGCGGCGCTGGAGGCGGCGCGGATCGACTGGCAGACCCGGATGAACGCGGGTCAGGCCAGGGCCGAGGCCCTGCTGACGGGTCGAGCGGCGTGAGCCGGCCAGCCTCGCTGGCGCTCTATGCGGCGGCGATGGGCGCGGTCTCGCCCCTGGCGCCCTTGGTGCTGAAGGCGCGCGTCGTCCGCGGCAAAGAGGATCCGGCGCGCCTGGCTGAGCGCTCTGGCCGCGCCAGCCACCCGCGACCCCAGGGCAGGCTGATCTGGCTGCATGGGGCCAGCGTCGGCGAGGGTCTGTCGCTGCTGCCCCTCATCGAGCGGCTGAGAGGCTCCGCGCCGGACGCGGCCCTGCTCGTCACCAGCGGCACGCGGACCTCGGCCGAAATGCTGGGCGCACGCCTGCCGCCAGGCGCGATCCACCAGTACGTCCCACTCGACATGCCCGCCGCCGCCGGCCGGTTCCTGAGCCACTGGCGGCCGGACCTTGGGGTCTTCGTGGAAAGCGAGCTGTGGCCAAACCTCATCGCCGCCACCAAGGGATCGGGCGCACGCCTGGCGCTGATCTCGGCGCGCATGTCGGAGGCGAGCCAGCGCGGCTGGCGCCGCGCGCCGGCCGCCGCGAGGGCCGTGCTTCAGGCGTTCGATCTGATCCTCGCCAAGGATGAGCCCGCCCGAGCCCGATTCGAGGCCCTGGGCGGCAATGTGGCCGGCTTGTGGGATGCCAAGCTCGGCGCGCCGCCGCTCTCCGCCGATGAGGGTGAGCTTGCCGCCTTGAGGGCCGCCCTGGCTGGCCGGCCTGTGCTGCTCGCGGCCAGCACCCATGCCGGCGAGGAGGAGATTGTCCTCAGCGCTTTCGCCCGCGCCGCCGATCGGTCGGACGCCCTCCTGATCATCGCGCCGCGTCACCCAGCGCGCGGCGCCGAGGTCATGGCTCTGGCGGAAGCGGCGGGCCTCGCCGCGGCACGGCGCGGCGCCGGCGGCGATCCCGGCCGGGCACGCGTCTATGTCGCCGACACTCTGGGCGAGCTTGGCCTCTTCTTCCGCCTGGCGCGCGTGGCCTTCATCGGCGGCAGCCTCGTTCGTGGCCTCGGCGGCCACAACCCGCTGGAGCCGGCCCGGCTCAGCTGCGCCACTGCTTCCGGTTCGTACACGGAGCACTGGCCCGTCTACGACGCCCTCCGGCGTGAGAACGCGGTGCGGACCGTGACCGACATTGGCGAGCTGGCGACGCTCTTCAGTGAGGCGCTGGCGGAGCGCCTGGGCGACCTTGCCGGGCGCGGAAAGGACCTCGCCGCCCGCCTCGACGCCGACAACGCCGCCGTCGCGCCGCGGCTTCTGGCCTTGATCGCATCGTGAACCTGAAGACGCCCCGCGACTGGTACCAGCGCGACCGCGCGAGTCGCAGGTTGGGGCTGGTCTTTCTTCTGGCGCTCGCGGCGTCCGCGATCTGGACGCGGGTCACCGCCCAACGGATCGCCCGCACCCGACCGGTCGACCCCGGGATTCCGGTCATCTGCGTCGGCAACCTCACCGTCGGCGGCGCGGGAAAAACACCCATCGTCCGTGAGCTGACGAAACTCTTGACCGCTCGGGGCGTCGCCGCTCATGTGCTGACCCGTGGCCATGGCGGCAGCCTGGCGGGGCCGGTGCGGGTCGATCCGGCGATCCATTCGGCGGCCGAGGTCGGCGACGAGGCGCTGATGCTGGCGAGCGACGCACCCGTCTGGATCGCCCGCGAGCGCGTGGCCGGCGCCCAAGCCGCGGCCGCCGCCGGCGCGGCCCTGATCGTCATGGACGACGGGCACCAGAATCCGTCGCTTCGCAAGGTCCTGTCGCTCGTGGTTGTCGACAGCGAGACGCGTGACGGCGAATGGCCGTTCGGCGATGGCCGCGTGGTTCCGGCCGGACCCATGCGCGAGCCGCTCGCCGCCGGCCTCGCCCGCGCCGACGCGGTGATCATCCTGCTGCCGGCGGACCTGCCAACCGCCGTTCCCGAGTTGCTGGATCTTTTCGCGGGCAGGTCCGTCCTCATGGCCTCTCTGGTTCCGCTCGAGGCGCCGCCGACCGGGCCGCAGGTGGGCTTTGCCGGCATCGGCAAGCCGTGGAAGCTGGAGCGGGCGCTCAAGGCGGCCGGCTGCGATCTCGTCGATTTCGCGCCTCTGGCCGATCATGAGGTCCCGACGGAGCGCTTTCTCGCCTTCCTCGCCCGCCGCGCGGAAACCCTCGGCGCGGGCCTCGTCACCACCGAAAAGGACTGGGCGCGCCTCGGCCCCGTCTGGCGCGAGCGGGTGCGGCCCTGGCCCGTAGCCGTCCGCTTTGAGGACGAGGCGGCGCTTGCGGCAACGCTCGCGCCGATCCTGCCAATGAAGGCCTAAGCGCCCGCCAACTTGGCGTACTTCCAGGCGGCTTCGCCCAACAGCGGCACGCGCGCCTCCATGGCTGCGGCCTGGGGGCTGTTGGCGGTGCCGTCGCGGGCGCGGCCGACGATGCCCTGAACGATCCCCGCCAGGCGGAAGAGGTTGTAGGCGAAGTACCAGTTGAGGTCCGGCAGGCCCGAGCGGCCGGTCTGTTGGCAATAGGCCTCGACATATTCCTCCATCGTCGGGATGCCCCAGGCCTCCTTGTCCTCGATCGCCGCGACCGAGCCGTTCACCCATTGCATCAGCAGGTTGGAGAAATCGGCCAGCGGGTTGCCGATCGTGGCGAGCTCC
>DASXGB010000326.1:0-4386 GCA_036489325.1 Caulobacteraceae bacterium
GTGGAGACAGCGACGATCACGCCGAAAAGGATCATCGCGGCCAGGTTCAGAAGGACCGCCTCTAGATGAATGGGTCTGTGTTTGGGCCACGCCGCCGATAGCGGCACGACGACGAAGTTCATCACCAGGAGTATCCCCACCCCGTAGAGCGCGCCCAGGGCAAGCGGCCGGCGGCGGAGAAGCGGCAGGCGGATGGAGGCCAGGATGTAGATGGCGGCGATAACGAGCGACATCAGCTCCTGCAGCGCCAGGCCGATGACCATCGATCTCTGACCTTCGGAGAACGACGCCCTGCCCAGAAGGCCACTGGCGATGGCCCGCAGAATGACTCCGACTCGCAGGTGGTTGATGGCTGCGGCCACGAAGATGTCGACCGTGCCGGCGACCAGCCCGCCCAGGACGATCGCCGTCAGGATTCTCGCTGCTGCTCGGCTCACCGCGACGCCTCCGCCGGCGAGACGACGACCCCTCTTTGCGACGGATCGTAATAGAACTGCTCTTCGACGATCCGATCGTCGCGCCATGTCTGAAGGGCCAGCTCGGCCAGACGCCTGACCGCGCCGTCAGTGACCGTGAACTCGAACTCCCAACCGATGACCACACGGTCGCCGTCGACCAGGACCGGATTGGCACGCCGCGTCACCACCTGCCGCATCTGGCCCAGCAAGGCTTTCTCGCCGGCGATCAGCAGGTCCCGGCCCTTGCGCGGCGGCGCCTGGTTCTCCTGCATGCTGGCTTCAGGCGCGTAGAAGTCGGCGATGGCCTCTACGTAGCGGCCGTCGCGAACGGCTGTGACGAAGGCGTTGACCCGTTCTCGGCTCGGCATGGCGGTCGATCTCCCTTCCGTTCTGGATCGATCAATCTAGACACAGATCTATTGGATAGATCAATCTATTTTATCGTGGAGGATGCGGGCGAATCGCTATATCGCAGCCGAATGGGCAAGCCCGTCGACACGCGCCTGAGGCTCATCCGCGCCGCGGAACAGCTGTTTCGGGTTCAGGGTTTCTCAGGAACGGGCCTGAAGCAGGTGACCGCCGAAGCCAAGGCGCCCTGGGGCTCGCTCTATCACTTCTTTCCCGCTGGCAAGGCCGAGCTCGGCGTGGAAGCCGCGCGCTGGGCCGGAGCCTATTATGCCGAGGGCTGGCGGCGCTCGTTTGGATGGTCCGACGCCCCGGGCGAAGCGATCGAGCAGGTGTTCCTGATGGAGGCCAAGATCCTGGAGGGCAGCGACTATCGCAACGGTTGCCCGATCGCCTCGACCACGCTCGATATCGCCAGTCTCGACGAAAACCTGCGCCTCGCGTGCAACGAGGCTTTCGACCTTTGGCGGGCGGCCATCGTCGCCGGCTTCGACGCCCATGGCGCTCCAGGCGAGGAGGCGGAGGCCCTGGCGGCGTTCGTCCTCTCGGCCATGGAAGGGGCGATCACCGTCGCCCGCGCCGCCAAATCGCCGGAAGCGCTGGTCCACACCGGGCGCTACGTGCGCGAGGCGGTGGACCGGGCGGCTCAGACGTGGGACGATTCCCGCTAAGGGAGCCACGGGCGGGGAAATATGAAGTCGGATCTGGCGAGCCTTGAGGCGCGCGCACTGCCGGCGTGGTTCGATGAGGCCAAGTTCGGGATCTTCATCCATTGGGGGATCTGGACGATCCCCGCCTTCGCGCCGCGCGTGGGTTCGGTCTCGGACGTCTTCCGCAGTCACTACGACCGGGCGGCGGCCATGCTGCCCTACACAGAGTGGTACTGGAACGCGATCCGTGTGCCGGGCACGCCATCGGCGGAGTTCCACGCCAGCCATTATGGAAACGCGCCCTACGAGGCGTTCAAGGCGCCGTTCCTGGCCGGACTTTCCGGCTGGGACCCGGCGGCCTGGGCCGAGGCCTTTCGCGACGCCGGCGCCCGTTATGTGGTGCTGGTGGCCAAGCACCATGACGGCTTCTGCCTATGGCCGAGCGGCGTCGAGAACCCTCATCGCACCGGCTGGACAAGCCAGCGAGATCTCGTCGGCGAAATCGCCGCAGCAGTGCGCGCGGCCGGTCTCAGGTTCGGCCTCTATTATTCCGGCGGACTCGACTGGACCTTCGATGAGCGGCCGCTGAGGACCCTCGGCGACCTGGCGGCGGGATCGCCCCGCAGCTCCTATCCGGCCTACGCCGAACGTCAGGCTCGCGAGCTGATCGAGCGCTATAAGCCAAGCGCGTTGTGGAACGACATCTCCTGGCCGCGCGGCCAAGGCCGCCTCAACCGTCTGTTCGCCGACTACTACGACGCGGTTCCGGAAGGGGTGGTCAACGATCGCTGGCGCACGCCCAGTCTCGCCTCCCTGGTCCTGCGGTCCGGCCTTGCCAGGCGTCGCCTCGACAACCGTATCCGCCGGGCCATGAAGAGGCGTCCTGACCGGTCTGAGGGGGTCATCCCGCCGCCGGTCCCGCACTCTGATTTCCGGACGCCCGAATACGCCCGCTTCCCGGACATACAGACCAAAAAGTGGGAAGCGACGCGCGGTATGAGCCATTCTTTCGGTTTCAACCGCAACGACGGGGAGGCGGACTACGCTTCGGCCGAGACCCTGATCGGCGATTTCGTCGACGGCGTTTCCAAGCACGGCAATCTGCTGCTGAACGTCGGGCCGGAGTCCGGCGGCGTCATCCCCACGCCTCAGCTCGATCGCCTGAAGGCTTTTGGCGCCTGGCTGCGCGCAAACGGCGAGGCGATCTACGGGACGCGCCCGTGGACGAGAGCGGAAACGGAGACTGTTGAAGGCGTCCCGATCCGCTTCACCGCGAAGGGCGATGATCTCTATCTCGTCCCGCTCGCCGCATTGCCTGGTGAGCACATTACCATTCGAGGACTTTCCGCCGCTGGGGCAGCGACGCGGCTCGAGGACGAGGCGCCGGCGGTGCTACAACCCGTCGGCCCGGACCTGGCGATCACCCTGCCCTCGCCATCCCGAGGCTTTGCGCCTGCCATCCGGATCGCCGGCGCCGCGCCCTCAGCTCATTTCGCGCGATAGGGTCTGCCGTCGACGTGACAATAGAGTTGCTCCCCTGGCTTGGCGATCATGTCGGCGTCCGGATAGACGCAGCCGTCGTCTTCCCGCCGGCTGCCGACTTCCAGCACCCTGGCAAGGCTATCCGTGCGGTTGATCAGGTGGTGGCCGTCGGGCGCGCCAGCCGGAAAGGCGGCGCAGTCGCCCGAGCGCAGCACCTCTTCCCCAGCCTCGGTGACCAACACGACCTCGCCCTCCAGCACCCACACGAACTCGTCTTCGGTGCTATGCCAGTGGCGCTGGCTTGACCACGTGCCAGGCTCGAGGGTGAGCAGGTTGACGCCGAATTGGGTCAGGCCGCCGGAGTCGCCGAGCGCCTGCCTCTGCCTGGCCAGGCAAGGCGCATCATAGGGCGGCGGATAGCCCGCGCCGCGGCGCGCATGCACTGAAGCAATGTCGATCTTTGCCATGGTCGGATCCGAGGATCTCAATGCGAAGACGCCACCCTAATGACTGCCGGGGCGATGGCACATGAAAATCGCCTTTCTTCCCCCCGCAACGGGGGGAAGTGTCCCGAAGGGACGAAGGGGGGACGGATACGCCGGCTCTTCCGATCCCCCATCCCGGCCTTCGGCCGTACTTCCCCCTTGTGAAGGGGGAAGAGAACCGCTCTCTGTCGGCAGATGATCGATCCCGTCGCCCTCGCCCGAGACCTCATCCGCTGCCCGTCGGTGACACCCGCCGACGCGGGGGCGATGGACATCGTCGAAGCCAGTCTTGCCGAGTACGGTTTCCGCTGCCGGCGGATGCGTTTCGGCGACATCGAGAACCTCTACGCCCGCAGGGGAACCGTCGGGCCCAATCTCTGCTTCGCCGGTCACACCGACGTCGTGCCGACGGGCGATGTCGGCGCCTGGGCGCGCGATCCCTTTTCCGGCGAGATCGCCGAGGGCGAACTCCACGGTCGCGGTGCGGCCGACATGAAAAGCGCCGTCGCCGCCTTCATCGCCGCCGCCGCCCGCGCCGGCCAGATCCCGGGCTCGATCTCGATGCTCATTACTGGCGATGAAGAAGGCGAGGCCGAGCACGGGACCAAGGCGGTCGTCGCCCAGCTCGCCGCCGACGGCGAGACGATCGACCATTGCCTGGTGGGCGAGCCGACATCCGTCTCCCGGCTCGGCGACATGGTTAAGATCGGCCGCCGCGGTAGTCTCAATGCCGAGATCGCGGTGCGTGGCGTCCAGGGCCACGTCGCCTACCCCGACCGCGCCGCCAATCCGACCCCGACGCTCGTGAGGTTCCTGTCGGCGGTGCAGGCGCGCCGGCTGGACGAGGGCTTCACCGGGTTCCAGGCGTCCAATCTCGAGATCACCAGCATCGACATCGGCAATCCG
>DASXGB010000181.1:0-4812 GCA_036489325.1 Caulobacteraceae bacterium
CGTTGCGAATTGAAGAAGTCTGTGATCGCCGCCTTACAAGAGGCGAAGGAATTATAATCATCGACAATGACAAACCCGCCAAGAGACACTTTGTCATACAGAGATGTAAGAGCGTCCATGGTGGAGCTATAATAATCTCCATCCAACCTCAATATAGAGATTCTTTCAATTGGTGCGGATGGCAAGGAATCTGAAAACCAACCTTTGATAAATTTCACGCGCTCGTCCAGCAAATCGAACCTCTGGAAATTCTTCTTTACCTGATCCACCGACACCTTCAGGTAGTCATAACTGTCGAACTCTGGATCTGCCATGTCCGTTGATTTTCGTTTTGGCATTCCCTCGAAAGAGTCCGCAAGCCAGACGAGCCTTTCCCGACCGCCGTAGGCATCGAGCGCCGCCCGCGCAAAGATCGAACTTCCACCCCTCCAGGCGCCGCATTCCACGAAATCACCGGGAATGCCGTCCGCAACGACGCTTTTGGCCAGATCTCTGATGTTACTCAGGCGCTTGGCTCCAACCATCGTGTACCCGAACATTGGCCAATCGGCGCCTGTCTCTCTCGCCGCAACATCGAACGGCCTATATTTCACCAGTTTGAATGATCTCGCTGCGAGTATTCTGGTGACTAACGCCTTGATAAACGTATTGGGGGTGATAACGCGCCAAGCGCTCTCATCATATAAAGAGGCGTTTAACGTCTGAGCGAGAAGAGAGAGGAATTTTTCCTTATCACTCTCTTGGGCCACCGTCGTCGTTTCGGACACCAACAACTCCATGTTCAGTTTGATATTGAGTGGCCAGCTCGGGCTGCGGACTTGAGCGTAAGGTCGTCAGCGGGATCGATGTTCGAGCCACCATTCTCGGTCATGGGCTTCTTGCCCTAGAATTCCTCACACGCTAACGCCCCCTGCAAGCCAAGGAAACGGTCCCGAGGAGATGCGCGCCTTTTCCGTCAGTGAGACCGGAAGCGAGTCGCTGTCGCTGGAGCCCGGAACCCTTGGCGCGCTCCTTTCAACACGTCGGACGGTCGTCGCCCGCAGCCTTCTCAATTGGGACGAGCACTGCAGCGAATGCGCGATGCCTGATTGTTTCGCGTCTTGCTCCCTCTACACGCCGCGCCGCGACTTCAAGTGCCGCCGCTTCGATCGCGGGATCGAGACCAGGCTGGCGAAGGACGGCGCCGGGGGATCGATAAGCCTTATGGCTCTGGCCTTCCGACGGTGGGGAAAACTGGAAGCCAAGGGCCACGCCCGACTTGTCCACAACGCTGAACGCGCAGAAGCGATCTCGCGGAGCCTCCAGCAAACGGTTGACCAGCCGCTGCTGCCCATCAACCTCCGAAGAAAGCTCGGCAAGGCGGCCGATCTCCTGGTCGCCCATTCCGCCTCACGTTCGGACGCCTCCCCGGAGCTGTTCCTGCTCGAGATCGTGAACCCCGGTCAGGATAGGATCGAGCTGACGCTCACCTTCCGGAATTCGGAGGGCAAGGCTGACGATGGCTTTTTCCAGACCAGGACCGACGCCGCCCCCGGGTACAATCGCTTCTGCGTGCCGGCGGCGGATATCTTCCGGCGTGTCGACGAGGCGGCTTCGCTGCTGGTCCAGATCGAACCGGTCTCCACCGACAAGGGCACGGGTCCGCTGCTGTTTGGGCTGGCCGATTTCGTGGCGCTCGCCGACGGCGCGTCCCTTGCCCCGATCGCAACGGCCACTCGAGCGGAAGGCTCAGAGCGGCCGAAGGTCAAGTGCGTGGTCTGGGATCTCGACAACACACTGTGGCGCGGCGTGCTCGTCGAGGACGGCGCCGAGCAGTTGCAGCTTGACGAACGGATCCCCGCGATCATCGCCGAGCTTGACCGGCGGGGCATCCTCAACTCGATCGCCAGCAAGAATTCGCCGGAGGAGGCCGAGGCCATTTTGGGTTCGCTCGGCCTGTGGGACTATTTCCTGCACCCGCAGATCCACTGGAATCCCAAGAGCCAAAGTCTCGCGGCGATCGCCGCTTCGCTGAACATCGGTCGCGACACCCTGGTCCTGATCGACGACCAGGCGTTCGAACGGGGAGAGGTCGCGCAGGCTCACCCGGAGGTTGAAACCTTCGACGTCGATGTGATCGATCGGATTCTCGAGCATCCGCGGTTCGACGTGGTGGTCACAGCCGAGAGCCGCAATCGCCGCGCCATGTACCGGACCGAGGCGGTCCGCCGAGCCGGGCTGGATGCCGCGGGGGGCGACTATGAGGTCTATCTGCGGAGTTGCGACATCCGGCTCCTGATCGAACCTCTCGATGAGGCCAGGCTCAACCGCGCGTTCGAACTCACCGAACGGACCAACCAGCTCAACTATTCCGGTCGGCGTTTGGGACGCCCCGACCTGGAGCGCCTGCTGGCTTCGCCCGACCATCGGGTGCTGACGCTGTCGGCCAGCGACAAGTATGGCGACTATGGTGTGATCGGCGTCGGCCTGCTCAATCTTGAAAGCTGGACGGTCGAATGTTTCTTCATGAGCTGCCGGGTTCAGCGGAAGAAGGTGGAGCACGCCTTTTTCCAGCGGCTCCTCCTCGCGGGCGCTCAGCGTGGAAAGGCGAGGCTTGCGATCCTCTATCGGCCGACGGCTAAGAACGAACCCTCGCGCGTCGTCATCGAGGACGAGATGAAATTCGCCGCGGGCGACAACGACGACGGAACCCGAACCTTCTGGATGCCGACTGACTCTCTCTTGCCCGAATGGGACATCGTGACCGTCGACGATCGCAGCGGCCTGACGCCGGCCGAGCGGCAATCTGTGCGCGCATGAACGGATTGATCTCAGCACTCAACCGGCGTCTGGCCCGCGCAGTGAGGACCCGCGGCCTGCGCCTGAAGGCTTCGCGGCCGATCGCATCCTTCACCTTCGACGACGCTCCGCGATCGGCCGTCACCGCCGGCGCGCCGATCCTGGAGGAGGCGGACGCCTGCGGCACCTTCTATGTGGCCGGCGGGTTGGTCGGGACGATCAGCGAGAACTGGGCACACCTCGACGCGGAAGACCTCGGGCGGCTGGTGGAACGCGGACATGAACTGGCCTGCCATACCTTCTCTCACGCGCGGGTCCCGACCCTCGATGCGGAGGCCTTCGACCGGGAAGCCGAGGCCAACCAGGCTTTCGTCAACCGCGCCTGCGGCGACGTGCGCCTGACCAGCTTTGCCTGGCCGTTCGGAGACGTCTCGCCGGCCCGGAAACTGCAGGCGCAGGCGATGTACGCCAGCTGCCGCGGGATCAATCCTGGGGTGAACGCGGGCGTCGCGGACCTCGGCCTTCTGAAGGCGGTCGCCCTCTACGATCAGGCGCGCGACGACCGGGCGACGGAGGCCTGGCTCGAAAAGGCCCGGGCCTCTAACGGCTGGCTGATCTTCTACACTCACGACGTCCAGGACAGCCCGACAAAGCATGGCGCCAGCTGCGACCAGCTGCGTCACGCTGTGGCCATGGCGCTGGAGCGCGGCTTCGAGATCCTGACCGTGCGCAACGCGCTCGGGCGACTGGCATTTCCGCCCTGAAGCCTCTCAGGGGGCGGGCATCAACCGGTCGGGTCGACCGGTCTCTCCAGCGAGTCCCGCGCGGAGACCATCCCACGCGGCGGCGAAGTTTCCTGGCGCGCCGGCGAAAAGCAGGCGCGCGGACTGCAGGACGGCCATGAAAACGGTCCAGGCCAGCCAGCCGGAATAGTTCCAGCGCACAAACAGGATCCGGTTCCTGAACTCGAGGTACACCGCCAGCCGCGATCGGTCCGCCATCCGCTTCCCCGAACCGATCGAGGTTCCGCCGATATGGGGAACCACGGAATCATAGGCGTAGCCGACGCCGCAGCACGCCTTGGCGCGCAGGCCCCACTCGAGGTCTTCGAAAAGCAGGAAATAGCGATCGTCCATCATCCCGATACGCTCAAAACAGGCGCGGGTGACGTAGAACGAACATCCCGATGGGGCGTCGATCCTGGCTTCGATGTCTGCCGGATCGGGCCTGACGTCGGCGGGGGCGAAGATATCCACACCTTGCACCGAAGCGGCGAGTTTTCGCCACTTGAGGCCTCGCGCCCGCACGACTTTGGCCGTGTCGCTGAACATGGCTCGGCTGCCGACCATGCCCTTCCCGTGATCATCCGCGAAACGAACGAGCGCGGCCAGCGCGTCGGGCTCAGGGGTGGTATCGGGATTGAGCACCCAGACGCCACGCCAGGCCGTTTCCCCTGCGAGCCTGGTGAGCCAGGCATTGATCCCGCCGGCGTAACCGAGGTTCGCGGGGGCCTTGCCGAGAGTCACCCTCAGAGCGCCAAGGCGGAATAGGTCGAGACAATCGAATGGCGTTGCCTCTTCGCCGACCACCGTCTCGACCGCCGGCAGGCCCATGCCGCTCAAGGCGGCGACCAGGGTGTCATAAGCCTCCGTCCCTCCGTTTTCGCAGATCAGGACGGAAAAGCTCGGCTGCGCCGGCGCCTTCGCCAGAGCGTTGAGACACCCCAGGACATCGCCCGGATTACGGAAGGAGACGATCACGACCGCAGCCTCCGCGTCGCAAATCGGCGCCTCAGGCATCGGACTTTCCGGGGCCGGCTTTCGGATCTGCGGTCCAGACAAGACCGAGGGCGTGAAAGAAACGCCAGGCGCGAACGCGAAACAGCATGCCGACCGCCTTGAGCCTTTGTCCGTATCCAGTCAGGGCCGTGCTGCGCAGGACCTTCGGCGTATGAACAAAAGCCGACAGCGGCAAGCCCAGGCTACGGCCGAGCCAGAGCCAGCGGCCGGCGGGCCTGGCGAGGAACAGGCCGAA